>JAWVEV010000021.1:0-36192 GCA_033856535.1 Miltoncostaeaceae bacterium | reverse complement strand
CAGCGCATTCCGAGCGCCAGGGCGGGGGTGCCGTCGGTTACGCTGACGCGTGCCTTCACCCGCTGTATGCCGCGGGTCGGTCGCACGAGCGCCACGAAGGGCGCCGACCCGCGCGTCCCGACGACGCGCCGGCCGAGCGAGAAGACGACCTTGCGGATGGCGAGGCCGTCGACGGCGACCCGGAAGCCGCCGTCGATGCAGCGGCTGGTGCCGTATCGCGCGACGGTCTGCGCGATCGAGCGCGGGCGGGTCGTGAAGACGGCGGTGCCGTCGGCGGCGCCCGGGGTCCCGGCCGCGGGGGAACCCGTGCCGGGCGTGCCACTGCCGGGCGTGCCACTGCCGGGCGCGGCGCCGCCGGGGGTCGAGCCCATGGGGACGACGCCGCCGGGGGTCGTGCCGCCGGGGGCCCTCCCGTCGGGCGTCGTGCCGTCCGGGGTGGTCCCCTCGGGCGTCGTGGTGCCCCCGGTCGCGCAGCGGGCCACGGTGATCGTGTCGTCGATCAGGGTGACGGCGCCATTCCGGGCGAGCGCCCGTCCCTCGACCGTGACGCCGTCGTTCATCGAGATCGACGTCAGAGCCAGGATCGTGCCGACGAAGGTCGACGACGTCCCGAGCGTCGCGGAGCTGCCGACCTGCCAGAAGACGTTGCACGGCTGCGCGCCGTTGATCAGCCGCACGCGGCTCCCCGAGGCGGTGATGAGCGTCGAGCCCGCCTGGAAGACGAAGACGGCATCCGGATCGCCCTGGGCGTCCAGCGTCAGGACGCCCGTCAGCCCGAGGGAGGATCCGGACCTGTAGACGCCGCGCGTGAGCGTGAGCCCGCCGAGATCGCCGGACATCGCGAGGGCCGGGGTCCGGCCCGCGGCGTCGTCGTAGGCGATCGTGAGGTCGGACTGCGCCTGGCCCGCCACGGCGTCGGCGACGTGGACCGTCCCGTTCACGGTGGCGGGCGGGACGCCGGTCAGGGCGCTGCCCGGGGCCACCCCGAGGTCGCCGCCGATCGTCGACGGGCCGGTGTTGGTCGTCGCCGCGCCCGCGAGGACCGCGAAGCTCTCGGCGGTGCCGAGGCCCACCGTCGGCTGCGCCGCGACCGCCTGACTCAGCGGGATCGCCAGCGTCACCAGGAGGGTGAGGGCCATGAGTCCCAGGCCCCGAGGGGGACCCCGGCGGCGCGCCGTCGGAAGGGGGTGGATGGGTGTCCCTGCGAGCATCGGGGGTTCCTCCCGGTCCCGGGGCCAGGAGAAGCGATTCCCGGCCTCTGGTATGGATCGGGCTACGATATCATGAAAGAGATTTCTAGAAACAGTAGGCTTGCATCATGCTTCACGACCGCACTCCCGGCTGGGGCTTCCTGACCAACCACGCCCAGGTGCTGATCTGCATCGCCCACGACCCCGAGGTACGGCTCCGCGACATCGGCTATCGCGTCGGCATCACGGAGCGGGCCGCGCACCGGATCGTCACGGAGCTCGCCGCCGCCGGGTATCTCACCCGCGAGCGGCAGGGGCGGCGCAACCGGTACACGATCAACGTGCACCTCCAGCTCCCCGACCCGATCGCCCGGCGGGGGAGCGTGGCCGAGCTCCTCGCGGTCCTGGCGGACACGGCGGACGCCGCGGGCCACGAGACCTCGAGCGCCTCCGGCTGACCGCGGGGCGTCGTACGCTCGCCTCCCACGCCCGTGCGAGGAGAGCCGCCGACCATGACCGACCTCCCGCTCACCGGCGGCTGCAACTGCGGCGCCGTCCGGTTCGAGGTCACCGCGCCGCTCGTCGCCGCGAGCTACTGCCACTGCCGCCGCTGCCAGCGGCGCAGCGGCACCGCGGCGTCGCCCAACGCGCACCCGGCCGAGGGGACCTTCCGGATCGTCGCCGGCGAGGACCGCCTGCGGGTCTGGCACCCCGAGGGCGGCGGCGAGAAGTGGTTCTGCGGCGATTGCGGCTCGTCGCTCTTCGGCCGCAACCACCGCCACGCCGACCCGATCGGCATCCGCATGGGCGCCTTCGACGGCGACCCGGGGATTCGCCCGAGCGTCCGCCAGTTCACCGACTTCGCGGCCCCGTGGGAGCCGATCCCCGACGACGGCCTGCCGCGCCACCCCGCCAGCCGTCACGCGGCCCGTTAGGGAGAGCGGTCGCGAGGGGCGGGCTGCCAGAGGGCGATCTCGGCGCCGGCCGGCCCCGACACGACGCTGCGCCACCCGCCCGGGCCCCGCCGCGGCTCCAGCGTCACCTCGGCCCCCAGCGCCCGCGCGCGCTCGGTGGCGCCCGGCACGTCGGGCACCTCCACGTAGGGGAGCCAGAGCGGCCTCTCGGCGGCGCACTCGACCACGCCACCGCCCACCTCGCCCCCCAGCCCGAGAGCCCAGTAGCTCGCGCCGCCGGCCTCGACGCGCTCGGGCCGCCAGCCCAGCAGCAGGGCGTGGAAGGCGCATGCGCTCGCCAGGTCGGCGGTGTGCAGCTCGAGGTGCACGAGGGGTCGGGAGGGGCGTCGGGGCATGGTCTCGTCAACTCAGACCGGCCCGCCGGCGGGAACTCATCGCGCGGCCCCCGGCTAGGCTTCGCGCGGGCATGAGCGCGCCCACGACATCGAGCCCGCAGGAGCAGGCCCTGCTCGCCGCGGCCCGCGCCGGCGACGACGACGCCTACCGGCGCCTGATCGAGCCGCGCCACGCCGAGCTGCACGCCCACTGCTACCGGATGCTCGGCTCGGTGCACGACGCGGAGGACGCCCTGCAGGAGGCGCTGATCCGCGCCTGGCGCGGGCTGGCGCGCTTCGAGGGCCGCAGCTCGGTGCGCTCGTGGCTCTACCGCATCGCCACCAACACCTGCCTGGACAGCCTCGCCCGCCGGCCCAAGCGCGTGCTGCCGATCGACTACGGACCGGGCGCCGACCCGCACGACGGCCCGGGGATGCCGCTGGCCGAGGGCGTCTGGATCGAGCCCTACGCCGACGAGCGGCTCGGCCTTCCCGACGGGCTGGCCGGCCCCGACGCGCGCTACGAGCAGCGCGAGGGCGTGGAGCTCGCGTTCATCGCCGCGCTCCAGCACCTGCCGCCGCTCCAGCGCGCCGTGCTGGTGCTGCGCGAGGTGCTCGGCTTCTCGGCGCAGGAGGTCTCCGAGGCGCTCGACACCACGGTGCCGGCGGTGAACAGCGCGCTGCAGCGGGCCCGGAAGGCCGCCGACGAGAAGCTGCCCGAGCAGAGCCAGCAGGCCACGCTGCGCGCGCTGGGCGACGCGAAGCTGACCGAGCTCGTCAGCGCGTACATGGACGCGATGGGCCGCGGCGACGTCGAGGCCGTGATCGCGCTGCTGGCCGAGGACGCCACCTGGTCGATGCCGCCGCTGCCGGGCTGGTTCCGGGGCGAGGCCCTGCGGACCTTCCTGATCGAGTACCCCGGCCGCGAGCGCTGGCGCCACCTGCCGACGCGCGTCAACGGCCAGGTCGCGATCGGCTGCTACATGTGGGACGAGGAGCGGGGCGACTACTTCGCCGGCGCGATCGACGTGCTCACGCTGCGCGGCGACCGCATCGCCTCGGTCACGGCGTTCCTGGCGCCGTGGCTCTTCCAGCGGTTCGGCGACGTCGGCGGCCACATGACGCCGGCGGCCTTCGCGCGCTTCGGGCTGCCCGAGCAGTTTCCCGGCGCGCCGGAGCCGGAGTGACGACGACGGCCGACCCGGCCGTCGAGGAGGTCGAGACCCCGCACGGGCCCGCCCGGGTGCACCTGCACGCGGCCGGCACGCCGCGGGCGGGGCTGGCCCTGGGACACGGCGCCGGTGGCGGGGTGGGCTCGCGCGACCTGGAGCTCGCGACCCGGGTCGGGCGCGAGCTGGGCGTCTCGGTCGCGCTGGTCGAGCAGCCCTACCGCGTCGCCGGCCGGCGCGGACCGAGCCCGGCGCGCCAGCTCGACGCGGCCTGGACCGCGGTCATGGCGCATCTGCGCGCCGGGTCGTTCGCGGGCGTGCCGCTGATCGCCGGCGGCCGCTCCTCGGGCGCCCGCGTCGCGTGCCGCACCGCCGAGGCCGTCGGGGCGGCCGGCGTGCTCTGCCTGGCCTTTCCGCTCGTCCCGCCGGGCCGGACGGAGCGCCCGAGCCGCCTGCCCGAGCTCGAGGCCGTCGCGGTGCCGGCCCTGGTCGTCCAGGGCGAGCGCGACCCGTTCGGGATCCCGCCGGAGGGCCCGTCCCGGCGAGTGGTCCTGGTGGCCGGCGACCACGCCCTGCGCTCCGACGCCGCCGGTCTGACCGCCGCGGTGCGCGGCTGGCTCGAGGAGCTGCTGGGACCGCCCGGGCGATGAGTTCCGGGCCTCGCGGCGGTCTGCACCGGTGTACCCGATGAGAGGAGTGACCCGATGTTCGCGGACACCCAGGCCTACAGCGGCTTCGCGGTCGGCGACTTCGCCGCCGCGCGCGCCTTCTACGCCGAGACGCTCGGCCTGCGCGTCACGACGCTGTCCGAGGAGGGCGGCCTGATGCAGCTCGAGCTGGCCGGCGACCGCCCGACGCTGATCTACGCCAAGGCCGACCACGTCCCGGCCGTCTTCACGATCCTCAACTTCATCGTCGACGACATCGACGCGGCCGTCGACGGGCTCGCCGCCCGGGGCGTGACGTTCGAGCGCTACGAGGGCTTCGACCAGGACGAGCGCGGCATCGCGCGCGGCCAGGGGCCGGACATCGCCTGGTTCACCGACCCCAGCGGCAACATCCTGTCCGTCCACACCCCCATGTGAACCCCGTTTGGTGCGCGGGGCGACCGGGGAGCAAGCCGGCGTGCCCGAGTCGCCCCAGCACCTGCCCGAGCACGGCGAGCCCACGCTTCACGACCCCGGGCTCGACGACCTCTCGACGCGCGACTACAAGGCGATCGCGCGCCGGACGCTGAAGGGCTTCATGGACGACGGCGTGACCGACATGGCGGCGGCGCTCGCCTACTACTCGTTCCTGGCGATCCCGGCCGCGCTGCTGGTCGTCCTGGGCGCCGCGACGATGATCATGAGCCCGGACCAGATCACCGCGCTCACGGACCGCATGACCGGCATCATCCCGGCCGAGGTCGCGACGATGCTCGAGGACTCGCTCAAGCGCCTCAAGGGCGGCGGCGCCGGCACGGTCTTCGGGGTCGGCCTCGCCCTGGCGCTCTGGACCACCAGCGGGGCCATGACCGCGTTCATGCGCGCGTTCAACCGCGCCTACGGGCGGGACGAGACGCGGAGCTTCATCCGCCAGCGGCTGATCGCGCTCCTGATGGTCGTGACGGTGACGTTCGCGCTCGTGCTGGTGATGGGCTTGCTGATCCTCGGACCGGCCATCTCCTCGTGGGTTGGCGAGGCGGTGAATGCGGAGGGGACCGTCGACCTCATCTGGTGGGCCGGGCAGTGGCCGGTCCTGATCATCGGGCTGCTGGCGGCCTTCGCCACGCTGCTCTACCTGGGGCCGAACGTCGACCACCCGCGCTGGACGTTCCTGTCCCCGGGGGCGGTCGTCGCGGTCGTGGTCTGGCTCCTCGCCTCGGGCCTCTTCTCGGTCTACACGAGCATGTTCGGCTCGTACAACAAGACCTGGGGCTCGCTCTCGGCGGTGTTCGTGATGCTCACCTGGCTCTGGATCAGCTCGATCGCGCTGCTGCTCGGGGCCGAGCTCAACGCCGAGGCCGAGCGCAGCCGCGAGCTTCGTCAGGGCGAGCCGGCCGAGCACGAGCTCCAGGCGCCCGAGCAGGACCTGTTGGGCAACGGCGACGGCTCGGCCGACGGGGCCGGGCGAGGCCGCGCCGTCCGGCCAGAGGACCTCGAGAAGCTCTCGACGGCCGAGCTGGTGCGCCGGCTCTCGGACCGGACGCGCACGCTCGCCCGCCAGGAGCTCGCGCTGGCCCAGGCCGAGCTGGCCCAGAAGGGCAAGAAGGCCGGCATCGGCGCCGGGATGCTCGGCGGCGCCGGCCTGATCGGGGTGCTGCTGGCGGGCGCGGCCACCGCGCTGGCGATCGTGGCGCTCGCGCTGGTGCTCGCCGCGTGGCTGGCCGCCCTGATCGTCGCGGTCGCGCTGGGGGCGCTGGCCGGCGGCCTGGCGCTCGCCGGTCGCGGGCAGGTGCGGCGGGCGACGCCCCCGCCGCCGAAGGAGACCGTCGAGACGCTGAGGGAGGACGTCGAATGGGTCAGGACCCGGATTCGATCCGGCGCGAGATCACGGTGACGCGGAGCGAGCTGGCGGCTACGGCCGACGCGCTCGCGACGCGGGCCAGCCTGCGGGTGCAGGCCCGGCGCTTCGGGCGCCGTCGCGCCGCGGACGTGGGACGGCTCGCGCGGCTGATGACGACCCGCCTGCGCCGGCGCGAGCGCGCCGGGATCGGCGAGCCGATCCGATGACGAAGCTGCTCTACAAGCCGCTCGGCCTGGTCTTCGGCGTGATCGGCGGCATCCTGGCCGGCAGGCTCTTCAAGAAGATCTGGCAGTGGGTGGCCGACGAGGACGAGCCCCCGAGCGCGACCGACCGCGAGCAGGGCTGGGCCAAGGTGGTGCCCGCGGCGGCGATCGAGGGCGCGGTGTTCGCGGCGGTCAAGGCGGCGGTGGACCGCGGCGGGGCCGAGGCCTTCCGCAAGCTGACCGGGACCTGGCCGGGGGACTGAGGACGGCGCCGGAAGAGATGCAGATCCGGGCGCGCCGTGCCGCGCGCCCGGACCGTGCGGCAACAGACTCGCAGTTTCCGGAGCAGCAGGAGGTCCTGCGCCTCGGCGTCCAGCGACTCGCAGGCCCCCGCCGTCGCCTCGGCGACCGGCTCGGGGCAGGCGGAGACCGACCCGCCGACGCCTGGGTGACCGACAGCGAGACGTAGGCGGTCTTGGGTCCGGGCACGAAGCAGGTGATGTCCACCGGCACGCGGACCACGACGCGGTTGCCGGCCAGCTCGGCGACCGGGTCGATCCCCGCCGCGAGGCGTGCACGCGTCCATGCGGCCGCCGCGCGGGGGACGGACGGCCGTTGAGCCGGGCGGCCCCGGCTCTCATCATGGGGTCCGTGCCCGACCCGTCCCATGAGCGCCGCACTCCCGCTTGGGCCTGGTACGCGGCCGCCGCCGCGATCCTCATCTTCCTCGCCCTGCTGGACCTCATCGGCGTCCTCGACGGCCTCGGCCCGTGATCCGGTGACCTGGGTCCAGCGCACCTTCGCCCTCGCGCCGCGCGAGCGCGGGATCCACCTGGTCACCCGGGAGGTGGAGGACGCCCTGCCCGAGCTCGGCGGCCTGCGGGTGGGCCTGCTCCACCTCTTCATCCGCCACACGTCGGCCTCGCTGGCCCTGAACGAGGACGCCAGCCCGGACGTGCGGCGCGACCTCGAGGAGTGGTTCCGCCGGGCCGTCCCCGACGAGACGCCCTGGTTCCGCCACGACCTGGAGGGGCCCGACGACATGCCGGCCCACGTGAAGGCGGTCCTCATCGGGCCGTCGCTCACGCTGCCGGTCAGCGGCGGGCGGCTGGCGCTCGGCACCTGGCAGGGGATCTACCTCTGCGAGCACCGCGAGCGCGGCGGATCGCGGACGCTGGTCGCGACCGCCTGGGGCGAGCCTTCCTCAGCCTGACCCGCCTCCGTTTGTCGGGGCGGGGGAGGGGGTACGCTCGGGCGGACCGGCCGCGCGGCGCGGCCGCACGTCGAGGGGGGACGGATGGCGCGGACCAAGGATTCGTCGAAGCTGGGCGGGATCGGCCTCGGGGGCATCCTCGTGATCGTCGGGATCCTCGTGATCCTGTTCGGCAGCAACCTGCTGGGGATTATCATCGCCCTGATCGGCCTGGTCGCCTTCGGCGGCTTCGCGAAGGGGAAGTGGTACTGAGCGACCTCCACCCGCGCTCGTGAGCGGGTTCCAGATCGGCACGATCGCCGCCACCGGCGACGTGCGCATCCTTCCCGTCTCGGGCGACTTCGACCTGGCCTCGGTCCCCGAGGTCGAGAGCGCGCTCGCGCTGCTCGAGAGCGAGGCGCCGCCGATCCTGGCGCTGGACCTCCGCGACCTGGAGCTGATCGACTCCTCGGCGCTGCGGACCATCCTGAACGCGGTCAGCCGCGCGCAGGCCGAGAGCCGGCGCTTCGTGGTCGTGGCGCCGCCGACCGGCCCGGTCGGCCGCCTGCTCGAGCTGACCCTCGTGGGCGACCACATCGAGGTGGTGGCCGACCCGAGCGCGCTCGAGGCCCCGCCGACCGCCTGAGCCGATCCCGGCCGTGACGGGCCCCACCCCGATCACGGTCGAGAAGGCCAAGTGGGACGGGTCGGTATCCGCGCGCTGGCCGGCGCTGCTGCTGCCGGCGCGGCCGCCCGTGCAGGCCTGGCGCACCGCGGCGGGCACGGCGATCGCGCGGCCGCGCAAGGGGACCGTCGAGCGCGCCGAGCACGACCAGATCTCGGTCACGACCGGCCGCTGCTGGGTGGTCACGGCGACCCTGGGCCCCGACGGGCGGCCGGCCGCCTACACGGTGGACGCCTGTGCGCCGGTCGAGCCCGCCGCCGGAGGCGTGCTGCGCTTCGTCGACCTCGACCTGGACCTCGAGATCGACGACGGCGAGGTCCGGCTGCTGGACCGGGAGCAGTTCCGCCGGCGGGCGATCGAGATGGGCTACCCGGACGAGATGCGCGAGTGCGCCTGGGCCGCGCTCCGCGACGCCGCCGAGCGCCACGCGGACCGCCGCTGGCCCTTCGACGGCGCCCTCGCCGCGGAGGCCGGCATCACCTGATCAGCTGTCCTCCTCGATCTCGACCTGGCGGACCTCGGGCCGCCGGCGCACCTCGTCGATCAGCATCTCCAGGTCCGCGTCGCGGCGCGAGACCCGGACGTTCACGCGCCGCACCCCCTCGCCCACCTCCTCGTCGGACGCCAGTCGCACGGCGCCGACCGCGGCCCCGCGCCGCTCGAGCTCGAGGATCAGCCAGCCGAGCGTCCCGTGGCCGTGCTGATACTCCACGGCCAGCTGCACGTCCTTGCGAACGAGGCCGCGCAGCAGCCGGAGCCCCAGGACGACGACGATGATGCAGGCCGTGCCCGCGAAGGCGGCCTCGTACATGCCCGCCCCGGCCGCGACGCCGAGCGCGCCGCTGAGCCAGAGCGTGGCCGCGGTGGTGAGCCCCCGGACGCTCACGCCGATCTTGAGGATGGCCCCCGCGCCGACGAAGCCGATGCCGGTCGCGACCTGGGCCGCCACCCGGGAGGGGTCGATGTTGGCGCCGCGCGCGTACTCGGGGAAGCCGTAGGCCCCGGCGATCGTGAACAGGGCCGCGCCGAGCGCCACGAGGGCATGCGTGCGCAGGCCGGCGGGATGCCCGCGGAGCTCGCGCTCCAGCCCGACGATCGCGGCGAGGCCGGCGGCCGCCCCCAGCCGGGCCACGATCTCCCAGGTGCTGATGTCCAAAGAGCCTCCCCGCGGCCCCGGTTCCCCGGCCGGATGTCCGGAAATGGCTCCCGGGTGTGGTGGGCCGGTCCGGACCCGAAGTATCGTGGACTCGCGATGGCCCCGAGACCCGGCGAGCACGACGAAGACGCCGCGGCGGTCGCCGAGGGCGGCACCGCGCTCCTCGCCGCGGCGGTCGCCTCGCCCGCCACGGCGGGCGCCCTGCTCGAGACCCTGGTCCGCGGCTGCGGGCTCGGCATCGCGCTGATCGACGGCGCCCGGCGCTACGCATGGGCGAACGAGGCGTTGGCGGGGCTCGACGGGATCGCCGCCGAGGATCACGTGGACCGGCCGGTGACCGACGTGCTGCCGGGCCCGGTGGGGGACGCCATGGAAGCCCTGGCGCTGCGCGTGGCGCGCACCGGGCGGGTGGCCCACGACGAGGTCCGCTGGAGCAACGGTGTCGACGGCGACCGCTTCCGGCTCATGACGCTGCACCCGATCCTCGCGCCGGGCGGCGGGACCGTCGGCGCGGTCGCGGTGGTCGAGGAGATCAGCGAGCGCGAGCGCGCGGCGCGGCGGATGATCGACGAGAGCGCGTCCTTCACCACCCTGGCCGACGCCCTGCCGGCGATGGTCTGGATGGGCGATGACCGCGGCCGGCGCACGTTCGTCAACCGGCGCTGGCTCGAGCTGACCGGCGGGGCCCTCGAGGACGAGCTCGAGGACGGCTGGCAGCGGGCGGTGCACCCGGATGACCTGCCGCGCCTCGTGGCGGCGCTGCGCGAGGCCGTCGAGGGCGCGAAGGAGCTCGAGGTCGAGTACCGCCTGCGCGGGGCCGACGGCGAGTACCGCCTGATCGCCGACCGGGGCGTGCCGCGGGCCGAGGCGGGCGGCCGCTTCCTGGGCCACATCGGGTCGTGCGCCGACGTCACCGACCTGCGCGCCCTCGACGTCGCCTCGCGTGAGTCGCGCCGGCTGCTCGACCTGGTGCTCGACGCCGCGCCGATCGGCTTCGCCCTGCTCTCGCGGGACGGGCGGCTGCTGCGCGCCAACCCCGCGCTGGCCGCGATCACCGGCATGGGGCTCGAGGCCCACCTCGGCCGCCGGCCCGAGGAGCTGCTGCCCGAGGGCGGCGACGCCTCGCAGCCCGCGGGCTTCCACCGGGCGCTGGTCGAGCGCGTGCTCGCCGGCGGCGAGTCGGCGGTCGACGTGATCGCCACCCGCGACGCGGCCGGCGTGGGCGGGCCGGCGCGGCACCTGCAGGAGAGCTGGTATCCGGTCCGCGACCCGCTCTCGGACGAGATCACCGCGGTCGGCGCATTCGTCGAGGACATCACCGACCGGGTCTGGGCGCAGGCGCGCCTCCAGCTGCTGTCGGACCTCGGGACGATGCTCGACGTCGGCCCGGACGAGGAGGTGCGCCTCGCCGGCCTGGCCCGCCTGCTGGTGCCCACGATGGCCGACGCGGTGGCGATCGACCTGCGCGACCGCGAGGGCCGCCCGCGGCTGGTGGCCATCGAGGGCCTCGGCGCCGACGAGGAGCGGGCCCTCCGCGAGGGCGTCGGCGGCGGGGCGCTGGCGGCCGCGCGCCGCGCCACCGCCGCGCGGGTGCTCCGGGAGGGGATGCCGGTGGCGACCTCGGACGCCTCCGGTCCCTGGTCGGCGATCGCCGTGCCCCTGCAGGCGCGCGATCGCACGCTCGGGATCCTGACCGCGGTCGTCGACCGGCCCGGCCGGCGCTACGCGGAGGAGGACGTCAACCTGATGCGCCTGCTCGGCCGCCGCGCCGGTCTGGCGGTCGACAACCTGCGCCTCCTGACCGAGGAGCGGCGCATCGCGCAGGTGCTGCAGCAGAGCCTGCTGCCGCCGGGCCTGCCCCGGATCCCCGGCCTGGAGGCGGCCGCCCGGTACGCGCCGATGGGGGAGGGCGCCGAGGTCGGCGGCGACTTCTACGACCTCTTCGCCGCCGGCCGGGCGTGGGGCGCCGCCATCGGCGACGTCTGCGGCAAGGGCGTCGAGGCCGCCGCGCTCACCTCGCTGGCCCGGCACGGCATCCGCGCGCTGGGCCGCCATGACCCGGCGCCGAGCCGGCTGCTCGACGACCTGAACGAGCTGATCCGCAGCGAGCGGGGCGACGACACGCGCTTCTTCACGGTGCTCTACGTCCGGCTGGTGCCCACGCCGCGCGGCTTCCGGGCGACGGTCGCCACCGCCGGCCACCCGCTGCCGCTGGTGCTCCGAGCCGACGGGCGGACCGACTGGATCGGGCACCCGGGGCGCATGCTCGGCCCCTTCGCCGAGACCAACCTCGAGGACCAGACCGTCGCCCTGGCCCCCGGCGACGCGCTGGTGCTCTACACCGACGGGGTCACGGAGGCCCGCACCGGCGGGGAGCTCTTCGGCGAGGAGCGGCTGCGGCGCACGCTCGCCGGGGCGCCGGGAGCCTCGGCCGAGGCGCTGGCCGCCCGGGTCGAGGACGCCGTCACGACCTTCCAGGCCGGCCCGCTGCGGGACGACATGGCCGTGCTGGTCCTGCGCGTCACGGTCTGACGCTGCGGGGGCGCCGGCGTGCCCGGCGCCCCCGTCCCTCGCTCCCTACCGCTCGACGGGCACGCCCACCAGGGAGCCGTACTCGGTCCAGGAGCCGTCGTAGTTGCGCACCCGCTGGTAGCCCAGCAGCTCGTGCAACACGAACCAGGTGTGGCTGGAGCGCTCGCCGATGCGGCAGTAGGCGATGACGTCCTTCTCCGGCGAGACGCCGACGTTGCCGTAGAGGGCGATCAGCTCCTCGTCGCTCTTGAACGAGCCGTCGTCCTTGGCCGCGCTCGCCCACGGCACGTTGGCGGCGGTCGGGATGTGGCCGGGGACCTGGGCGGCCTCCTGCGGCAGGTGCGGCGGGGCGACCAGGTCGCCGGCGTACTCGGCCGGGCTGCGGACGTCGACCAGGGCGTTGCCCTCGCCGCCGATGTGGGCCAGCACGTCGTCGCGGAAGGCGCGCAGCTCGTCGCGCACGGCCTCCAGGGCGCCCGGCTCGGCCGCGGCGATCTCGGGGACCTCGGTCGTCAGCTCGCGGCCCTCGAGCTCCCACTTCTTGCGGCCGCCGTCCACCAGCTTGACCCGGTCGAAGCCCAGGTACCGAAGGAGCCAGTAGGCGTAGGTCGCGAACCAGTTGTTGTTGCCGCCATAGAGGACCACGGTGGTGTCCGCGCCCACGCCCGAGCGCCCGAGCAGCTCCACCAGGCGGTCCTGCGAGAGGAACTCGCGGCGGAGGCCCTCGTGGAGGTCCGCCTTCCAGTGCCAGGCGATCGCGTTCGCGATGTGACCGCCCTCGTAGGCGGCGGTGTCCTCGTCGACCTCGATCAGCCGGTAGGCCGGGTCGCCGTTGTTCTCGGCCACCCAATCGGTGGTGACCAGCACCTCGTTCCGTCCGCTCATCCGGGCACGTCCCTTTCCGAGTTTCGATGTGCGCCGGGCTGATATATCAGAAATACCACTGCCTTTGCCGCCATTTGCTCGCGCGGGCCTGCCACCATTCCACCGTGGCGACCTACGTCCCGATCGCCCTTCAGCGCCGCGCGGTCGGGCGTCTCTTCGTGGGCCTCGGGGCGGCGGCCGGCCTGCTGGTCGTGGCGGTCGGGAGCGAAGGCGCGCGCGAGGGCAGCGTCGCGCTGGGCGCGGCGGTCGTCGGGGCGATCTTCGTCACCTGGATCGGCTTCACGCTGGAGCGCGGCGGCCTCGAGAAGCGCGCCGCCGCCGCCCGCCCGGCGCCGTTCGGCGCCGAGGTGCTGCCCGACTCCGGCCTGCGCCCCCGGCGCGCGGTGCTGGTCGGGGTGGCGATGCTGGTCTACGTGGCCGTCGCGGTCGCGCTGCTCGGCCTGGCGGTGGCGGTCACCATCCCGGCCGTCGCGGCGGGCATCGGCGGCGGCTCGATGCTCGCCGCGCGGTGGGCCGAGCGCTGGGAGCGGGAGCGCGGCGGGCGGCTGGTGGCCGTGCGCCCGGACGGCGTGCGCGCCCGCACGCCGGACCTCTTCGTGGTTCGCCCGGAGGCGCCCGCGACGCCCTGAGGGCAGGGCCGCTTCGCGCGCGGCCGGGGGCGTCCGTCACCTGCGGCGCGGCCTGGGACCCTTGCTACGATCGGCCGGCTGTGAGATCGGGCTTCCGCTTCACCATCGCCCTGACGCTCGCCGTCGCGCTCGGCGGCTGGCTGCTCTGGACCAGCTTCGGCGGCGCCGTGCAGAGCTACGCCGGCCCGGAGGAGCTGACCGCCGGCAGCACCTACCGCCTGAACGGCCTGGTCGCCGAGGGCTCGCCGCGCGACGCCGCGGCCCTCGCCCAGACCGAGGGCGGGCTGCGCTTCTGGCTGGTGGACAAGCAGAACCCGAAGGCTCGCGTGCGGGTGGTCTATCGCGGCTCGGTGCCGGACACCTTCAAGGACAAGCGCGAGCTGGTCCTCACCGGCCGGCTGCAGAACGGCGTCTTCCGGGCCGAGCGCAACTCGATGATCGCGCTCTGCCCGTCCAAGTTCACGGACCGCCCCGAGGACACCCAGGCGTCCACCTGATGGAGATCGTCGGCCGCGCCGCCCTGCTGCTGGCGCTCGCCGCCGCGATCTACGCCATCGTCATGGCGCTGGGCTCCCGCCGCGCGGGCCGGCGCGACTGGCAGCAGAGCGCCGAGCGCGCCGTCTACGGCGTCTTCGGCTTCAGCTCGCTCGCCATCGGGACCATGTGGGCGGCGCTGCTCACGGACGACTTCGCCCTGCGCAACGTCGCGGGCTACAGCTCGAGCACGCTCGGCTGGCAGTACAAGCTCACCGCGCTCTGGGCCAGCCAGGCCGGGTCGCTGCTGCTCTGGGGCTGGCTGCTCACCGGATTCGCGGCGCTGGCGGTGTGGACCAACCGCCGGCGCAACCGCGAGCTGATGCCCGTGGTCGTCGCCGTCCTCATGGGCATCGCGGTGTTCTTCGCCGGCCTGCTCTCGTTCGTGACCAGCCCGTTCGAGACCCTGGCGACCGCGCCGGCCGAGGGCGGCGGCCTGAACCCGCTGCTGCAGAACGCCTACATGCAGGCGCACCCGCCGATGCTCTACCTGGGCTACGTCTCGCTCGCCGTGCCGTTCGCCTTCGCGATGGCCGCGCTGGCCACGCGCCGGCTGGACACGGCCTGGATCACGAGCGTCCGCCGCTGGACGATCTTCGCCTGGCTCTTCCTCGGCATCGGGATCCTGCTCGGCTCGCGCTGGGCCTACGAGGAGCTCGGCTGGGGCGGCTACTGGGCCTGGGACCCGGTCGAGAACGCGGCCCTGATGCCGTGGCTGGTGGCCACCGCCTTCCTGCACTCGGTGATGGTGCAGGAGCGCCGCGGGATGCTGAAGGTCTGGAACATGTCGCTGGTCATCCTGACCTTCACGCTGGCGCTGTTCGGGACCTTCATGACCCGCTCCGGCGTGGTCAGCTCGGTCCACGCCTTCGGCGAGTCGACCCTGGGGCCGTGGTTCCTGGCCTTCATCTCGATCATCGCGGCCGGCTCGGTGGCGCTGCTGATCTCGCGCCTGCCGGACCTGCGCAGCAAGCACTCGCTCGAGAGCTACCTGTCGCGCGAGGCGATCTTCCTCTTCAACAACCTGCTGCTGGTGGGGCTCGCCTTCGCGGTCTTCTGGGGCACGGTCTACCCGATCCTCTCCGAGGCCGTCCGCGGCTCGCGCATCGCGGTCGGCCAGGGCTACTTCGACCAGGTGGCGATGCCGATCGGCCTCGCGCTGCTGGTGCTGACCGGGGTCGGCCCGCTGGTGGCCTGGCGCAAGGCCTCGCTGACCCAGCTGCGCCGGCGCTTCGTGATGCCGCTCTACGTGACGGTCGTCGGGGCGGTGGTGCTGGCGATCGTGACCGACGCCTGGGAGCGCCCGGCCGCCGGGGCGGTGCTGACCGCCGCGGTCTTCGTGGCCGCCTGCATCGGCGGCGAGTTCTGGCGCGGGGCGCGGGTGCGCCACGCGCTCGGCGGCGTCTCCTGGCCCGGGGCGGTCGTCGGCATGGTGGCGCGGAACCGGCGGCGCTACGGCGGCTACCTGGTGCACCTCGGGATCGTGGTGCTCTTCGTCGGCCTGGCGTGCTCCAACAGCTTCTCCACCCAGCGCGACTTCTCGCTGAGTCAGGGCGAGTCCGCGACCGTCGCCGGCTACACGTTCGTCTACGAGGACTCGAGCCGGTCGGCGAACGACCACCTGATGAGCGTGGACACGACGCTCGGCGTCTACAAGAGCGGCGATCGCATCGGGACCATGTCGCCGGGCGTGAACTTCTACCGGGCGAGCCAGCAGCGCTCGACCGAGGTGGCCGTCGACTCGAGCCCGACGCGCGACCTCTACCTGGTGCTCACCGGGCTCGACGAGAACGGCACGGCGACGATCTCGGCGTTCGTCAACCCGCTGGTGATGTGGCTCTGGATCGCCGGGGTGATCGTGGTCGCGGGCGGCCTGGTGGCCGCGTGGCCCGACCGCGCGGCGGCGCGTCGCGAGCCGGCCGCCGAGGCGGCGCGCTCGGGCGCCACCGCCATCTGATCGGGGCCTCGCGGTGATCGCGGCCGTCGTCGTCCTGGGGCTCGCGAGTTTGCTGGTGATCGCGATGATCGCCTGGCCGCTCATCATGCGTCCGCACCTCGCCGAGTCGGTCCCCGCCGGCGACGACGAGCGCCGGCAGGTCGAGGAGGACCTCGAGCGCTCGCTCGCGGCCATCCGCGAGATCACCCAGGACCACCGGGTCGGCCACCTCTCCGACGAGGACTTCGCCGCGCTCGATCGCGACGAGCGCGCCCGCGCGGTCGAGCTCATGCGCCGGCGCGACGCCCTCCCGCCGGCGTGAGGTGGGTCCGCGCGGCGGTGCTCCTGGCCGCGGCCGTGCTGCTCGCGGGTTGCCAGGCCCGCTTCGCGACCACGGTCGAGCTGGACCGCAAGGGGAGCGGCTTCGTCGAGCTGAGCCTCGCCGTGGACCGCTCGGCCCAGAGCTCCCTGGGCCTCGGCGAGGCGCCGGCGCCCGAGGCCGTCGCCGAGCGCTTCGAGCCGATGCTGGTGGAGGGCGGCTGGACCGGCGGCGACGCCGGCCCGATCTCGGCCCGCCTGGACGACCGCACCGGCGAGATCGTGCTCACGACCCGCCACGACTTCGACTCGATCCGCCAGCTCGAGGCGATCATGCGCCAGGACCGGCCCATCGCGGGCCTCGCGCCCGACGCCGCGACCCGGGCCGCCCTGCCGGGCGTGCCGGCGGCCGTCCCGCTGCTCAACGCGTGGCAGTTCCGCCTGGGCCAGGGCACCGGCGACAACCCCGGCTTCGAGCTGTTCGGGCGCGGCGGGGTGGGGGAGATCGGCAGCCCGACCTGCCAGGGCGACGACGCGAGCGGCTTCGGGCGGACGCTGCGCGACGCGCTCGCGATCTCGTACCGCTTCACGCTGCCGGGCGGGCCGGGGAGCACCAACGCCGACGACACGCCGGGCGGCGACAACGTGTGGCGCTTCCGCTACCAGGACTGCCCGGCGCTGCACGCCTCCTCGGGCGGGGGCGGCTCGAGCACGCTGGTGAACGGCGTGATCCTGGCGGGCCTCTCGAGCTTCATCTTGTTCGTGTTCCTGGTGCGCGCGCTGCGCCGCCGGCGCGAGCGACAGGCCGGGTGAGGCGCCTCTCCGAGCGCGAGCTGAACCGGGCGGTGCTCGCCCGCCAGTGCCTGCTGGAGCGCGCGGAGGCCCCGATCCCGCGCGTGCTGGAGCGCGTGGGCGGCATCCAGGCCCAGTACGCGCCGTCGATGTACGTCGGCCTGTGGTCGCGGATGGCCGGGTTCGCCCGGGACGACCTCACCCGGGCGCTCGAGCGGCGCGCGGTCCTCCAGGCGACCCTGATGCGCGTCACGATCCACCTGGTCTCGCGGCGCGACCACTGGCCGCTGGCGCTCGCGGTGCGGGCGGCGCGACGGCCGCTCTGGCTCCGGAGCCGGCGCGGCGCGCCGGGCGAGGAGGAGATGGCTGCCGCGGCGGAGGCGATCCGCCCGCGCCTGGCCGAGGGGCCGATCCCGCGGGCCGAGCTCGAGGCGCTCCTCGGCAAGGACGTCGCCGGCGGCGTCGGCCTCTGGGTCGACCTGGTGCGGGCGCCGCCGTCGGGGACCTGGGAGCGCCGCCGGGCCGACCTCCTCGCCGGCGCCGAGGAGTGGATCGGGCCGCCCGAGGTCGCCGCCGAGGCCGCCCTGGACCACCTGGTGCGGCGCTACCTGGGCGCCTTCGGGCCGGCGACGCGGGGCGACATCGCGAGCTGGACCGGGTTGCCGCCCACGGCGCTCGACCCGGCGCTGGCGCGGCTGCGCCTGCGCCGGCTGCTGGGTCCGGACGGCGCCCCGCTGCTCGACCTGCCGCGGGCGCCGCTGCCGGACGCCGAGACGCCGGCGCCGGTCCGCTTCCTGCCGACCTGGGACGCCGCGCTGCTCGTCCACTGCCGGCGCGCCGGGATCCTGCGCGAGGAGGACCGGCCGCGGATCTTCTCGGTCCGGAACCCGCGCTCCGAGGCGGTCTTCCTGGTCGACGGCGTGGTGGCGGGCACCTGGCGCCACGCGGAGGGCCGGATCCGGTGGGATCCCTTCCGCCGGCTGGCCGCCGCCGACCGGCGCGCGCTGGAGGACGAGGCCGAGGGGCTCGCCGCGCTCCACGCCTGAGCATGACCGGCCTCGGCGGTTCCGGCCGAGGCCGCGGGTAGGCTCCCCGAATCGCGCCGGCCCGCGCGTGTCGCCTATGGCGTGGGCTCGGCGCGCCGATCCGCCCGAGGAAGGAGGGGGCTCGCTGCGGGCGAAACCCGGGATGTCCCGCGATTCGACCGGCTCGTCCGGCCACGGGCCTCACCCCCGGTCCGGTCCCCGGAGGGAAGGAGCCTCGGCGATCCCCGCCAGCCGCCGCATCGCCCGCCGCATCGCCGGGGGGCTCACCGTCGCGCTCGTCGCCGGCGGGCTCGGCCTGGGCGGGGTCGTGTGGGCGGCGCCCTCGGACGAGAAGTCGCAGGTCGACCAGCGGCTCCAGGACGCCCGGCAGCGGCTCGGCGCGGCGCGCGGCAAGGAGCAGGTGCTCACCGGCGAGGTCGGCGCCTACAGCGCGCGCATCCGCCGGCTCGAGACCCAGCTGGCGCCGCTGCGCGCGCGGACGCGCGAGCTGCAGGCCGAGCTGGCGGGGTTGCAGGGGCGGCTCAGGTCTCTCAACGCGCGGCTGCAGGTGGAGCGCCGCCGCCTGGCCCGGGCCGAGGCCCTGCTCGCCAAGCGCCAGCGCCTGCTCGGGGCGCGCCTGCGCGACATCTACGTGCGCGGCGAGCCCGACCCGCTCGTGATGCTGATCGAGTCGCGGAGCTTCAGCGCGGCGGTCGAGACCGCGGACATCTTCAACCGGGTCGTCGAGACGGACAACGGGCTGGTGAAGTCCGTCAAGCGCCACGCCGACGCGGTCCGCGCGAGCCGGGACGAGATCGCCGCCGTGCGCGCCGACGTCGCCGCGTCCGAGGCGCGCGCGGCCGAGGCCACCCAGGAGTCGATCGACGCCAAGGCCGAGCTCGAGCGCCAGCGTTCCGCCCAGGCCGATGCGCGGGAGGGGCGGCGGCAGCTGCTCGAGCGCGTGCAGGGCGATCGGGCGGACCTCGAGGCCGAGACCGCCGACCTGGAGGCCCGCTCGGCCGCGCTGGGCGCGCGGATCGTGGCCGCGCAGAGCGGCTCGTCCGGGTCGAGCGCGGCGCCGGCGCCGAGCGGCTCGGTCTCGACCGGCGGCGCGTCCTCGTCGGGGCTCGCCTGGCCGGTGCACGGCACGCTCACCTCGAACTTCGGGATGCGCTGGGGGCGCATGCACGAGGGCATCGACATCGCCGGCGGGTCGGGCACGCCGATCGGCGCCGCCGCGGCCGGCACGGTGATCGTGGCCGGCCAGGAGAGCGGCTACGGGAACATCGTGGTGGTCGACCACGGCAACGGCCTCTCGACCGCGTACGCGCACCTGTCGAGCATCTCGGTGGGCGTGGGGCAGAGCGTCGGCCAGGGCACGGTGATCGGCGGGATGGGCACCACCGGCCACTCCACCGGCGTGCACCTGCACTTCGAGGTGCGCGTGAACGGGGCGCCCACCGACCCGCTCGGCTACCTCTAGGCCTCGCCGCCGATGCGCCTCGGGCTCTTCCTGGCCGCGCAGGGCGCCGCGGGCACCGACCCGCGCGACGTCGCCGCCGAGCAGGTCGCCCTGGTCCGCGAGGCGCGCGACGCCGGCTTCGCGACCGTGCTCGCGCCGCAGCACTTCCTCTCGGGCGACGTCCCGATGCTGCAGCCGATCCCCCTGCTCGGCCGGCTGGCGGCCGAGGCCGGGACGATGCGGATCGGCGCCGGCGTCCTGCTGCTGCCGCTGCTGAACCCGGTCGAGGTCGCCGAGCAGGCGGCGACGCTGTGCGCGCTCGCGCCGGCCGGCGTCGTGATCGGGGTGGGGATGGGCTACCGGGCGGTCGAGGATGACGCGTTCGACGTGGCCGAGGCGCGGGTCCATTCGTTCACGGCGCGGCTGGCGGCGGTCCGCGGGCTGCTGGAGGGGCGCGAGGTGACCGCCGAGGGGCCGGGCTTCCGGCTCGAGCGGGCCCGCCTGGCGATCGCCCCCGCCGAGCCGCCGGCGATCTGGATGGCGGCCAACCGCGACGCGGCCGTGCGCCGGGCCGCCCGGCTGGCCGACGCCTGGCTGGTGAACCCGCACGCGACGCTCGACACGGTGGAGCGCCAGATGGCGATCCTCCGCGGCGAGCGCGGCGCCGACCCCGTCGAGGTGCCGGTGGCGCGCGAGGCCTGCGTCGCGCCGACCGATGAGGAGGCTCTGGCGGCCGCCGCCCCGCACCTGGCGGCGAAATACCGCACCTACCTCGACTGGGGCCAGGACCGGGCGATGCCCGAGGGCGACGACCTGAGCGGCGGCTTCGAGGAGCTGCGCGCCGGCCGCTTCATCATCGGCTCGCCGGCGACCGCCGCGGCGCAGCTGCGCGAGCTGCGCGACCGGACCGGCGCCACCGAGGTCATCGTCCGCGTCGCCTGGCCCGGCCTCCCAGTGGAGGACGCGCTCCGCTCGGTCAGGCTCCTGGGAGCGGAGGTGGCGCCGCTCGTGTGACCGTGATCTCCCCGGCGGCCTCGGCGCGGATCCAGGGCAAGAGGTGGGGGTTCTCGGGGGCGTAGCCCAGCTCGACGTGCCGCTTCACGACCCAGGGCGACAGCGTCTCCCGCAGCGAGCAGCGCACCGGCCGCCGGTACCGCCGCTTCCAGGGGATGTACCGGTAGAGTCCGCTCAGGAAGCGCTTGTAGGAGTCCGTCGGCGTCCCCGCCCAGGCGTCCTCCGGCGGCGGGTCGTCCGGCTGCCGCAGCGCCAGCCCCGACGCCCGGAGGCCGTCCGCGATCCACTGCCGCGCGAGCTCGGGGAGCCGCTGGTCGCCCAGCAGCCGGCCGCCGACGTCCGTGTGCGCGCCGACGAACCAGCGTTGCTCGACGGTCTGGGGGAACCCGGGGATCGGGATCGGCACGCAGGACCACATCGTGGGCTTGAAGTTCGGGCGGTGCTCGTCGATGGCGCACGCGTGGTGGGCGAAGTCGACGTAGCCGCTCAGGTTGGTGTCGTGGAACTCGTACCGCCTGCGCGTCAGGAGCCGGCCGAGGCCGCCGGGGATGCCGAGGCTCCCGACGGTGTCGAAGACCCCGATGCAGCGGATGCGCACCTGACGTGACCGCTCGCTCACCAGCCGGTCCTCGTCGGTGACGGCCGGGACCCCCTCCTCGCGCATCTCGCGCAGGCCCGGCGAGCGCGTGCGCCGGTAGCGCCGGAAGACCGCCTCGGCGTCCATCTCCGCCGGCGGCAGGAGCCCGCACTTGGCGATCATCCCGCCGAGGCTGCGCGCCGTGAACGCGCCCCGGCTGAAGCCGACCAGGAAGATCCGATCCTCGTCGCCCATGTGGCGCTCGGCGAGCCAGGCGTAGGCCAGGCGGATGTTCTCGCTCAGCCCCATCCCGAAGACGCCGCCCCGGATCCGGTTCCACCGCCCCGTCCCGACCCCCGCGATGTACCGGGCGTCCTGCGCGGTCCCGTCGTCGGCCACCGCCACGACCAGGTTCCGGAGCTGGTCGATGTTGGTCCGGTCGGCCGGGTCGTTCCAGGTGCCGTCGAGGAAGACCGCCAGGTTCATCGCGATCCGACGCTCGCGAGCCGACGGGCCGATGTCAACCGGCGGCCAGCTCCCGCGCGCGGGCGAGCACCTCGTCGAGCATCGCCGGCGTCAGCCGGCCGGTGAAGGTGTTCTGCTGGCTCGGGTGGTAGCAGCCGAGCAGGGTGCGCCCGCCGGCGGGCGCCTCGGCGCCGTGCCCGAACCTCGGCCACGGGCGCGGGACGTCGAGGACGCGCAGGACCGCGTCCCAGGCCAGGCCGCCGAGCGCCAGCAGCACCGGGGCGCCGGGGCAGAGGTCGAGCTCGCGCACGAGGTAGGAGCGGCAATTGGCGCGCTCCTCGGGCGTGGGCGCGTTCCCCGGCGGCGCGCAGCGCACCGCCGCGGTGATCCGGCAGCCGTGGAGCTCCAGCCCGTCGTCGGCGGCGATGGAGATCGGCTGGTTGGCGAGGCCGGCCCGGTGGAGGCCGGCGAAGAGGAAGTCGCCGCTGCGGTCGCCGGTGAAGATCCGGCCGGTGCGGTTGGCGCCGTGCGCCGCCGGCGCCAGGCCCACGACCACGAGCCACGGGTCCGGGTCGCCGAAGCCCGGCACCGGGCGGCCCCAGTAGGTCTGGTCGGCGAACGCGCGCCGGCGGACCCGCGCCACCTCCTCGCGCCAGGCCACCAGCCGGGGGCAGGCCCGGCACGCGACCACCTCGGCGGCGAGGGCCTCGAGGCTCACCCGAGGTGGGCGGCCAGGAAGCCGGCGGTCTCGGCCAGCACGCGCGGGTCGTGCTGCAGGCTCCGGTGGCTGCCGCCGAGCGCGATCCGCAGTCGCATCGGCTGCGGGGTGACGCCGGCCAGCGCGAAGGTGGCGCCCCAGAGCACCCGATCGTCGCCGGTCGCGTGCCAGTAGCCCCGGGCGACGCCGTCCTCGCGGGCGACGGCCGGCGCCAGCGGCCGGGCCAGCGGCCAGTCGGCGTCCAGCAGGCGGGCGAGGCCCTCCGGGCGGGCCGGGCAGACCGCCACCACCGCGCGCACCGCGGGGTCGCGTGCCGCGGCGTGCAGCGCCAGGAAGCCGCCGAGCGACGAGCCGCGCAGGCCCAGCCGGGCGTGCCCGCGCCCGCGCAGCTCCGCCAGGGCCGCCAGCACGTCGTCGAGCATCCCGGCGTCGGCCCGCCCGCCGCTGGCGCCGTGGCCGCGCAGGTCGATCGCGAGCGCCGCCATCCCGGCCGCGGCGCAGCGCTCGGCGAAGTCGGCGTGGTTCTCCTTGCGGCTGCCGTAGCCGTGGACCACGACGACGCCGGGCGCATCCGGCGGGGCCGGCCAGTGCAGCGCGGCCAGCCGGGGGCCCGGCCCCGCGATCGCGAGGTGGCGGGGGGCGGGGAGCTCGCGCAAGGGGCCGAGGATACCGCCGTCCGGCGAGGCCGCGGCCGGCGATCCGGTAATGTCCCCGCGTTCATGGGCCCCCTCGATCAGGTCCTCCCCGCGTCGGCGACGCTCACGCCCGAGGGGCACCTTTCGGTGGGAGGGTGCGACCTCACCGCCCTCGCGGAGGAGCACGGAACCCCGCTCGTCGTCTACGACGAGGGTGAGCTGCGCGCCGCGGTGCGCGGCTACCGCGACGCCTTCGCCGCGCTCGCTCCCGACGCCGAGGTCCTCTACGCCAGCAAGGCCTACTTCGGGCTCGCCCTGCTGCGCATGGTGCGCGACGAGGGCCTCTCGGTGGACGTCGCCTCCGGCGGTGAGCTCTACGCGGCGCTGCGGGCGGGCTTCCCGCCCGAGCGGATCCACATGCACGGCAACAACAAGGACGCCCGCGAGGTGGGCGAGGCGCTCGAGGCCGGCGTCGGGACGATCATCGTCGACAACCACGACGAGATCGCGCTGCTCGAGTCCGAGGCCGCGGCCCGCGGCGTCCGCCAGCGCGTGCTGGTGCGGGTGACGCCGGGGATCACGCCGGACACCCACGTCGCGATCTCGACCGGCCAGGTCGACTCCAAGTTCGGCTTCCCGCTGGGCGACGGGCTGGCCCGCGCCGGGGTCGAGGCGGTGCGGTCCGCGCCGCACCTCGAGCTCGCCGGCCTGCACGCCCACCTGGGCTCCCAGCTGCTCCGCCTGGACGTCATCGCCTCCGCCGCGGCCGTGCTGGCCGACTTCGCCGCCGAGTGCGGCGGCGGCGACCTGCGGGTGATGGACATGGGCGGCGGCCTCGGGATCGCCTACACGCGCGAGCACGATCCGCCCTCGATCGCCGACTTCGCCGAGGCCGTGGTCGAGCCGGTGCGGGCCGAGTGGGCGCGCGTCGGCCTGCCGATGCCGAAGATCATGGTCGAGCCCGGGCGCAGCATCGTCGGCCGCGCCGGCCTGACGCTCTACCGGGTGGGCGGGGTCAAGCACATCCCGGGGGTGCGGACCTACGCGTCCGTCGACGGCGGCATGAGCGATCAGCTGCGGCCGATGCTCTACGGCTCCGTCTACGAGCCGATCCTCGCCAACCGGGCCGACGCCGAGCCGAACGGCTCCGTGCGCCTGGTGGGCAAGCACTGCGAGAGCGGCGACATCCTCGTGCGCGAGGCGAGCCTGCCGCCGCTCTCCGTCGGCGACCTGGTCTGCCTGCCGGCGACCGGCGCCTACGGCGTCGCGATGGCCTCGAACTACAACGGCGTGCCGCGGCCGGCGGTGGTCTTCGTGAATGACGGGCGGGCCCGCGTGGTCAGCCGCCGCGAGACCTACGCCGACATCCTCGCCCGCGAGGTGTGAGCACGGCGCCGGTCCGCGTGGGGCTGCTCGGCTGCGGGACGGTCGGGCAGGCCGTGGTGCGCTCGCTCTCCCAGCGCGGCGGCACCATCGAGCGCGCCTCCGGCCACCGGCTGGAGGTCGGCCCGATCCTGGTGCGCGAGCTCGCCCGGGAGCGGCCGGGCGTCGACCCGGCGCTGCTGACGACCGATCCGGCGCGCGTCCTCGACGACCCCGACGTCGCGATCGTGGTCGAGGTGATGGGCGGGCTCGACCCGGCCCTCGGGCTGCTGCAGACCGCGCTGGCGCGGGGCAAGCCGGTGGTGACCGCCAACAAGCAGCTGCTCTCGCGCCACGGGCCGGAGCTGCTCCGCGCGGCCGAGGAGAGCGGCACCGAGCTGCGCTTCGAGGGCGCCGTCTGCGCCGCCATCCCCGTGATCAAGGTGCTGCGCGAGTCGCTGCTCGCGGCCGAGATCGAGTCCGTGACGGGCATCGTCAACGGCACGACCAACTTCATCCTCACCGAGATGGCCGGCGGCGGGCTGGGCTACGCCGACGCGCTGGCCCGCGCCCAGGCGCTGGGCTACGCCGAGGCCGACCCGACCGAGGACGTGGGCGGCGCCGACGCGGCCGCCAAGATGGCGATCCTGGCCTCGATCGCGTTCCACACCCGCGTGCGGCTGGACGACGTGCCCTTCGAGGGCATCGACCGCCTGGACGCAGAGGACCTGACCCTGGCCGCCGAGCTCGGCTTCGCGGTGAAGCTGCTCGGCGTCGCGCGGCTCACGAACGGCTCGGTGAGCGTGCGCGTCGCCCCGGCCCTGGTGCCCGTCCGCCACCGGCTGGCAACCGTGGGCGGCGCCGACAACGCGGTGCTCCTTCGCTCGCGCGCGGCGGGGGAGATCATGCTGGTGGGGCCGGGCGCCGGCGGCGCCGAGACCGCCTCCGCGGTGGTCGCCGACCTGCTCTCGATCCTCGGCACCCACCGGGGCTCGTTCCTGCACAACGCCCTGGCGGACGCCGGCCGGACCATCACCCCTCCGGGCGAGGTGACCTCCGCCTTCTACCTCCGGATGTCGGTGGCGGACCGCCCCGGCGTGCTCGCCCGGGTAGCCTCGATCTTCGCGGACGAGGAGATCTCCATCAGGAGCGTGATCCAGAAGGGGCAGGGCGACGCGGCGCAGCTGGTGCTGGTGCTGCACGACGCCGCGGAGGCGCGAATGCGCGCGGCGGTCGACCGGGTCACCGCGCTGCCGGACGTGCGCAGCGAGCCGGTGCTCATCCGCGTGCTCGGCAACGGCGGCGGGGAGGCGACCGGGTGATCCCGCTCATCGAGCGCTACCGCGACTTCCTGCCGGTGGGCCCCGACACGCCGATCGTGTCGTTGGGGGAGGGCAACACGCCGCTCGTGCCGCTGCCGCGGCTCGGCGAGCGGCTCGGCGTGGAGCTCTACGCCAAGTTCGAGGGCATGAACCCGACCGGCAGCTTCAAGGATCGCGGCATGACGATGGCGGTCACGAAGGCCGTCGAGGAGGGCGCCGAGGCGGTCATCTGCGCCTCGACCGGGAACACCTCGGCCTCGGCGGCCGCGTACGCCGCCCGCGCCGGCCTCCGCGCCGCGGTGGTGGTGCCCGAGGGCAAGATCGCCGCGGGCAAGCTGGCCCAGGCGCTGGCCCATGGGGCGCGGGTGATCGCGCTCGACGGCGGTTTCGACGAGGCCCTGGCCGCCGTCCGGCAGCTGGTCGAGCGCCACAACATCGCGCTGGTGAACTCGCTCAACGAGTACCGCATCGACGGCCAGCGCACCGGCGCCTTCGAGATCTGCGACGAGATGGGCGATGCCCCGGACGTCCTCTGCATCCCGGTCGGCAACGCCGGCAACGTGAGCGCCTACTGGCTCGGCTTCCAGGCCTACCGCGAGGCCGAGCGGTCGCGAAAGCTGCCCCGGCTCTACGGCTTCCAGGCCGCCGGGGCCGCGCCGCTCGTGCGCGGCCGGGTGGTGCCGAAGCCCGAGACCGTCGCGCCGGCGAGCCGCATCGGCAACCCGGCCCGCGGGCCGCAGGCGATGACCTCGATGCGCGACAGCGGCGGCGGGGTGGCCGCGGTCACCGACGACGAGATCCTCGAGGCCTACCGGCTGCTGTCCACGCTCGAGGGCGTCTTCTGCGAGCCGGCCTCGGCGGCCTCGATCGCCGGCGCGTTCGCCCGCGCGAAGGCCGGCGACCTGAAGCCCGGCGAGAAGGTCGTCTGCGTCCTCACCGGCCACGGCCTGAAGGACCCGGCGACGGCCATCGAGAGCGGCGGGGGCGGGGTCCAGCGCCTGCCGGCCGACCTCGGCGCGCTCGAGGAGGCTGTCTTTGGCTGATCCCGAGTCGCTCACCGTCAGCGCGCCGGCGACCTCGGCCAACCTCGGGCCCGGCTTCGACACGCTCGGCCTCGCGCTCGACCTGGGCAACGCGGTGGTCATCCGCCGCCGCCCCGGGCCGCTGGTGGTGCGCGTGACCGGCGAGGGCGCCGGCGAGCTGCCCGAGGACGAGACCAACCTGGTCTGCCGGGCGCTGGCCTCGGGCCTCGGCGACCTGGACGGGCTCGAGATCGAGTGTCGGAACCGGATCCCGCTGGCGCGCGGCATGGGCTCGTCGGCCGCGGCGGCCTGCGCGGGCCTGGTGGCGGCCAACGCCCTGGGCGGGCTGCGCTGGTCGCCCGACGAGCTGCTGGCCCGGGCGGCCGCGCTCGACGGCCACGCCGACAACGCGGCCGCCTGCCTCACCGGCGGCATGGTCGCCGTGGCGCCCGGCCCGCGCGCGGTGCCGATCCCGGTGCCGGAGGGCCTGGGCTTCGTGGTGGTGATCCCGGGCTCGCGCACCTCGACCGAGGCGGCCCGCAAGGCCCTGCCGGCCGAGGTGCCGCTCGGCACCGCCACCGAGACGCTTCAGCGCGCGGTCGCCCTGGTGCTCGCCCTGGTCGAGGGTCACGTCGAGGACATCGGCGACCTGCTCAAGGACACGCTGCACGAGCCCTATCGGGGCCCGATGGTGCCGGGCCTGGAGGCGCTGCGCGCCCTGGCCGGCCGGGACGGCTGCCTGGGCGTCACGATCTCCGGGTCGGGGCCCACGACCCTGCTCTGGTGCCGGGCCGACGCGGCGGAGGGCGTGGCCGCCGCCGCCGAGGCCGCGATGGCGGCGGCGGGGGTGGAGGCGCGGGTGCGCGTCACGCAGGCCAGCCGGGCCGGCGTGCGCGCCCGCTGGACCGGCGGCGCGGGACGCCTGGCCGCCGCGATCGGCTGAGCCCGGCCACCTGAGCCCGGCCCCGACCAGCCTGCTCTGGGAGCACGCCGCCGGCGCGCTCGACTGCTCGCGCGGGCGGCTGGTGGGGATCGTCAACGCCACGCCCGACTCCTTCACCGACGAGGGCGCGCACCACGGCACCGACCGGGCCGTCGCCCACGGGGTGCGCCTGGCGGCCCAGGGGGCCGACATCGTGGAGGTGGGCGGCGCGTCGCTGCGCTTCGGCCCGCCGGTGGACCCGGCGGTCGAGATCGCCCGCGTGGAGCCGGTCATCGCCGCGCTGGCCGCGCGCGTGACCGTCCCGGTGTCGATCGACACCTACAGGCCGGAGGTGGCCCGGGCCGCGATCGCGGCCGGCGCCAGCATCCTCAACGACCCCACCGGCCTGCGCGACCCGGCCATGCGCAGGGTGGCGGCGGAGACGGGGGTGGGGGTGATCGTCGCCCACTTCGCCGGCATGCCCAACGTGCGCCCGCCGCACTTCCCGGACATCGACGTGCCGGCGGCGGTGCTGGCCTGGGGCCGGCGCACGCTGCGCCTCGCCGCCGAGGACGGCATCCCGCCCGGGCGGATCGTGATCGACCCGGGCGTCGGGCTCGGCAAGTCCCCGCCCCAGGACCTCGACCTGCTGCACCGGCTGGACGAGCTGCGGGCGCTCGGACGTCCGCTGTTGATCCCGATCTCCAACAAGAAGGTGATCGGCGCGGTCACCGGGGCGCCGGCCAAGCGCCGCCTCGCCGGGACCGCCGCGGGGCTGGTCTGGTGCCGGACGCGGGGGGCGACGCTCTTCCGCGTCCACAACGTGAAGTTCCTCCGCGGGGCGCTCGAGATGGCCGACGCGCTCGCCGAGGGACGACCCGCCCGCTGGCACGAGGTCGTGAAGTGACCGGTCGGCTGGTACCCTCCGCCGCCGTGAGCGGCCAGGACTACGAGACCCGCGTCGACGCCGTCGATTTCCTCGCCGTCACGGAGCAGGCGGCGATCGAGTCCGCCCGCTGGCTCGGCCGTGGCGACAACATGGCCGCCGACCAGGCCGCGGTCGACGCGATGCGCGCCCAGCTCGGAAAGATGGCGATCACGGGCACGGTCAAGATCGGCGAGGGCAAGAAGGACGAGGCCCCGGAGCTCTTCGTGGGCGAGGTGGTCGGGCGCGGCGGCTGGCGCTGCGAGATCGCCGTCGACCCGCTCGAGGGGACCGACCTGGTGGCCCGCGGCGACAGCGGCGCGGTCGCGATCTGCGCGGTGGGCGACCCGAACGGCGTGCTCTCGGCGCCGGACATCTACATGCGCAAGCTCTGCGTCGGCGCCTCGGCCAAGGGCCGGGTCGACATCAACGCCCCGATGTCCCAGACGCTCGAGATCGTTGCCCGCTGCTACGAGCGCCGGGTCCGCGACCTCACGGTGGTCGTGCTCGACCGGCCGCGCCACAAGGACCTCATCGCCGAGATCCGTGAGGCCGGCGCCCGCATCCGCCTGATCCCGGACGGCGACATCACCGCGAGCCTCTCGGTGGCCGTGCGCGGCACCGGCGACCACCTCTACGTCGGCATCGGCGGCTCGGCCGAGGGCGTGATCACGGCCGCCGCGCTCGAGTGCCTCGGCGCCGAGATCCAGGCCCAGATGTGGCCGCGCACCGACGAGGAGCGCGCCCTGATGGACGAGTTCGGCATGGGCGAGCCGGACAAGGTGCTGACCACCAAGGACCTCGCCCCCTCCCCGCGCTACGTGATCGCCACCGGCGTGACCGACGGGAACCTCCTGCGCGGGGTGCGCTACTTTTCGGATGGAGCCCGCACCCACTCGATCGTGATGGACCTTCGGGGCAACACGGTCCGCTTCATCGACACGGTGCACGTCCTGAGCCCCACGCTCATCCGCGAGATCCGTCTCTAGGGGCCTCCGAGGAGCTGCAGATGGCCGATGATCCCGATTTCCCGTTCCCCTTCGCGTTCGGGGAGGGGGCCGGCGAGGAGTTCAAGGAGCGGCTGAAGGAGCTGATGCGCGCCCAGCGCGAGGCCTTCGCCGAGATGCAGGCCGAGGCCGGTGGCCAGGTCGCCAACGTGGATCGCTGGCAGGTGATCCAGCAGGCGGTCACCCTGGCCGCGGCCGGGCTGAACGCCCTCGAGCGCCGCGCCACCCCCGACGAGGCGGCCGACGCCATGGGCCTGCTGTTCGCCCGGTCGATGGCCGCCCTGCAGGGAGCCCTCAACCCGAGCGACTGAGCCGAGGGGCGCCTCGCCGGCGCTCCTCGGCTCGTCTTGCTTCATGCGGTCTTCGCCGCCCGGTTGGCGACCGTGCCGAGCGCGCCGCCGATGAGGGCGCCGACCAAGCCCGCCAGGGCGAACGCGCCGAGCGCGAGCCAAGTGTCGATGCCGCCGGTCATCCCGTTGTCGATCCAGAAGGGGATGTCGAGCGGCGCGAGGACGCTCTCGCCGTTGCGCGAGTCGGCGACGAAGGTGTCCGCGCCGGTCGCGACCATCGCCAGTCCCCAGCCGAGGGCGGCGTACACCAGGCCGTGCGCGCGGGCGTGCCGGGCCGAGGCGTAGCCGCCTAAGAGGAAGGCGCCGACCTGGACGGCCGCGAGGTACAGGCCCGGCATGAGGCCGTCGACGCCGTAGGCGCCGTCGACCAGGCCGAGGCCCATGCCGAGGTCCACGCCGGCCACCGCGAGGCAGCCCGCCGCGATGGCGGCGACGCCCCAGGCGGCCATCCAGCCCACGACCGGCGCGAACGGGGAAATGGTGGCGCGACGGTCCGGCGTCGCGGCGCGCGGCGGCCCGGGGGCGGGCTTCAGCGCGGTGGTGTCCCCGGGCGCCGGCGTCGGTGCCGGGGCAGCGGGCTTGGTCTTGGTGGTGGCCACGACTCGCATCTCCTCGCGATCGCGTGAAGCGCGCGGGCGCGCGCCGATGCGATCGACGGTATTCCCGGGTCCCGAGGGCCGAAAACCCTCCGGCGGGTGGACCTAGGGCGCCCCGAGGGGATAGGCCGCGCCCGACCAGTCGGGGGTCTCGAGCGCGTCGTCCACCGGCAGCCCGGTGAGGGAGCTGCGGTAGCCGAAGGCGCCCGGCGGCGCGAAGTCTGGCTCGAGCCAGCCGTCCACGACCCCCTGGTCGATCCATGCGCCGCGGAAGACGAGGCGGCGCAGCCAGTGCACCAGGTCCCCGTCGAACCCGAGCAGCGCCCCCGCGTGCTCGGCCACGTGGGCCGCCAGCGGGCTCGCCGGCTCGGCGATCCCGCCGTGGGCCGTGAGGGCCACAAGGTCCTCGAGCTCGCCCGGCCCGAGGGCGCCGCGGGGCACGAAGCCGAGGCGGCTCGCGGCCGCGCCGACGCGCGCGGCGAAGTCCTCGGCGTTGAAGTGGAAGCGCACGCCGTTGACCTCGATCGCGAAGTCGTGTCCCGACTCGTATTCGGGTGAGAGACGGCTCGACATGGTCCTTCCGATGCGGGGCGCGCGGAGTCTGGCATGTCGCGCGGGCCGCGTGCGAGCATCCGGTCATGGGGCGCCTTCGCGTCGACCGGCTGGCCGGCCCGCCGGCCGAGCTGGTGACCGGCGCCGGCGAGCTGGTGGCGGCGCGCTGCTACCGGGCGGGGTCGGCGGTCGGCCGGCGGGTGGGGGTGCTGGGCGCCCCCCACCGGGCGCCCGACGAGGCGCTCTGGCTCGAGCCCTGCGCGAGCGTGCACGGCCTTGGCCTGCGGGCGCGGATCGGGTGCGCCTTCCTGGCGGATGACGGCACGGTGCTGCGGGTGGTCGATCCGCTTCCGCGCGGGGGCATGGCGGCGGCGCGGGGCGCCCATGCCGTCGTCGAGTGCGCCGCCGGCCGGTTGGCGGCGCTGCCCGCCGGAACGCGCCTCGCCCTGCGCTCGTCCCCCGCCGTTTCCCGCACCTAGCGCGTTTTTTCCGCGCGTCCGAGGGGCGATTCCCCCGTCTCCCGCACATCGGTGCTGCGAACGACGGGGCGGACGGACCGCCCCGCGCATCGACACCCGGGAGGAGAGATGTCGATCGGCGTAGGGCAGGTGATCCCGTCGGTGCTCGTCGTGGACGACGACCCGGGGGTGCGCGAGGTCCTCCGCGACAACCTCGCGGCCGACCGCTTCGCGCCCCTGTGCGCCGGATCGGCCGAGGAGGCGCTGCGGGTGTTGCGCGAGGCGCGGCCCGACGCGGCGGTCGTCGACGTCGGCCTGCCGGGCATGAGCGGCCTCGAGCTGGTCGGCGAGATCCGCGCCGGCGACGCCGACGAGCTCTGGGACCGGGGCATGCCGATCCTGATGCTCTCGGCGCGCACCGACCCGCACTCGGCGGTGCGCGGGATCGAGCGCGGGGCGGACGACTTCGTCACGAAGCCGTTCCACTATCCGGAGCTGCTGGCCCGCCTCGGCGCCAACCTTCGCCGGGCCCGTGGGGCGACGGTGTCCGAGCGGCTCCGGGTGGGGCCGCTCGTCGTCGACCGCGCCGCGCGCCAGGCCTTCATCCACGGGCGACTCCTGCCGCTCTCGGCGAAGGAGCTGGCGCTCCTCACCGCGCTCGCGCGCGACCCGCGTCGGGTCCTCACCAAGGGCGAGCTGCTCCACGACGTGTGGGGCTACATCGGAAAGGCCCGCACCCGCACCGTCGACAGCCATGCCAGCCGCCTGCGGCGCAAGCTGGCGGTCCACGGCGGCGGCGAGCGGATGGTGGTCAACGTCTGGGGGGTCGGCTACCGGCTCCTCCCCGAGGACGCCTGATGGGCGCGATCGGCGACGCCGGCCTCGCGGCGCCCGCGGCCCGCGCGGCGCAGGTGCTCCACGACCTGCGCGCGCCGCTGACGGTGATCCGGGGCCAGTGCTTCACGCTCCTGCGCGGCGAGCCGCGCCCGGACCGCCGCCGCCGGCTCGCGGTGATCGAGGGCGAGGTCGACCGGCTGGCGCGGGCCCTCGACGGGCTCCTGGCCCCGGCGCCCGCCGCGGTCGAGGCCGCGCCGGCCCTCGTCGACCTGGCCACCCTGGCCGCCGACGCGGCCGAGCGCCACGCCGGCGCGGCCGCGCGCGCAGGGGTGAGCATCGAGACCTGGCGGTCCGGCCGCCCGGCCCGGGTCGCGGCCGGCGCCGACCTGCTCCGGCGAGCGCTCGACAACCTCATTGCCAACGCGATCCGCCACTCCCCGCCCGGCGGGCGGGTGCGGCTCGCGGTCTCGCGCCGCGGCAGCATGGCCCACGTCCGCGTCCGCGACGAGGGCGAGGGGGTGCACCCGGACGACCGGGAGCGGATCTTCCTCGCCGGCGAGCGCGGCCGCGCGCCGCGCGGGGAGGGCCTCGGCCTGGGGCTCGCGATCGCGCGCGAGATCGCCGAGGCGCACGGCGGCCGGCTGGCCGTCGACCCGCTCGGACCCGGCACCACCTTCCGGCTCTCGCTCCCGATCGCCGGCGAGGGTCCGGCCGCGCGGGGTGCGGCATGACACTCCTCGTGGTGGATCCCTCGGTCGCGCGCCGGCTGGGCCCGGTGGCGGGGCCGGTCATCGTGGTGCCGCGCGGGCGCGGACGGCGGCGCGGCGAGGGCGGCTGGCGCCCGCTGCGCCACGACGAGGTGCTCGACGCCCTCGTCGACGCGCCGTCGGGCGCGATCGTCCTGGCCCGGCCTCCCTGCGCCGATCCGGGCGGGGCGGCCCTGGCGGCGGTGGCGGGGCTGCTCGAGCTGCCGGTGGTGCGGCTTCCGGAGGGCATCGACGCGGCCGCATGGATCCTGGGCGTCGCGGCGGCCTGGGCCGTCGCCGACGAGCCGGACGTGCTTCGCCGCCTCCAGGCCCTGGTCGGGACGGCGGGCGACGCCCCGCCGCCAACGCTGCCGCGGCGCGCATGGGGCGCCGGCGGGGCGGAGGTGCCGGGGCTGCGGCCGGGGACGCTGGCGCGCTGGACGCGCAGGGCCTGGTGCCCGTGCGGGTGGTGCGACGGCGGCGGCGGCCTGGCGGGGCACGCCTGCGCGCGCTGCGGCGCGCCGATCGCGGCGTGGCCCGGCGTGGGGCGGGGCCTCCGGTGAGGCTGCGCGCCGCGCTCCGGCGCCGCTCCGGATGGTGGCTGCTCCTGGCGGGCGCCTTCGGGTTGCTGGCCGCGCTGGTGACGGTGCGGGCCGCGGCCGGCGCCGGCACCGGGGGCACCGTCCTCGTCGCGGCGACGCCGCTGCCCGCCGGCGCCCTGGTCGCGCCGGCCGACCTCGCCGCCGCGCCGGTCCCGGAGGGGCTGGCGCTGGCGGGCCTGCTGCGCGACCCCGCCCGGGCGGTGGGGCGGCGCACGACGGCCCCGGTGCTGGCCGGGGAGCCGCTCACCGAGGCGGCGCTCGGCGGTGCGCCGGGGACCGGCCCCGCGCCGCTCGCCCCGGGCGAGCGCGCGGTGCTCGTGCCGCTGGCGGCGGCCGGCGCGGCCGCGTCGGCGATCTTCCCCGGGTCGCGGGTCGACGCGGTGGCATCGACCGGCGAGGGGCCTACCGGGCGCAGCGAGGTCGTGGTCGCCGACGCCGAGGTGCTGGCCGTCGGCATCGCGCCCGAGGGGCTCGAGACGGTCGAGCCGGGGAGCGTGCTGCTGCGGGTCGCCGCCCGTGACGCGCTGCGCCTCACGGCGGCGATGAACTTCGCCCGCGAGGTGCGTCTCCTCGTCCGGCCGGCCGCCGAGACCGGCGCCGCGCCGGCCGCCGCCGCGGCCCCCGCGCCATGAGCGGCGCGGACGGAGCGGCCGGCGGCGGCCCCGGGCCGGTGGTCCTGGTGCTCGGAGCGGTCGGCGGGTGCGGCACCACGCTCGTCGCCGGGGGGATCGGGCTGGCCTGGGCGCGGTCCGGGCGGTCCGCCTGCCTGGTGGAGCTCGACGTGGAGCGCGGCGACCTCGCCGGCGACTGGGGGCTGCCGTCCGACCGGACCCTGGCCGACCTGGCGCCCGTGGCCGGCGAGCTGGCCGCCGGCCACCTGAGCCAGGTCGCCTACCCGCACGAGACCGGGCTCTCGGTCCTCCTCGGGCCGGGGCAGCCGGGCGCGGGCGCGCCCTGGAGCGAGTGGGCCGGCCGCCTCCTCGCGGTGGCCGCGGCGGACCGCGCGGTGGTCGCCGACGGCGGCAGCGGCCTGGTCGGCGCCGGCGCCGCGGCCGTCGGAGCCGCCCGGGCGATCCTGGTGGCCTGCCCGGCGAGCGTCGCCGGGGCCCGGCGGGCCCGGCGCCTGGGCGAGCATCTGGAGCAGCTGGGCGCCGGGCGGCTCGCCCGGGTCGCGGTGCGCCGCGGGCCGCGCGACGAGCTGAGCCCGCGGGCGGTGGGGCGCGCGGCGGGGATGGAGGTCGCCGCGGATCTGCCCTGGTCCGACGCCGAGGGCGAGGCGATCAGCGCCGGGCGCTGGCCGGAAGGTCGCCGGCGCCGGCTGGCGGCGGCGCTCGCCGCGCTGGCCGAGGTCGTCGCATGAGCCGCCCCTGGGCGGGACATGCGACTGCGGACGGTCCGGCGACCGCCGGTCCGGGAGCCCCGAGCCACGCCGCGCTGGTCGAGCACCTGCGGGCCCGGGCCGTGCGCGAGGCGCGCGCCGGCGGGGCACGGATCACGGCCGACGACCTGTCGGTCATCGTCGAGGACCTGCTCGACGAGGAGCGCCGCGTCCTGCCGGCGCGCGACCGCGAGCGGGTGGTGCAGGCGGTTCTCGACGAGGCGCTCGGCCTGGGGCCGCTCGAGGCGGTCATGCGCGACCCGGCCGTGACCGAGGTGATGGTGTGCGGCCCGTCGCGGGTCTTCGTCGAGCGGGGCGGCCGGATCGAGCCGAGCCCGGCGCGCTTCCACGACGCGGCGCACCTGCTGCACGTGATCGACCGCATCCTGGCGCCGCTCGGCCGCCGGGTCGACGAGGCGAGCCCGATGGTCGACGCGCGGCTACCCGACGGCTCGCGCGTGAACGCGGTGATCGCGCCGCTGGCGCTCGACGGGCCGGCCCTGACGATCCGGCGCTTCGCCGCGACGCCGCTCTCGGGCGAGGACCTGGTCGCGTTGGGCACGCTCGACGCGGACATGCTGCGCCTGCTGCGCGATGCGGTGCGGGCCCGGCGGAACATCCTCGTCACGGGCGGCACGGGCAGCGGCAAGACCACGACGCTGGCCGCGCTCGCGGCGTTCGTGCCACCGGCCGAGCGGGTCGTGACGATCGAGGACGCGGCCGAGCTGCGCATCGAGCTGCCGCACGTGGTCCGGCTCGAGAGCCGCCCGCCGTCGCTGGAGGGCGCCGGCGCGGTGACCATCCGGGCCCTGGTCCGGAACGCCCTGCGGATGCGGCCCGACCGGATCATCGTGGGCGAGGTCCGGGGCGGCGAGTCGCTCGACATGTTGCAGGCGATGAGCACCGGGCACGAGGGCTCGCTCTCGACGCTGCACGCCTCCTCCCCGGCCGATGCACTGCGCCGGCTGCAGACGCTGGCGCTGATGGGCGACCTCGACCTGCCCTACCGCGCGGTGGCCGATCAGGTCGGCAGCGCGCTGCACCTGGTGGTGCACCAGGCCCGCCTTGCTGACGGCGCGCGGCGGATCGTCGAGATCGCGGCGGTCGACCCGGGGCCGGACGGTCCCGTGCTGACGCCGCTCGTGCGCTGGCGCGCCGAGGGGCGCGCCGGCGAGCGGGTGGTCGGGGCGTTCGGGGTGG
>JAWVEV010000020.1:0-14221 GCA_033856535.1 Miltoncostaeaceae bacterium | reverse complement strand
CATGGTGAGGCCGCGTCCGCGGACGCTCCGCCGGTCGCGAGCGCCGCGCCGGCACAGGAGGTGCGCGAGCGCCGCCTGCTGGCGCTTGCCATCGCCCTGCCGCGGTTCGCGAAGACCTACCTCGACGAGCTGGCGCCCGACGCCTTCCACGTCGAGGCTCACCGCGATGCGTACGCCCTGATCGTCGCCGGGGACACCCGGCTCGAGGGCTGGCCGGAGCGGCTGCAACCGCTTGCGGCGCGGCTGCTGTCCGACAGCGCCGGGCTGGAGGTCACGGAGGCCGAGCTGCGCGAGGCGGTCTACCGCCTGCAGCTTCCCATGGTCGAGCGTCTGGCGGCGGAGCGCCGCGAGGCGGGGGACGAGCTCGGGCGCATTGAGGCGCTCGGCATGGCGCGCCGCCTGCGGGCGGCCCTGAGGGGTGAAGTGTGAGCACGGATGTCTCGATCGCCGGCCTCGAAGAGGTCAAGGCACTTGTGGAGGAGGGCCGCGAGCTCGGCGCCGTCGCGCTCTCGCGGGTGGCGGACGTGGTCGAGGCCGTCGACCTGTCCGAGGAGCAGCAGGAGCGGCTGCTGCAGCTCCTCGCGGAGCTCAACATCGAGGTGCTCGAGGCGGGCATCGAGCCCGAGCGCGACGCCGGCGGCGCCCGGCTCGACCTCTCGATCAAGGGCTACTCGAACGATCCCGTGCGGATGTACCTGCGCGAGATCGGCCGCGTCCCGCTGCTGACCGGGGCCCAGGAGGTCTCGCTCGCGCAGCGCATCGAGCGGCGCGACATGGAGGCCAAGGCGGCCCTAATCGAGGCGAACCTGCGCCTCGTGGTGTCGGTCGCCAAGCGGTACGTGGGTCGCGGGATGAGCCTGCTCGACCTGATCCAGGAGGGCAACCTCGGCCTGATCCGCGCCGTCGAGAAGTTCGACTACCGCAAGGGCTACAAGTTCTCGACCTACGCCACCTGGTGGATCCGGCAGGCCGTCACGCGCGCCATCGCCGACCAGGCCCGCACCATCCGGATGCCGGTCCACATGGTGGAGACGATCAACCGGCTGTCGCGCGTGCAGCGCCAGCTGCTCCAGGACCTCGGCCGCGAGCCGACCGTCGAGGAGATCGCCAAGGAGCTCGACCTGACGCCGGAGCGCGTCCGGGAGATCCAGAAGGTCGCTCAGGAGCCCGTCTCGCTCGAGACCCCCGTGGGCGAGGACGAGGACTCCGAGCTCGGCGACCTGATCGAGGACCACGAGGTCCAGGGCCCGGCCGACGCCGTCGCCGCCACGCTGCGCCGCGAGGAGCTCGACCGGATTCTCGGCATGCTCGACGAGCGCGAGCGCAAGGTGCTGGAGCTGCGCTTCGGCCTTCGCGGCGAGGAGCCGCGGACCCTCGAGGAGGTCGGCCGGCGCTTCGGCGTCACCCGCGAGCGCATCCGCCAGATCGAGGCGAAGACCCTGGCCAAGCTCCAGAGCTACCGCGACACCGAGCGCCTGAGGGGCTTCCTGGACTGAGCCGGCGCGCCGGCGCTCACGGGGCTCAGCCCGGAGCGTCGGCGGTGAGGCGGGCGAGGAACGCGCCGGCGCCGACGACGTCGCCGCCGGCCGCGCGCACCCGCCGCGCCAGGTCGCGATCGGAGGTGACCGCCGTCACGGGGCGGCGCGGGGCCTCCCGGAGAACCTCCTCCACGATCCGGTCGTCGGCGTGCGGAGCGAGCACGACGGCCATCCCGCCGGCCTCCGGGCCGTTTGCGTCACTTGACGCTCGAGCCGAGTGGCCATCGTCGCCCGGCCCGCCCTCGAGGCCCGCGGCGACACTTGTCGCTCGGGCCGAACGGCGATTGTCGTTCAACCCCGCGGGCCTGCGGCCCGCCGCCGAGCCGCGCCGCTTCGCTCGGTGAGCGTCGCGGCCCGGCGAGCCGATGTCCGTGTCGTCGTCCGCGTCACTCGTCGTTTCGGCCGAGCGGCGAATGTCGCGCTCGCGGCCCCCGTCCCGGGCGTCGAACACGATCCGGATCTCGGCGGGGCCGCCGGCAAGCGCAGCCAGCGCCTCGACCAGCCTCGCCCGGGCCTCGGGCCGCCGCCAGCCGGCGCGGTCGCGGCCCCGAAGGACGCCGGCGTGCAGGACGTTGAACCCGTCCACGACGATCAGCTCGCGCATCGGCCCCCCGCCGACCCCGGCTCGCGTGTCGTGCGCCGCCGGCCTCGCGTGTGCGAGAGTTCCGGCCGCGCGCGCCCGTGCCCGCGGGCCGCGGATCCCGACCGTCCTTGAGCCCACCGCCCGACCGACTGCGCTTCGGCGCCTTCCTCGCCCCCTTCCACGAGCCCGGCGAGAACCCGACGCTGGCGCTCGAGCGCGATCTCGAGCTGATCGTCCGGCTCGACCAGCTCGGCTACGACGAGGTCTGGGTCGGGGAGCACCACTCGACCGGCTGGGAGACGATCGCCTCGCCGGAGCTCTTCCTGGCGGTCGCGGCCGAGCGGACCAAGCACATCCGCCTCGGCACCGGCGCGATCAGCCTCCCGTACCACCACCCGCTCATGGTGGCGGACCGCATCGTCCTGCTCGACCACCTCACGCGCGGGCGGATCAACTTCGGCGTCGGCCCCGGCGGGCACCTCACCGACGCGCTCATGCTCGGCCTGCCGGTGAACGACCTGCGCGCCCGCATGGCCGAGGCGCTCGACGTCATCGTCCGCCTCTTCACCGAGACGGCCCCCTTCTCGCACGTCTCCGAGTGGTTCGAGCTGCACGACGCCGTCCTCCAGGTCCGCCCCTTCCAGCACCCGTACCCGCCGATCGCGGTCACGAGCATGGAGTCGCCGGCGGGCATGGTCCTGGCCGGCACGTACGGCACCGGCGTGCTCTCGCTGAGCGTCGCCAAGGGCCCGCGCGGCCCGATCGACCTCGCCGCCCAGTGGCGGATCGCCGAGGAGGAGGCCGAGCGCACGGGCGCGGCCGTCCGCCGCGAGGACTGGCGCCTGGCCGTGGTCGTCCACTTGGCCGACAGCCGGGAGGAGGCGCTCGCCGCGATCCGCGACGGCGCCGCCCGCTACGTCATCGACTACGCCGAGGAGACCACCGGCCGGCCGCGCGCGGTCCCCGGCCCGCGCGAGCTGGTCGCCGAGCAGATGCTCGACAAGGGCGGCTGGATCGTCGGCACCCCCGACGACTGCATCGCCGCCGTCGAGCGGCTCAGGGAGCGCTCGGGCGGCTTCGGCGGCCTGCTCGTCTGGGGCAACGAGTGGGCCACGCGGGAGCAGATCCACCGCAGCTACGAGCTCCTGGCGCGGTACGTGATGCCGCGCTTCCAGGGCTCGCTGGCCGGCATCGAGGCGTCGAACACCGTTGCCCGCGGGCGCAGCCAGCGGGTGGGGCAGGAGCGGACCGCGGCGGTCGAGACCGCCCAGCAGGCGTACGAGCGCCGCGCCGGCGCCGCCTAGCGCGACACGAGGGCCACGGCGCGCGCCTCGCGGTCCCGGTCGCCGACGCGCGCCACGCAGCGGGCCTCGAGCGCGAACTGCCCCGGCTGCGGCTCCGGCCGCCGGCTCGGCGGTCCCAGCCAGGCGACCTTCGGCGCCGGCCCGAGGAGGGCGGCCCGCTGCGCCCAGACGAGCAGCCGCCCCAGCGCCAACGCGCCCAGGCTCAGGCCGTCGGCCTGGCCGCGCGCGGCCAGGTAGGCGTCGTGCGCCGCCAGGCAGGCCGCCAGCGAGAGGGCGTCGGGCGCACCCTCACGCTCCAGGTCGAGCGCAACCAGGGTGCCCTCGGCCGGCCCGCCGCCGTCGGTGGTGACGAGGCCGGGTCGGAGGGTGACCAGCTGGCCGCGCAGCCCGGCCCCGAGCGCCTCCGCGGCGACGCGGAGCTCCGCCTCGAGGCCGTCGATCGCCGCCCGCTGCTCCTCGGCCAGGTGGAGGCCCACCGGAGCGGCGGCCGGGCTAAGCCGTCGCGGGCGGAGGCTCCTCGGCGGCGGCGCCGGGCTCCTCCGGTGGAGGCGCCTCGCTGAAGACGAACTCGTCGGGCTCGCCGCCCAGCCGATCCTTCGCCAGCCAGTAGACCAGGCCGCCGAGGCCGGCGAGCACCAGCAACTTCTTCATGGGTCGCTGTCCTTGCGCGAGGGAACGGACGGGGGCGAACGGTAGCGCATGGGCTCGGCGCCCTTCCCGCCGTTCAGCCCTGCGACGACGTCGCGCCGACCGCCAGCACGACCTTGCCGACGGTCGTGTTCGCCTCGAGGGCGCGGTGCGCCTCGGCGGCCTCGGCGAGCGGAAGGACGCGGTCGATCACCGGGCGCAGGCGGCCGTCGGCGAGGCGGGGGAGGCCCCACGCCGCGAAGTCGGCGACCAGGTCGGCCTTCTCGGGCGGGGTGCGGCCGCGCAGGGTGCTGGCGAAGATCGTCGGCTGGAGGCGGATCAGGGAGCCGAAGTCGACCTCGGCCCTCGCGCCGCCGACCAGCCCGACCACCGAGATGCGACCGCCGCGCGCCAGGCAGGCGACGTTCTCGGCCCAATAGGCGGCGCCCACCAGGTCGAGGACGACGTCGGCGCCGTGGCCGCCCGTCGCCGCACGCACCGCGTCGGCGAACTCTCCGCCCTTCGCGACCACCACCTCGGCGGCGCCGAGCTCGCGCACCAGGTCGGCCTTGGCCGCGTTCCGGACGGTGCCGATCGCGGTCGCCCCCAGCTCCCGCGCGATCTGGACCGCCGCGGTGCCGACCCCGCTCGCCGCGGCGTGGACGAGCAGCGTCTCGCCTTCCCGCAGGCGGCCCAGCCGCGCGATCGTCTGCCAGGCGGTCAGGAAGACCTCGGGGATCGCCGCGGCGTCGACCAGGCTCAGGGCGTCGGGCACGCGCATGGCCTGACCGGCGGGCACGGCGACCAGCTCGGCGTAGCCACCGCCCGAGAGGAGCGCCATCGCCCGATCGCCCACGGCCCAGCCGTCCGCGTCGGCGCCGACCGCCGCGACGGTTCCGCTGGCCTCGAGCCCGATCAGCTCGCTGGCGCCGGGGGGTGGGGGATAGCGGCCCTCGCGCTGGAGGAGGTCGGCCCGGTTGACCGCCGTCGCCGCGACGCGCAGCAGCAGCTCCCCGGGGCCCGGGACGGGGTCGGGCACCTCGCGCAGCTCCAGCACCTCGGGCCCGCCGGGGACCCTGGCGACGATCGCCCTCATCCGAGGTAGGAGACCGGGGAGCGCCAGGCGGGCGGGCCGCCGTAGGCGCGGCCGAAGGCGCCGGCGACCTCGGCGGGGACCGCCGGGCCGGCCGCGCCCGCGACCCAGGAGCGGCCGGCGTGGGAGACCGCGTGCCAGATCCCCTCCAGGCCCGGCGCGTACGCCAGCCGGTGGTAGGCGATCGGCGCGCCCGGGACCTCGCCGATGCAGAGCACGTAGACGTCGAACGGCATCTCGCGCTCGGCCAGCCACCCCAGGCGGACGACGAGCTCGGCGGCGTGGACCGACCCGTCCGGATCGGCCTCGGCGTCCCAGACGTTCCGGGCGAAGTGGGCGATCACCGCCGGCCCCTCGTCGGCGCGGGCGACCGGCAGCGCCGCCATGCCGTCCAGCGGCCCGAGCCCGGCGGGGCCGAGCGCGTCGGCGGGCACCTCGAGGCAGACCACCACCTCGTTGACGATGTCCCCCAGCCGGGCCGGGGGTGAGCCCTCGAGCTCCTCCTGCGCCATGCGGGGCATCGTAGCCCCGGCCCCATCGGGGAGCCCGCCCCCCGGCGGACTCCCCTGGGGTCTCGGCAGCAGCACCACCGCCGATGCCCAACGGTAGCCGATCTATGCCCGCGCGCGCCAGTCCTTCGGCGCGCGATAGGGACGGGGGGACTCGAACCCCCAAGGGCTCTCGCCCAGCGGAGACCGCTGGACGAGCCCGGACGGTCCGGGGCAGCTCGATCGCGCTCACGACGCCGGCCGGCAGCGAACCATCTCCTCCGCGGCCGTGTCGAGGGAACGAACGGTGGCGGATACGCAGCCGCCGCCCTCGGGTCCGGCACGGCTGCCGGCAGGCAGGCGAAGTCGACGAATCGCCCGGTCAGGCAATCACCGCGGCCAGCTTGCCGGCGGATCGGTGGATCCGGGCGAGGGTCCAGCCGCAACATGCGAAAAGGCTCGCCGCGGTGAGGAGCCCGGAGACCGCATTGATGCCGCCGACTCCGCCACCCGCGATCCCGACGATCGTGCCTGCGATCCCGGCGACGATCAGCGCGGCAGCCAACCAGTGGAACCCGGCCCAGAACAGCCGGCCGAAGGCGACGAAGTGCAGACCGACCACGGTGGCGAACCAGGCGCTGAGGTACTCGCGGTGCCCGGTCGCACCGAGGACTGCAACACCAACGATGAGAGCGATGGCCTCGATGGCCACGACCAGCCGGAAGCTCGCCGACGAGGCCATGGATCCCGGCCCCGTCGCTCGAGGAGCACTGGACCGGGAGCCACCCCCCCGTGCAGCGGACCGCCACAGGCGCCCGCTCCAGAGCAGGATGACCAGTCCGACCACGATCCCGGCGATCAGGAGCGCAGCGGAGGCCGCTCCGGAGACGCCCGACGCACCCCACATGGTCCAGGCCAGTCCAGCCGGGCCCAGGATCATGGCGCCGACGAGCCGTCCGCGATCCGGCCGCGGCGATGTCGCCGATGCGTTGTCCGGCCGCAGTGGTCGCGTGGGCGTGCCGCCGACTCTCGCTTCCATGTCCCGCCCCCGACTCGTATGCGCGCGATCCTGAAACCACGAGGGGCCGTCGGCTCGACTCACCGACGGCCCCTCGGGCAACACCTGGCTCGGTGCCCTGCGCGACTACGCCGTCTCTCGGTGTCCCGCGCGGGCGCCTGACGTGTTTGGAGTTCGCGGACGGCCCTCGCACCCGGGAAGGGCGTGGCAGGAGCCGTCCTTCATCGCCGCATCCAGAGGCGCTACCTCCCACCCGCCGGACCCGTGCGGGGTCCGGGTGTCTGGCCGGATGGACGGCCAGCGTCCTGGCGCCGCGTCACGGCGCGAAACATGGATGCAGCGCGGATGTCGTCCCGAGGCCCTGCTCCGGCAAACCACCATGCGCCGGGCGGCGCGTGCGTCACGACGACCGGGCCTGGCGGCCGGCGGGTGACGGCGGGAGAGTGGGAAGCCTGCGGACGGCGGTGCATCCGGCTCACATCTCGATTTTCGACGCTGCGGGCGATTCGAGCGCCGGGCTCCTCGCCCAACCGCGTTCGTGCCCGCAGAACGACAGTGACCCTCCATACCCCGCTTATCAAGGACACCGGCCCAAATCGCAGTTTCCCGCCCGATCCGGGCCGGCGGGCTCGGTCAGACGCGCGAGCGCCGCGCCAGCGCCAGAGCCGCGGCGACGCTGAAGACGGCGGCGATGAGCGCGAGCTTCCCAGGGTCAGGGCGAGGCTGCCGGGAACCGACGGCTCCACGAGCAGGGTGCGGAAGGCCTCGAACGCACCGGCCCGAACACCACCACCTGCACGATCGCGTGGGCGACCGCGTCCGACGGCACGGAGCCCCAGGAAGAGCAGCGGCAGCGCGAGCATGGAGGCCGGCGAGTAGGGCGGTGCGGGTCTCCCTCGCCGCCCCCACCATCACGCCGAACGAGCCCAAACCCGAGCCCGGCGAAGGCGAGCGTCCCGAGCCACAGCGGCCAGCGGCCGATCGCGAGGGAGGTGAACGCCGCCACCGCCCCCAGCAGCACCAGCCCCACGACGAGGCAGGCGATCGCGGCGAAGACGATCTTCTCCGCCACCAGCGCGCCCGGGGACACGAGTCCGCGCCCCAGCCGCACGAGCGCGTTGTCCTCGCGCTCCGACGAGAGCGCAGACGCAGCGATCAGCACCCCGACGAGCCCCACGCTCACTAGCAGCGCCCGGCGAAGCCGAACGCCGAGACCGGCTCGCGGCCCGGCGCCGCCTTGCTGATCCTCAGCTGGATCGGGCTGCGGATGGCGTTCGCGGCGCCGCCCGCCAGCCGCAGGTTGGGGAGGGTGGCGTCGATGAACGAGAGGAGCGGATCGAGGCGCGCGGCCAGGGCGCGCTCGCCGCGGGCGCGCAGGTCGGCCTGCAGTCCGGCCACGGTCTGGCAGCTAGTCCGTCGACAATGGCCCCGCGATGGGGGTGGCGCACAGCGTCGACAGCCCGACAGCCCGACAGCCAGAGACGCTGGGACCCGCTTGCTGGCGAGCGCTCCATGATCGCCGCGCCCACGGGATAGTCCTACATCCCCTGAGGCGGTTTCGAGCGGTCTTCAGCGGAGACTGGCACTGGCGAGAACTCGACCCGCGGCTAGCGCGTTAGCCCTGAAAACAGACGCTTGTAGGCGGGGTGACCGGTATAGGGACGGGGGGACTCGAACCCCCAAGGGCTCTCGCCCAGCGGTGTTTGAGACCGCCGCGTCTGCCGATTCCGCCACGTCCCCAGGGTGGCGAGTCTAGCCGCCGGGCGGGCGCGCTCCGCCCCTCGGCGAAGCGCGCCCTCCGGAAGGAGTGAGGCTAGGCCCCGTGGGGCCCGAGGCCGCCGGCCTTGGGCTCGCGGCGCGCCAGGCCCTCGGCCTGCGCGGCGGCGATCACCCGCGCGGCCACCGACGGGGCCACGGCGCGGTTGAAGACGCTCGGGATGATGTAGTCGGGGTTCAGCTCGTCGTCGGTGATGGTGTCCGCGATCGCCTGGGCCGCGGCCACCTTCATGCCCTCGCTGATCTCGCGGGCGCCGCAGTCCAGGGCGCCGCGGAAGATGCCGGGGAAGGCGAGCACGTTGTTGATCTGGTTCGGGTAGTCCGACCGACCGGTGGCCATCACGGCGACGTGCGGCCCGGCGATCTCCGGCATGATCTCCGGCGTCGGGTTCGCCATGGCGAAGACCACCGGCTCGGGCGCCATGCTCATCAGCTGCTCGAGCGAGAAGGTGCCCGGACCCGACAGGCCGAGGAACAGGTTCGCGCCCTTCACCGCCTCGGTGAGGCTGCCCTGGATGCGCTCCGGGTTGGTGTTCTCGGCGTACCAGTCCTTCATGAAGTTCATGTTCTCGGTGCGGCCCTTGTAGATCGCCCCGCGGGTGTCGCAGCCGATGATGTTGGTCACGCCGGCGTTCATGAGGATCTTGGAGCAGGCGACGCCGGATGCGCCGACGCCGCTCACGACCACCTTCAGGTCCTCCATCTTGTAGCCCGTGAGCTTGCAGGCGTTGATGAGGGCCGCCAGCACCACGATCGCCGTGCCGTGCTGGTCGTCGTGGAAGACCGGGATGTCGAGCATCTCCTTGAGCCGGTCCTCGACCTCGAAGCAGACCGGCGCGGCGATGTCCTCGAGGTTGATCCCGCCGAAGGCCGGCGCGATCGCCGCGATGGTGCGGATCAGGACCTCGGGGTCCTTCGAGTCGATGCAGATCGGGTAGGAGTCGACCTCGCCGAACTCCTTGAAGAGCATCGACTTGCCCTCCATGACCGGCATGCCGGCGGCGGCGCCGATGTCGCCCAGGCCGAGGACGGCGGTGCCGTTGGTGATCACGGCGACCATGTTGCGCTTGAGCGTGTAGTCGAGGGCGCGCTCGCGGTCCTCGGCGATGGCGCGGCAGACCCGCGCGACGCCCGGCATGTAGGCGGTCGAGAGGTCCGCGCGCGTCTCCAGCGGCATGCGGGTGACCATCTCGATCTTGCCGCCGACGTGCATGCGGAAGGTGCGGTCGAAGGACGAGAGCACCTTGACGCCGTCGATCCCGCCGGCCGCCGCCACGATCTTCTCGGCGTGCTCGGGGTCGCCCGCGTTGATGACCAGCTCCCGGGTGCTCGACTGGTAGCCGGCCGACACCAGATCTACGGCGCCGATCTCCCCGCCCACCGCGCTGATGGCGCCGGTGAGCTGACCGAAGAGGTCGGGCTGGCCGGCCTCGATCTCGACCCGAAGGGTGATGCTGTACTGGGCGCTGGGCGTGACGGCCAAGGGAAATCCTCCGTGCCGTGTCGTTGGTGTGCTGGCGGTGCGCCAGCATAACCGCCCCCTTCGACGCGGGTAGACTCACCCCGTGTCCACCGACGAGCTCGCCGCCGGGGGCGGCGAGGGGGCGCCGGTCGCCCCGCTGCTCCTGATCGACGGCCACAGCCTCGCGTATCGGGCCTTCTTCGCGCTGCCCGACACGATCGCGACCGACGAGGGCTTCCCGACGAACGCCCTCTACGGCCTGGCCGCGATGATGATGAAGATGCTGGCCGAGGAGCGGCCGGGGCGGGTGGTGGTCTGCTGGGACGCCGGCGGCAAGACCTTCCGGAACGAGCTCTTCCCGGAGTACAAGGCCGGCCGGGCCCAGACCCCGGATCTCTTCAAGGAGCAGTCGCCCCACTTCCGCCCGCTGATGGAGTCCTTCGGCTTCGTCAACGTGGACCTCGCGGGCTTCGAGGCCGACGATCTGATCGGCACGCTGGCCCGGCGGGCCCAGGCCGCCGGGGAGCCGGTCACGATCCTCACGGGCGACCGCGACGCCTTCCAGCTGGTCGGCGACGGGATCACCGTGCTCGCGACCGGCCGCGGCGTGACCGACGTGACCCGGTACACCCCCGAGGCCGTCCGGGAGCGGTACGGCATCGGGCCCGAGCTGATGACCGACTTCCGCGGGATGGTCGGCGACACCAGCGACAACCTGCCCGGGGTCCCCGGCATCGGCGAGAAGGGCGCGGCGCAGCTGCTGCTCAAGTACGGGACGCTCGACGAGGTGCTCGCGCACGCCGACGAGCAGTCGCCCAAGCGGCGCCAGGCGCTCATCGAGCACGCCGACAACGCGCGCAAGAGCCGCGACCTCGCGGTGATCGAGACCGCCGTGCCGCTCGACCTCGACCTCGACACCGTGCCGCCGCTCGACTTCGGGCCGGCGCGGATGGCGCAGCTGCAGGAGACGTTCGACCGCCTGCAGTTCGGGACCCTGCTGCGCCGGCTGGGCGAGCTGGCCGACGGCGAGATGCCGAGCGCGCCGGTCGCGGTGGCCGAGCGGGTCCGGACCGTGACGGTCGTTCCCGCGGCGCCGGAGGACCTGGCGATGCGCCTGGCCGGTCAGGAGCGGGCCGCCCTGGCCGTCGGCGAGGAGGAGTGGGCGGTGGCCGGCGCCGGCGACGAGGTCGTCGTGGGGCCGCTCGAGGACGCCGCGCCCGGGGCGCTGGCGGCTGCGCTCGCCGGGCTGCAGGTGCTGGCCCACGACGCGAAGGCCCTGCCGGGCGCGCTCGGGCCGACCGGGCTCCCCCTGGCGCACGACACGATGGTCGCCGCGTACCTGCTGGAGCCCCGCCGGCGCGGCTACCCGCTGGAGGAGCTGGCCGCCGACGCGGGCATCGGCGTGGAGGGGGCCGAGGGCGCGGCGGCGGCCGCCGTGCAGACCTTCGAGCTGGCGGCGCGGCAGGCCGAGGCGCTCGAGGCCGCCGATCTGGTGCCGCTCTACCGGGACATCGAGCTGCCGGTGGTGGCCGTGCTGGCGGCGATGGAGCGCGCCGGCGTGCGGCTCGACACCGAGCGGCTGGCCGAGATCCGGGCGCGGGTGAGCGACGCCAGCGAGGAGCTGCGCGACCAGATCTATGAGCAGGCCGGCGGCGAGTTCGTCATCGACTCGCCCAAGCAGCTCGGGCAGGTGCTGTTCGAGCGGCTCGAGCTCCCGACCTTCCGCAAGGGCAAGACCGGCTGGTCGACCGACCGCCAGGTGCTGAAGCTGCTCGAGGGCCGCCACCCGATCATCGAGCTGATCGGCCGCTACCGGGAGCTGACCAAGCTCGAGAGCACCTACCTGGCCGCGCTGCCCGAGCTGGTCGACCCGGCCGACGGGCGCCTGCACACCACCTTCAACCAGACCGTCGCCGAGACCGGCCGGCTGTCGTCGGTGAACCCCAACCTGCAGAACATCCCGATCCGCACGGCGATCGGGCGGGAGATCCGGGACGCCTTCGTGGCCGAGGACGGCCACGTGCTCATCTCATGCGACTACAGCCAGGTCGAGCTGCGCATCCTGGCCCACTGCTCGGGCGAGCCGGCGCTGCGCGACGCGTTCCGCCGCGGCGAGGACGTTCACCGCGCCACGGCGGCCGAGGTCTTCGGGATGGAGCCGGCGGACGTCGACCGCGTCGCGCGCGACCGCGCCAAGGCGGTCAACTTCGGGATCGTCTACGGCATCAGCGACTTCGGGCTGTCCGAGCAGCTCGGCATCCCGCGCGCCGACGCGAAGGCGTACATCGAGACCTACCTGGACCGCTATCCGCGGGTCCGGAACTTCATCGACACGACGATCGCCGCGGCGGCGCAGGAGGGCTTCGTCACCACGCTCTTCGGGCGCCGGCGGCCGATCCCGGAGCTCGCGGGGCGCACCCGCCAGCAGCGCCAGCTCGGCGAGCGCCTGGCCGTGAACACGGTCATCCAGGGATCGGCGGCGGACATCATCAAGCTGGCGATGGTCCGCGCGCACGCCCGGCTGGCCGAGGAGGGCCTGGGCGCCCGCCTGGTGCTCCAGATCCACGACGAGCTCCTGATCGAGGCGCCCAGGGAGGAGGCCGACCGCGCGGGCCGGCTGGTGGCCGAGGCGATGATCGGCGCCTACGAACTCGACCCCGCGCTCTCGGTCGACCTGGGGCGGGGGGACACCTGGCTGGAGGCCAAGGGGTGAGCGGGCCGGGCCCCTACCGGACGCTGCAGGTGGATCCGGAGGCGTGCCCCGCGGTCATCGACGCGGCCTTCGGGGTGCTGCGCGAGCAGGCGCTTCGCGACCCCTCCGACGGGGCGCCCCGTCGGCTGGCCGAGCTGAACGCGGCGCACCGGATCCTGAGCGACCCGGCCGCCCGGGCGGCCCACGACGCGGAGCGCGCCGGGAGCTAGTCACGCCGGCGTGGCGCAGCCCGAGGCCGAGTGGGTGCGCCTTACGCTGGACCCGGAAGCCGTCGCCGTGCGCGAGATGGAGCGCGCCTTCCCGGGCGGCGGGCTGCGGCTGGAGGTGACCGTTCGCCGAGTGGGGCGTCGATCGGAGCGCGGTCCTTGCCGACCGCTATCCCTGGCCGGCGGGGTGGTGACGCAAGACGTGCGTCGGCTGCCGGGCGACGCGGGGAGTCAAACGCCTCGGGGGCGTCAGGACCCGCCGCCGGCGGGCTGAAGCCGGCCGGGGGAGGGGGCGGGGCGGGCGGCGCGGGATCGGGCCGCGGCGGCGGGTCCGGCGGGAGGTCGAGCCAGCGCCCGTCGGCGAACCAGCGCTGCATCGTGCGCAGTGACGGAACCAACGCCCGCTCGCCGGGCTGCTGCTTGCGGAGATCCGCGATCACGTCGCGCGGCGACTCGCCGGCCGCGAACCGGCGCTCGGCCTCCGCGCGCAGGCTGGGCCAGGAGTAGGAGCCCGGGCGCCGCGGGCGCCGGCGCGCCTCGCCCACCCGACGAAGATGGGTGCTCACCGCGGCGCTCCGGCGCGCGTCCAGGCAGTCGAGCGAGCGCCATGCCCGGAGCAGGCTCGCCGCGAGGTCCCGCCCGGCCCGGCGGGTCAGGAACTCTGGGGACCGGTGGGCCTCGCACAGCCACACCCTCACGCCGCCGGTCATGTGGAAGAGGGCCCGCTCGCCCTGTCCGGGCCCCTCGCAGATCGCGCAGACCGGCAGCTTCCCGTCCCGGCCGCCCTTGTACGCGCTCCGCGCCATACCGCGATGGTTGCGCGCCCTGCCGTGCCGGCTCCGCCTCCATGGGTGCCGCCTGGATGCCGCAATCGCGCCGGCACCCGCGCGCCGGCTCCGGCTCCGGCCCGTGCGTCACTCGACGCTCGTTCCCGACGACGATCGCTGAGCTCCCCGGCCGGGCGCCTCCCGCGTCGCCGGCCGGGCCGCCCCGGCGCCTCTGCGACATTCGTCGCGCGACCCGGGTGCTCATCGCGGAAGCCGAACAGCCTGGGCACCGCTGCCCCTCTGCGACATTCGTCGCGCGACCCGAGCGTTCATCGCGGAACCAGGCGCCGGGCCGCGACGCTCACCGAGCGAAGCGGCGCGGCCCGGCGACGGGCCGCAGGCCCGTGCCGTGTACCTCGGCCTCGCCGCGCGGCGCCGCGACGCCATTCGTCATCGACCCCGTCCGTCGATGGCCGTGGATGAGAAGGGCCGCCTCGGTCCCCCGGCGATGCGACATTCGTCGCTCGTGTCCAACGACGATTGCTTTCTCCAAGCGGAGGCGCCCGGCACCCAGGATGCCGGTAGCCACCGGAGGCGGCCGCCCGAAAGGCCGGATACCCTCCCGGAAATGGCCCGATTGCCCGAG
>JAWVEV010000019.1:0-12858 GCA_033856535.1 Miltoncostaeaceae bacterium | reverse complement strand
AGGCCGAGCTTCATGAGGACGCTGCGCACGTGCCCCTCGACCGTGCGCTCGGTGAGCGTCAGGCGGCGCGCGATGGCGATGTTCGTGAGCCCCTCCGCCATGAGGGACAGCACCTCGCGCTCGCGCGCCGTGAGGACCTCGAGGCCGTCCGCGGAGTCCCCCCGCACGAGCGACGCGACGACCGCCGGGTCGAGCGCCGAGCCGCCCCGCGCGACGCGTTCGGCGGCCTCGAGGAAGTCGGCCACGTTCAGCACCCGGTCCTTGAGCAGGTAGCCGAAGCCGCCCTGCGAAACCAGCCCGACGGCCCCCGCGGCCTCCACGTGCTGGGAAAGCACGAGCACCCCCACGCTCGGGTGGACCTCGCGGAGCCACCGCGCCGCGCGCATGCCCTCGTCGGTGAAGGAGGGCGGCATCCGGACGTCGACGACCGCCAGGTCCGGCGGGTCCCTGTCGACGGCCGCGCGCAGGCGCTCGGCGTCCTCGACCGAGGCGATCACCTCGTGCCCCGCGCCCTCGAACAACCGGCCGAGACCCTCGCGAAGCAGGGCCTGATCCTCGGCGATCACGATCCGCACGGCAGCTCCGCGGTGACGACGGTGCCGCGGCCCGCAGGGCTCACGACGGTCACGCTGCCGCCCAGGGCGGCGACCCGGTCGGCCATCCCGGCGAGTCCCGAGCCACCGGACGGCGCGGCGCCGCCCACGCCGTCGTCGTCGACCGAGACCACCAGGCTGCCGTTCGTCCGCGCGGCCCTGAGGAGGACGCGCGAGGCCCCCGCATGCTTGGCCGCGTTCGCCAGCGCCTCGCTGGCGACGAAGTAGGCCGCCGTCTCGATCGTGTCCCCGAAGCGCTCGTCGGTCACCTCCACGCTCGTCCGGAGGCGGGATCGGGAGGCCAGCTCGCGCAGCGCGTGCGCCAGCCCGTCGTCGAGGCCGGCCGGCCGCACCCCGCGGGCGAGCTCGCGCAGCTCCTCGATCGCCCGCGAGAGCTCCGCCACGGTCGCGTCGATCGCCTCGGCCGGCGCGCTCCCCGCCGGGAGCTGTGCCTGCGCGTGGCGCAGGGCGAGCCCGATCGAGACCAGCCGCTGCTGGGCCCCGTCGTGCAGGTCCCGCTCGAGGCGGCGGCGCTCCTCGTAGCCGGCCGTGACGATGCGCGCCCGCGACTCCTCCACCTCGGCGAGCTGGCGGCGCACCTCCACCCGAAGGCGGGCGATCTCGATCGCCAGCCCGGCCGCCCCGATGACGCTGTCGAGCAGGTCCGGCCGCTCGCCGAGCGCCGGGTCGTGCACGACGGTGGCGAGCGAGAGGGCGCCCCGGCGCACCGGCGTGCGCGCGCGGTCCGGGCGCTCCGGCCCCTCGATCACGCGGCCGCTCGCGTCCACGTCGGCCCCGCCGGCGGGCAGGCGGAAGCGCAGCTCGAGCGTCGGATCGGCGAGCGCCTCGGCCAAGGCCTCCCCGATCGCCTCGGGCGCCCGTCGGCCCTCTCGCAGGTCCACGAGAAAGCGCTCGACGACCCGCAGGCCCTCGTAGCGCGCCCGGTCGAAGCGCCGGTCCACGAGGAGCTGGACGCGCCGGCGCAGCGGCCCGAAGAGCAGCGCCGCCGCGAGGGTGGCGGCCGCCGTCGCGACCGTCGACCCGGAGCCGATGGCCACCCCGAGCGATAGCGAGACCGCCGCGAAGACCGCCGCCAGGGTCGCGCTCACCAGGGCGTAGACCAGCGTGCGATTGACCAGGCGGTCGATGTCGTAGAGCCGGTGGCGCATCACCGCGATCCCGATCGCCACCGGAACGGCGAGGAGCGGCACGAGCAGGGCGACGACCGTCGCCGGCCCGTCCCCGCCGGTGACCGCGGCCTCGATCAGGCAGGTGGCGACGGCCGCCGGGATGAGCGCCGCGGCGAACGCGAGCCATTTCACCTGAAGGCGCTCGACGCCCCGAGCGCGCCGGAGCCGGGCCCGAACGGCCATGGCGCCGCCCACCAGGCTCGCGAGCGCCCCGAGCCCGCTCACGGCGAAGGGGATCCCGACGGCCGATTCGGACAGCTCGGGGAGTGGGCTCGACACGTGGGCGAACTCAGCGCTGAAGCGCTCGGCCGCCAGCAGCGACACCCCCACCAGCATCGCGAAGGAGAGCGCCCCCGCGACGGCGAAGGGCCGCCAGCGCGGCGAGGGAAGCCGGCCGTCGGGGAAGATCCAGGCGATGGCCGTGAGGGGGGCGAACAGCAGCGGCCACGCCCGCTCGCTGAAGAGGACGGCCCACGCGCCGCCCGCCGTCCCGGGGTGGGCGAGCACGGCGTAGCCCGCGTAGGAGTCGCTCAGCCCCATCGCGGCCAGCACCAGGCCGTTCGCGAGGAGCAGCCAGCCGATCGGATTCGACCCGCGGCGCGTGGCGAGCATCAGGCCGACGCCGGTCGAGACGAGCGTGACCGCCACCCACCCGGCGATCTCCCAGGGATCGGTCCCGTGACCGTCCGCGTGGACATCGAGCCAGATCGCCCACGCGAGACCGCCGACCGCCAGCGCGGCGGCTGCCCAGGCCGTGATCCGGAGGAGTCGCATTCGAGCCATGATGGTCGCCTCGCGGTGGCGCCACAACGGTGCTACCGCCTGTTCGACCCTGCCCGGAGGCCGGCGCGGCGGCGGCCCGGATTTCAGCCCCGGCAGGCCTCGTCGATGCGCAGGTCGTGCCTGGCGACCTCGCGCGCGGCGGCGGCGACGAGGCGCCCGGCCTCGCCCCTGACGCCCGCGGAGCCGGAGATCAAAGTGGCCAGGGTCGTGAGCGCCGCCGGCGAGCCGGCGTCGCACCGAAGAGCCAGCCCGAGTTGCCGCAGGTGCGGCGCGGCCGGGACGGGCGCCGTCCCGGCGTCGCGGTGCACGGCGTGCAGGAGACGCCCCACGTCGCCGAGGGTCAGCCCCGCCGCAGCGGCGCGCATCTGTGAGGTCGGCACGGGTCGCCCCAGCGCCGCAAGCCAGTCGATCGCCGCCGCGCGCCGCGGCGCGGTGACCTTCACCAGCACCGGGACCTCGCGGCGATGGGTGATCAGGTGCCGGCGCAGCAGGCGCGCGATGACCGCCGGCGGCACGCCGCGTCCCTTGGCCTGCGCGATCAGCGCCTTCGCGGCGACGGGCTTCGGCGTGGTGATGCGGCGGATGCCGACCGCGCGGAAGGCCTTCGCCAGCGACGCCGCGGCGCGGTTGCGCCCGACGTAGGCGCCGGCCAGGAGGCCGCTCGTCGCGCGCATGGTCGCCTGGTGCAGGGCTCGTGCTTGCGCGTCACCGGCCTTGACGGCGTTCCCGTAGCGGTTGGCGGCGACCGCGATCGCCTCCTGCAGCCCGGCGACCCGCGCATCGGCCGCGACGAGGGGCTTGCCCGCGCGCGTCATGGCCGCGCAGCCGCGCTGGCCGCAGGCCGGGACACGCCCCCGCGGGAAGGGCTGCGCGAGGGCCGCCTTCCGCCAGGCCGGGTCGGGAGGGTCGACCTTCAGCAACACGCCGTTGTAGATGGTGCCGGCGAGGCCGGTGGCGCAGTTGCCGACGGTCTCCTCGAGCACCTTCTCCACGAGCCCCGACCACCGCGTCGCGACGCCCGCCGTGCCCGCGACGATCACGCTGCTGCTCCCCGCGGTCCCGATCAGCGCGGCGGTCGAGGCGCACCCGACGGCGCCCGCGCGCGCAGACCTGGCGCCATTGTCCGCGATCTCCGCCTTGCGGTCCGGGTCGAACAACCCGTCCGGCGGGGGCTCCCATTGGCCGATGAAGTCGTAGCCGAACCACGCGCGGACGGTCCGCGGCCCGGACATCGTCACGAAGCAGCTCTGTCCGGAGACCTGATCGCAGCCCTCCCAGAAGAGCAGCCGGCCGGCGGGGGCCGCCAGCGCCGCGAGCCGGACCGTGGCTCCGCCCGGGATCGACGCGGCGCAGGCCGCGCCGCCCTGGCCGCAGGCGATGGCGCCGTCCAGCCCGACCACCGAGCCGTGCTGCGGCCTGCTGACCTCCACCACGAGCGTGTGGTCGACGCCGATGACCGACGGGTCGAGGCCGGTGTCCTCGGGGATCGGCGTCCCGGTGAGGTCCACCGTGACCGTGAGGAACCTCGTGGTCTCCGCGCTGTCCCCGTAGTCGCAGTCCGTCCCCACCGTGCCGACGATGCGGACGCGCCCGTCGCTCTGGACCTGCGGTTGAGGAAGCGCCGGCGGCAGGTAGGCCGAGACGGCGTAGGGCATGTTGGGGGGCTCAGGATAGGGGTACTGCTCGGACCGGCAGGCGAACGTGTCCTCGAGGCTGGTGAGCGCCTCCCGGTCCTCGGTGAACCGCTCGATCGGGCCGGCGTTGAACGCCAGGCACGTCACCTGGCGCTGCGGGAACGACCACGCGGCGCCCGCCGGCGGGACGAGCCGCGGCGGCCCGGGGACGCCATCGGGCCCGGGTCGGCCCGGCTCGATGAGGATCGGCACCTCGATGTCCGCGACGTCGCCCGGCAGCAGATCCGACGATGAGCCGCACCACTCCTCGGGGCGCTGGAACCAGTGCGACCACGCCGTCATCGTCGGCGCGAAGGAGGCGATGCCGCGCCAGCCCGACGGTGAGACCGGCCCGCTGTAGGCGACCCGGGAGCCGGTCTCGGGCCCGGAGCCCGTCCGCTCGACCGACAGCGTCCCGGTCCAGGCATACGCCGTCTCGGCGGCCCGTGCCTCGGGCGCCCAGGCGAGCGCCAGCAGGATCGTGAGTAGAGCCGCGGCAAGGGCGAGACCTGCCGCAGCGATGCTGCGCCGCGAACCCGCGTCGGGCGACGTCCCGGGCGCACGGCGGCTTGCGCGGGCGAGGGCCATGGAGGGGATGGTGAGCTTCTGGCACCGGTCGCTCGCCCCCAGGGCGGGGGGCCTCGCCTGACCGGACGAGGGGCGCCGGCGCGCCGGCGGCGGCCGCCTCGAAGCCCTAAGAACCGGGCCAGGGGCCTCCTCGCACGGGCTTCTCCGCCAGCGCGCGGGCCTCGTTGTCCCGCACCCGGGGCTCGTAGTGGCTGAAGAACACCTTCCCCACCAGGTCGCGCCGGCTGCGCACGCCCGTCTTCTCGAAGATCGCCTTCAGGTGCTGCTGGACCGTGTGCGGGGAGACGACCAGGCGCTCGGCGATGCCGGCGGTGGACTCGCCCTGCAGGACGAGACGGGTCACCTCCTGCTCGCGGTCGGTCAGGCCGTAGGCCGACATCAGGAGCGGGGCGATCCGGGCGGGGTGCGCCCGCTCCACGATCACCGCCACCCGCCGGGCGCCGTCGCTCACCAGGCTCGCCCCGTGAAGCACCACCCAGGTCCCCGACCGGGTCAGGACCCGGGCCAGCGCCACCTCCCCCGGCGCATCGCGGCCCTCCGCCGATCGCAGCGCCCGCCCCGCCACCGCCTGCACCGCCGGCGGCAGGCGCCCGGCCTCCCAGTCGCCCCCCGGCAGGTCCGAGACCCACCGCTCCACCCCCGGCGTCGCCGACTCCACCTCCCAGGCCGACGAGAGCACCAGCAGCCCCGGCGCGCCCGGGCCCTCCGGGTCCCGCGCCTCGCCCAGCAGGAGCGCACGCCGCGCGCCCTCTCCCAGCGCCGGCGCGATGGCGCCCAGGAACGCGACCTCATCCGGGCGGAAGGTCGGCTGCCCCGGCTCGCGGTACACCGACAGCGCCCCCCAGGTATCGCCGTGGGCCGTCCGGAGCGCCGCGATCAGCTCCTGGTCGCCGCCCATCGTCATGTTCGCCTGCCACCGCGGGCTGGCGCTCGGGTCGCCTCCCGCCGCCTCGTGCAGCGTCGACACACCGGCCTGAGAGCGGGCCACGCCGGCCAGGTCGTGCACGTCGTCGGCGTAGTACTCCAGCGCCAGCGCGTCCTCGGGCAGCTCCGGCATGAACGGGTTGTAGTGGCTGGTGATCAGCAGCGAGGCCGGGTCGAGCGTGAACCAGCAGGTCCCCATGTAGTGCGGCACGACCGGAGCGATGACTTCCTCCGCCTCGCGCCAAAGCGTGATCAGGTCGAGGCCGCGCCCGGTCAGGGCATTCACCCGATCCATCGCCCGCGTCTGCGCGGCGGTCGGCATGGCCCGACTGTACGACCAAGGGCCGCTGTGAGGAATGCCAGGTTTCTGGAATGGCGCCCGCGCGGGAGGCCGCCGTACCGTCGCCCCATGACGAGCGGAGCCCGCACCCCGGAGGAGCTCGAGACGCTCCTCGAGGACGCCTTCATCACCCGCGACCGAACGGCGTTTCGCGCGCTGTTCGAGGACGGAGCCGTGCTGGCGCCGGCCGACGCGGACGAGGCGCGCGGCGGCGACGCCATCGGCGCGGCGGCCGACCGGCTCTGGGCCGGCGGCCGCAGCTATCTCGGCGGCGGCGCCCGCGTGCTGCAGGCCCGGGCGACGGCGCTCGTCGTCGCCCCGGCCGGCATCCACGTCGCGCGCCGGGCCGTCGACGGCACCTGGCGCGTCGCGATCTCGCTCCTCGACCCGCTCCACCACATCGCCCTGAGGAGGACGACATGACCCCGACCACCCAGACGCTGCCGCCCGCGGTGACCCGCGCCGGCGAAGGAGAGGCCCGCTGGTGGTTCCAGTGCCTGGCCGAGATCCAGCTCACCGCCGAGCAGACCGGCGGGGCGCTCAGCATCGTCGAGATCACCGAGGCCCCCGGTGCGGAGGCGCCGCTGCACGTCCACCACCGCGATCACGAGACCTTCTGGATCCTCGAGGGGGACCTCACCTTCGAGGTCGGCGGCGAGACCATCCACGCCTCCGCCGGCGACGCGGTCTTCGGCCCCCGCGGGGTGCCGCACCGCTACACGGTCGGCCCGACCGGCTGCCGGATGCTCTTCGTCATGACCCCGGGCGGCTTCGAGACGCTGGTGCGCGACATGAGCTCTCCCGCGGCCGCCCGGACGCTGCCGCCATCGCCCGACGCCGAGCCCGACTGGGATCACGTGGCCGCCGTCGCCCGAGCCAATGCCTGCGAGCTGCTGGGATAGCCGGCCCCGCCTCAGGCCCAGAGCGGTCGGCTACGACCTTCGCGATGCCCTGCGGCGCCTCATCAGGAGCAGCGCGACGGCGGCGAGGAGCAGGAACCCGGCGATGCCGATGCCGATGGCGACCTGTCGGGAGCGCGCCGTCCCGGCCTCGGCCGCGCGGGGGAAGGACAGCGTCGCGGCGACGGCTCGCTCGACGAGCCCGCTCCGGAGGGCGATCCGGGCACGCCACGGCCCGTCCGGGAGCTCCTCGCCCAGGAGCACCGTCACCGGCGCCGTGTCCCCCGGGGCGAGGGTGGTGCCGAGCCGCGCCGGAAACGGGCCGGCCCTGAGGCCCCCGGGCCCGCGCGACAGCGCCAGGTTTCCGGCGATGTCCAACGCCCGCCCGCCGGTGTTGTGGACGTCGGCGACCACGGCCGGCCGGCCGCCGGATGGCCGCGTCGCCCTGAGCCCGTCGATCGTGAAGCTCGCCGGCTCACCGCCGCCGGCGCCGATCGAGAGGTAGACCCGGACGCCGACGCGGTTGATCAGGGTCACCCCCCCGCCGGCCGGCGGGGGCGCGGCGGTCTCGGCCCAGATGACGCCGTATCGCTCGCCGGCGGAGGCGTCCCGCGGCACCGCGATGGTCACCGTGTCGAGCGCCGAGGCCCCCGGCTCCAGGCGCAGGACGTCCTGCCCCATCGACGTCCAGGTCGTCAGCTCGTTCGGCTCGCGCCCCGGGGCGAAGGCGAAGGTCCCCCGCCCGATCGTGGCGGCGCCCGCATAGACGGCGACGCTGACCGGCGCGGCGGTCGTGTTCGAGACCTCGATCCGGCGGTGGATGACCGTGCCCGGCGCGAGCCGGTCGACGATGTAGAGCCGGGCTCGCGGGTCGTCCCGGTCGTCGACGGGGACGTCGACCAGCCGGATGCCGATGCTCCCCGCCGCCGCCGCCTCGCCGGCCAGCGCACCGGAGACCGGAGTGAGGACCCCGGCCAGCAGGGCCAGCGCGATGAGGAGGCGGCGGAGCATGCCTGGCTAGGCGACCGAGTGGGTGATGGTTGCCGTGTAGACGCCGACGGCCAGGGCGGCCGGGACGCTCACGAGGATGGTGGGGTTCCAGCTGGCGGAGTTCACGCCGGTGATGCCGGCGGCCACGACGACCGGCGAGACACCGGTCAGGTTGGGCGCGGCGGCGGGCACGAACGTCCCGGCCCCCGCGCTGGTGATCGTCCCGGCCACGTAGCTGACGCCGCTGGCGGGCACGGCGGGGCCGGCCGGGGGGGTGAAGGCCGTCGAGATGACGGACGCCGTCCAGCCCACGATGCCGCCGCGGTCGTCGGCCACCGAGACGGTGCCCAGGAGCCCGCTGATGACGCTCGGGGCGCCGGAGGCGAACTGGGTCCCGAGGGAGACGCTGGAGGTCGGCGCGCTCAACGCGAGCGAGCCGGCGCTGATGGTGAACGTCGCGGGTGTGGCCGCGATCGCGGGCGCAGCGAAGCCGATGGCCACCGCCACACCGACGCCGGCGGTCAGCAGGAGCTTGCGCATGGTGCACATCCCTTGCATGGGTGGGCAGGCCCGAGAGGGCTTTCCCCTTCCGCTGGGGAGACGAAGCCGGAAAGCGTTGCCTTGGGCAGCATTCCTTGAAGCCCTTTTTCAGGCGGGCTCCCGGGGAGCGTCTTGGCGGGCCTGCCAGAAGGCGGCCGTGCGCTCGTCGAGGACGCTCCTCGTCTTCAACTACTACAGATCGACACCCGGCACGGCGACTTGAAGACGGCGGCGGCGCTCAGGCCTCGAAGGGAGCCCACCGGACCGGCGCGCCGGCCTCCAGGTCCTGCGCCTCCTCCGGGATCCACGCCAGCGCGTCCGCGCCGGCCAGGGAGCTGATCGCGTGGGAGCCCTGGCGGGGCAGCGGGCGCAGGGCATCCCCCTCCCGCGCGCAGCGGACGAAGTCGGCCCGGCGGGTGCCCTTGCGGTAGGCCTCGGCCAGCGGGGCGGTCCGGTCCCAGGGCTCGTCGCGGCCCAGCAGCGGCCGGCCGAACAGGTGGAAGCACACCGCCGCCGAGACCGGGTTCCCGGGCAGGCCCAGCACGACCTGGTCGCCGCACTCGCCCAGCCAGAGGGGGTGCCCCGGCCGGATCCGCAGGCCGTAGAGCACCTCGGACACCCCCACCGCATCCAGCGCCGGCCGCAGGTGGTCGTGCCGGCCCACCGAGACCCCGCCGATCGTGATCAGCAGATCCGGCGGCGGCTCCTCGCCGCCGTCCAGCAGCCGGGCGAGCGTCGCGATGGTCGCCGCACGGTCGTCGCGCACCCAGTCGCTCGCCACCACCTCGGCCCCCGCGGCGCGCGCCTGCGCCGCCAGGCCGACGCGGTTGGCGTCGTAGACCTGCCCGGGCCCCAGCGGCTCCCCCGGCGGCACCAGCTCGTCGCCGCTCCCCAGGATCGCGACCCGCGGCCGGCGATCGCACGGCACGCTCGCGTGCCCCGCCGCCGCCAGCGCCGCCACCGCATGCGCCGGCACCACCGCGCCGGCCGCCATCAGGATCTCCCCGAGCGCCAGGTCCTCCCCCGCCCGGCGCACGTCGCGCCCCGTCTCCACCCGCTCGGCCGTGGCCACCAGGCCCTCGCGCTCCTCGGCGTCCTCCTTGCGCAGGACCGCGTCGGCGCCGTCCGGCAGCTCCGCCCCGGTCGAGATGCCGATCGCCTCGCCGGCGCCGAGCGTCCCCTCCCAGGGCGCGCCGGCCCGGCTCTCGCCCACCAGCCGCAGCTCGCCCGGCGTGTCGGCCGCGCGCACGGCGTACCCGTCCATCGCCGAGTTCGTGAAGCGCGGGTGGTTCCCGAGGGACCGGACGTGGTCGGCCAGGCGCCGGCCGGAGGCCTCGCCCACCGGCACCTCCTCGGCCGGCGGCCGGACGGCCCGGGCGCGCATCTCGGCCAGGGCCTCCTCGAAGGAGAGGTCGCGCATGCTCAGCCCTCCCCGAGGTACGTCCGGCGGACGCCCTCGTCCTTTCTCAGCTCCTCGGCCGGGCCGCTCATCGCGATCCGCCCGGTCTCCATCACGTACGCCCGCTCGGCCGCGGCCAGCGCCATGAGCGCGTTCTGCTCGACCAGCAGCACGGTCACGCCCTGCGCGTTGATCTCGCGGACCACCTCGAAGATCCGCTGCACCATCATCGGCGCCAGCCCCATCGAGGGCTCGTCGAGCAGCAGCACGCGCGGCCGCGCCATCAGCGCCCGCCCGATCGCGCACATCTGCTGCTCGCCCCCCGACAGCGTCCCGGCCCTCTGGCCGACCCGCTCCCGCAGGCGCGGGAAGAGCTCATAGACGCGCTCCAGGTCCTCGGCGATGCCGGCCTTGTCCGAGCGGTGGTAGGCGCCCATCTCGAGGTTCTCCAGCACGCTCATGCGCGGGAAGAGCCGGCGCCCCTCGGGCGCCTGGGCGATGCCGCGCTTCACGCGCGCGTGCGCCGGCATGCGGGTGATGTCCTCGCCCTCCAGCCGGATGCGCCCGCCGCGTGCCGCGTTCAGCCCGTTGATCGCCTTCAGCGTGGTCGACTTGCCCGCCCCGTTGGACCCGATCAGGGTCACGATCTCGCCCCGGCGCACCTCCAGGCTCACGCCCTTCAGCGCGTGGATCGAGCCGTAGTACGCGTGCACGTCCTCCAGTTGCAGGACGACCTCGGCCGCGCTCATCCGCTCGTCGGGCCGGCTCCGCCGCCCGCTCGCCCGCGCGTGAGCCGCCGAGGGCGCCTCACGCGCTCGCCCCCGCCCCGAGGTAGGCCTCGATCACGCGCGGGTCCCGCTGCACCTCGGCCGGCGTGCCCTCGGCGATGCGCGCGCCGCGGTCGATCACCGTCACCCGGTCGCAGACCCCCATCACCAGCCGCATGTCGTGCTCGATCAGCAGCACCGACGGCCCGCCGCGCGCCCTCATGCGCTCGATGAAGGCGTTGAACGCGACGGTCTCCTGCGGGTTCATCCCCGCGGTGGGCTCGTCGAGGAGCAGCAGGCGCGGCTCGGAGGCCAGGGCGCGCGCCACCTCCAGCCGGCGCTGATCGCCGTAGGCCAGCCCCCGCGCCGGCACCGCGTCGCGCCCGATCAGGCCCACCTCCTCCAGGAGCGCCCGAGCCCGCTCGCGCGCGCCGCGCTCCTCGCGGGTCACTCGCGGCAGGCCCAGGATGCTGCCGATGATCCCGCCCCTGAGGCGCCCGTGCATCCCCACCAGCACGTTCTCGAGCGCGCTCATCTGCGGGAACAGGCGGATGTTCTGGAACGTGCGCCCGATGCCGGCCTGGGTGAAGGCGTGCGCCGGCTTGCCGGTCAGATCGCGCCCGCCCATCAGCACCCGGCCGGCGGTCGGCCGCTCCAGCCCGCTCAGCATGTTGAAGAGCGTGGTCTTGCCGGCGCCGTTCGGGCCGATCAGCCCGATCACCGCGTCCGGGGCCACCTCCAGGTCGACGCCCTCCACGGCAACCAGGCCGCCGAACTCGCGCCTCAGGCCGCGGGCCTCCAGAAGGGCCGTCACGCCTCGGGCTCCAGCCCGGGCCGCTCGCCGCGGCCGGCCTCCAGCTCGGCTTTCCGCCGCCCGCTGGGGAAGAGCCCCTGCGGGCGGAACAGCATCACCACCACGATGATGATCCCGAAGATCATGTACTGGTACTTGGGCACGTCGATGCTGGTGCCGAGGTTCGCGTTCATCCAGCCGCCGATGTTCGCCAGCCCCTCCCGGTCGAGGTAGGCCAGGAAGAGCCCGCCGGCGATCACGCCCCAGACGTTGCCCATCCCGCCCAGGATGACCATGCACAGGATGAAGATCGAGATGTTGAAGAAGAAGTCGTCGGCGAAGGTCGCGCTCTTGAAGCTGGCGTAGTAGGCGCCGGCCACGCCGCCGAAGAAGGCGCCGATGGCGTAGGCCCAGGTCTTGGTGCGCATGAGCGGCACGCCCATCGCGGCGGCCGCGGTCTCATCCTCGCGGATCGCGACCCAGGCCCGCCCGAGGCGCGAGTCGCGCAGCCGCACGCTGCAGAACGCGGTGATCACCACCAGCCCGAGCGCGGTCCAGAAGAAGAACCGGATCCCGTCGGGCGCCGACACGTACGCATCCGGCAGGCCGGTGGTGTCGTTGATCCAGCTGCCGAATCCCGGCGAGTCGATCGGGTTGATGCCCGACGCCCCGCCGGTGAGGTCGAAGCCGAAGAAGTTGTCCCCGTTGCGGGCGACCTGGGGCATGATCTCGCCGAAGCCGAGCGTCACGATCGCCAGGTAGTCGCCGCGCAGGCGCAGCGTCGGCAGGCCGATGAGGATCCCCACGATCGCCGTCAGCAGGCCGGCCGCGATCAGCACGAGCCAGATCGAGATGTGGATCCCGGGCTGCTCGGGCCCCACGCCGGCCGGCCCGAGGTGGAAGGTCACCTGGGCGAAGTGCGACGAGGCCAGCCAGGCGGCCGTGTAGGCGCCCATCGCATAGAAGGCGACGTAGCCCAGGTCGAGCAGCCCGGCGTAGCCGACCACCACGTTCAGGCCCAGGGCCATGATCGTGAAGATGAGCATGATGACCGCGGTGTTCACGCTCGGGAACGCGCCGAAGATCGGCACCTCGGGCAGCGACCCGAGGTAGAGCGGGTAGAGCGCCGCGAGCGCGATCGCCAGCGCCGGCAGGGCCAGCTTCCGCGACCGCGCCGGCAGCCGGCGCCAGCGGGCCGCGACCGGCGCGCCCGCCCGGGCCAGCGCGGCCACCGCCGGCGCGGCCACGCGGCGCAGCGCGGGCCTGGGGTCCCTCATCGAACCGCCTCCCGCTCGCCGAGCAGGCCCTCGGGCCGCAGCACGAGGATCAGGATGAGGATCGAGAAGACGATCGACTGGGTCCAGTCGCTGCCCGGCGTG
>JAWVEV010000018.1:0-31818 GCA_033856535.1 Miltoncostaeaceae bacterium | reverse complement strand
TGGTCGAGATGCTGGTGCGCAGCCGCGCCTTCTCGAACTTCACCGCGGCCGCGCCGGGGCTGGCCGAGCTGGTCACGATCGGGAAGATCTGGAGCATGGCGACGGAGCTCGAGGGGGGCCTGCCCGTCTGGGACCGGCTGATCGTCGACTGCCCGGCGACCGGCCACGGCCTCGCCCTGCTCGAGACCGCCGGCAACGTCCGCGAGCTCGCCGGCGGCGGGCCCATCCGGGATCAGGCCGAGAGCATCCAGCGGGTGGTGGAGCACCCGGCGGCGACCGGGATCGCGGTGGTCGCGCGGCCGGACGAGCTGGCCGTGACGGAGGCCCTCGAGGCGCTGCCCGGGCTGCGCCGGCGGGGGCTGCCCGTGGCGCTCGCGGTGTTGAACGCGGTCTCGCCGGCGCGCTTTCGCGACGAGGAGGAGCCGGCCCTGCGGCGCGCCGCCGCCGAGGCCCCCGAGCCCACCCGGGCGGCGGCCGCGACCGGGCTGCGGCACCTGGAGCGCCAGCGGGTCGAGGACGGGCACCGGCGGCGCATGCGCGAGGAGTCGGGGCTGCCGATGCTCGAGCTGCCCGCGGTCGTGCGCCGGCGCTTCGACGTGGCCGCGCTCGAGACGCTGGCCCGCGCGGTCGCGGACCAGCTGCTGGCCGGGCGGGGCGCCGCCGGATGATCGACCGCCTCGTCGCCGACCGCCGGGTGGTGGTCTGCTGCGGCGCCGGCGGCGTCGGCAAGACCACGGTGTCGGCGGCGATCGGCTACGGCATGGCCGCGCGCGGCCTGCGGGTGGCGGTGGTCACGATCGACCCGGCGCGGCGGCTCGCCACCGCCCTCGGCCTGGAGCACCTCGGCGACGACCCGCACCGCGTCCCGGCCGAGCGCTTCGCGGCCGAGGGGCTGGAGGTCTCCGGCGAGCTCTGGGCGCTCCAGCTCGACCCGAAGGCGACCTTCGACCGGCTGGTCGCGCGCCACGCGCCGAGCCCCGAGGCGCGCGACCGGATCCTCGCCAACCGCATCTACGGTCATCTGTCCGGCGCGGTCGCCGGCGCCCAGGAGTACATGGCGGTGGAGCGGCTCTACGAGCTGGTCGAGGACCACCGCTACGACCGGATCGTGCTCGACACCCCGCCGGCCCAGAACGCCCTGGACTTCCTGGACGCCCCCGAGCGCATCACGCGCTTCATCGAGGGCCGCTCGCTCCGCCTGCTGCTGAAGCCGAACAACGCCGCCGGCCGGCTCGGCATGAGCGTGCTGCGGACCGGCGGCGCGGCCGTGCTGGCGATGCTCGAGCGCGTGACCGGGGCCCAGCTGCTGCGCGACGTCTCCGAGTTCCTGGCCTCGTTCGACGGCATGTACGCCGGCTTCGCCGAGCGCGCCCAGGCCGTGCGCGGGCTGATGCTCTCGCCCGACGCGGGGTTCGTCGTGGTGAGCGCCCCCGAGCCCGAGCCGGTCCGCGACGCGATCGCGCTCGCCCGCCGGCTCGAGCAGGACGGCTTCCCGATGGCCGGCATGGTCCTGAACCGCTTCCACCCGCTGCCGCCCGACGGGCCGGTGGGCGCGGCCGCGCTCGTGGGCGCGCTGGCGGACGCCGGCGCCCCCGACCCCGCCGGCCTCGCCGGGCGTCTGGCCGCCACGCTCGAGGAGGCCCAGGTCCTGGCGCTCCACGACATCGACGCGCGCGAGGCGTTGTCGGCGGCGATGGGCGGCGCGCCGCTGGCGCAGGTGCCCGCGTTCGCCCGGGAGCCGGTTCAGCTCGCCGGGCTGGCCGAGGTGGCCGCCGCGCTCGGCTGAGGCGGGCGGCCACCGGCCGGTCTCGCGCTAGAAGTCCTCGCGGCCCTTGTAGCCGACGGTCGTCTTGCACTCCTCCTTCGCCGCCTCGAAGGCCGGCTCGTCGAAGCCCTGGATGCGCTGGGTGATCACGCTCACGTCGTCGAGCCGCCCGTCCAGCGCCGCCTCCACCAGGTCGGAGATGTCGCTCATGACGCCCGCCTGCTGGAGGGCCAGCTCCTCCACGCACTCGTGCGCCTCGACCTCCTGGACCTTGGCCTCGATCGCCCCGGCGGCGTCGCCGTAGCTCGCGGCCGCCGCGGCGAGCGCCGTCGGGTCGGTCCGGTCGATCGTCTCCAGGTCGGGCAGGTCGGCGACGAACCCGTTGATCAGGTCGACGACCTCCTGAGAGGCGGCCAGCGTGGGGCCGCCCGGCGCCGTCCCGGTCGTGGCGGCCCCCGTCGTGCCGGAGCCCGATGGCGCCGGGTCGTCCCCGTCGCCGCCGCAGCCCGCGAGCAGCAGCCCGCCGGCCACGACGCAGGTGGCCAGACCTCGAAGCAGCGCAGTCGTCATTCGCGGACCTCCCGTCCGGTGTGATCGGTCACTCGTGCCGCGACCGCGTGCCGAGCTGCTCGAAGGCGCAGCTGCGCGGGTCGCGGTCCGGGCGGAAGCGTAGGAGCTTCGCGCCGTGGCGGATGCGCCCGCCGCTGGCGTGGTCGTAGGTCACCTCGACGACCAGCTCCGGCCGCATGGCCACCCACTCCACCTCGCGCCCGGCGCTCCAGCGGCTCTGGTCCCCCATGCCGCGCTCCCCGCTCTCCAGCGGGCGCACCACCTCGCGCAGCTCGCGCTTGCGGGCGGCGGTGAAGCTGGCGCAGTGCCCCACCGGGCGCAGGGCGTCGCCGTCGTAGAGCCCGAGGATCAGCGAGCCGACCGTGTCCTCGACGGTCCCCGGCCGCCAGCCCATCACCACGCAGTCGATCGTGCGCCGGCGCTTGATCTTGGTCATCCCGACGCGCTCGCCGGGCCGGTAGGGCGCGTCGAGGCGCTTGGCCATCACGCCCTCGCCGGTGTCCAGCCAGACCTCGGCGGCGTCGCGGTCGGCGGTGCCGTCCATCAGGACGATCCCGCCCGGCAGGCCCGCGGCCGCGGCGCGGCGCTCGGCCAGCGGAAGCTCGAGCAGCGGCTCGTCGCCGATCGCCAGCACGTCGAAGGCCGCGAACCGGGCGGGGAACTCGCCCGACAGGCGGTCGATCCGCGACTGCGCCGGATGGATCCGCTGTGAGAGCAGCTCGAAGTCCTGGCCGCCGTTCGGGTCGTCGATCACCACCTCGCCGTCGAGGACGTAGCGGCCCTCGGGAAAGGCGAGCTCGGGGAAGTAGCGCTCCAGCGGCTTGCCCCCGCGCGACTGCACGTGCACCCGGTCGCCGGCGACGAAGACGATCGCCCGGTAGCCGTCGAGCTTCGGCTCGTAGTGCCACCCGTCCCCACGCGGCAGCTCCGACGCCGAGCGCGCCAGCTGGGGCGGGAGCGGCGGGCCCAGCGGGAGGCCGTGAAAGCCGCGGCTCATGGGGCCGCACGCTATCCGGGGAGGCGCGGTCGCGCCCGCGCCCCCGGTAGGATCGGCGGCCCCATGGACCCTCGGCAGGACGCGGCCGGCCAGGCCCCACCAACGCACGACGACCCGGCTGAGACGCTGGCGCACGTCCGCGCGCGGCTCTCCGAGGGCGCGCGCCTGACCGGCCCGCTCGCGGCGACCTTCTACCGCGCGGTGCACGCGCTCGACCCGGGCGCGACCGAGGAGTCGCTGGCGATCCTCCCGGGGAACCGCGGCGTCCACCTCTACGACAGCCTGGTGGGATGGGCCTCGCTGGTGGCCGGCGAGCGGGTGCTCGACATCGGCTGCGGATCCGGCGGCGCGACCCGCTCGGCGGCCAAGGCGGTCGGCGCGGATGGCCTCGTGGTGGGTCTGGACGTCTGCCAGGAGGCGATCGAGTACGCCCGGGAGAAGACGCCCGAGGGCGCGCCGGTGGCCTTCCGCCGCTGCCCCGCCGAGCGGCTCACCGCGATCCCCGACCGCTCCTTCGACTGCGTCGTCGCCAGCCTGGTGCTCGACCAGGTGACCGATCTGCACGCGGTGATCGGCGAGGCCTACCGGGCGCTGCGCCCCGGCGGGCGGATGGTGGCCAGCGTGATGGCCTTCGACCGCCTCCGCCCGATGGACGCCTCCTTCATGGGCGCCGTGGTGGCCGTGGTTGGCCGGCGCGCCCCGGGCGCCCTGGCCGGGCGCGCCAGCCGGGCCAGCTTCCCCGACGAGCCCGCCGACCGGGCCGCCTTCGCCGAGATCGGGATGCTCATCCCCGAGGAGCAGGACGTGCAGCTCGCGGCCGTGATGGAGGACGGCGAGGACGCCTGGCGCCTCTTCTCGCGCACCTACATCGCCCACCTGCTCGATGACGAGGGCAAGGCCGAGCTGCGCAAGGTGCTCGATCGGCGCACCCCCCACACGCTCTACCTGCCGGTGCGCTTCCTTCGCACCCGCCGCCCGGGTTAGTCCGCCGCGGCCCCCACGGGCTGCCGCTCGACGGCCTCGTCCTCGGGGAGCCAGCGCGAGCCGTACTCGCGCATGGCCTCCACGATCGGCACCAGGTCACGGCCCTTCGGCGTGAGGCGGTAGTCCACCCGCGGCGGGGTCTCGGCGTGCGCGCGGCGCACGATGATCCCCTCGTCCTCGAGCGCCCGCAGGCGCTGCGAGAGGGTGCGCGGGCTGATCCCGGCGAGGGATCGCTGAAGCTCGCTGAAGCGGCAGGTGCCGCCGGCGAGATCGCGCAGGACCAGGAGGGTCCACTTGCCCGAAACGATCCGGGCGGTGGCCAGGACCGGACACTCGTGGCCGGCTCCTGCGGGGGGAGACATCGACGACATGGTCGCGAGCGATGGTACCACCGGTTTCGCCGCGCGCCGGATTCGGGGGATTCCCGGCCGGAGAGCTCTCTCAGGCCAGCTGGGCGGCGTCCCGGCGCGCGGCGCCGGAATCCAGCATCAGCTTGAAGTCGTGCGGGCTGGTGGCGGCGGCGATCGCCGCGTCCAGGGTGACCCGGCCGCTGGTGACGTGGTCGAAGAGCGACTGGTCGAAGGTCTGCATCCCGTAGTACTCGCCCTCGCGGATCACCTCGTGGAGGCGGCCCGTGTCGTCGGGGTTCAGGATCATGTCCCGCGCGCGGCCGGTGCTGACCAGCACCTCGCAGGCGGCCACGCGGCCGGCCCCGTCGGCGGTCTTGACCAGGCGCTGGCTGATGATGCCCTTGAGGGTGCCGGCGAGCATCGCCCGCACCGGGCCCTGCTGGTGCAGCGGGAAGAGCCCGATCGCGCGGTTGACCGTCTCGGTGGCGTCCAGCGTGTGCATCGTGGAGAGCACCAGGTGGCCGGTCTCGGCCGCGCTGAGGGCGGTCTCCATCGTGATCAGGTCGCGGATCTCGCCGATCATGATCACGTCGGGGTCCTGGCGCAGCACGCGCCGGAGCGCCGCGGCGAACGACGGCGTGTCGAGCCCCACCTCGCGCTGGTTGATCAGCGAGCCCCGGTCCGTGTGGAGCATCTCGATCGGGTCCTCGATCGTGACCACGTGCTTGTGGGTCGACCGGTTGATCTGGTCGATCATCGCGGCGAGCGTCGTGCTCTTGCCGGAGCCGGTGGTCCCGGTGACGAGGATGATCCCGCGCTCCTCGCCGGCCAGCTGGCTCACCGCCGGCGGCAGGCCCAGCTCCTCCAGCGTCATCACCCGGGCCGGCACCACGCGCAGGACGATGCTGACCGTGCCGCGCTGGCGGAAGATGCTCACGCGGAAGCGCCCGATGCCGGTCCGCTCGTGCGAGAGGTCGGCCTCGCCGTCGGCGACCAGCTCCGCGCGCTTGTGCTCGTGGCCGTTCAGGAGCTCGTCGGCGAAGCGCTCGGTGTCCTCGGGCTCGAGCGTCGCCGCGCCCGACACCAGCTCGAGGATCCCGTTCGCGCGCACCACCGGGCGCGCGCCGGCCTTCAGGTGCACGTCGCTCGCCCCGCGCCGGACCGCGTAGGCGAGGAGGTTGCCGAGACCGGCATCGGACGGGCGAGGGGGCGCGGCGCTCATCTCACTTCGACATCGGCAGCGCCGGTGCCGATCATGAGCGACGTCCGTCCCCGCGGGCCGGGACACCGCCCGCGGCCGTCGCCCCGGGCGTGGCGTAACGTCGCGGCGTGGCCGATCCCCCGAACCGCCCGGCCGCCGCGCTCGCGCGGATCGGCGCCCGGCGGCTGGCCGTCGTGCTGGCGATCTGGGTCGTGGCCGCCGGCGCCGCCGTGCTGCTGGCAATGGGCCTGGACGACCCGGTCGGCGCCGGCGCCCGCGACGCGGCGCAGCCGGTGGCCGGGGACGTGGTCCTCCCCGACGCCGACCGGCCGGAGGGCCTGCCGCCGCTCGCGCTGGTGCTCGACCGGCCGCTTCCGAGGGAGGTGGCCGAGCTGCCGCCGGCCGAGCAGGTGACCACGCTCCGGCAGGAGCTCGCGCTCAGCGCCTCCCCGCAGAAGGCCGTCGAGCTGGCCGCCGTGCTGGGCGGCCTGGGCCAGACCGCCGCGGCCGCAACGGCCTACGGGGACGCCTTCACGCTCGACGCCGACTTCCTCCCCGCCATCGTCGGGAAGATCCTGAACGACGCCGCCCGCGGCGACGCCGCGGCCAAGCGGCGCGCGGCCGAGGATCTCGCGGCGCTGGAGGCCCGTAACCCGGGCAGCCAGCTGGTGGCCTTCAACCGGGGGTGGCTCGCCGTGTACCGGCGCGACCCGGACACGGCCGAGGCGGCGTGGAGGCGCGCGGTCGCGCTGGGGGCGGAGACCGACCTCGGGGTCACCGCGCGACGGCTGCTCGACGCCCTCCTTGATCCATCTGGGGAAGCGGCTCGCACGACTCCCTGAAGGTCTTTTCACGACCCGCCCATTCCGGCTTAACGGAGGCTTAAGGAGGGCGTGGGAGGGTACCTCCATCGCACGGCCAATCCACGTTGCGCGCCGTCTCCGAGCCGTGCCACAGCCGGCGCGGGCCCGACACTCCGACGTTTGAGCCAGATGCCGATAGGGAACTGGCGGGAGCTTGACTTCAAACAATGAAGCGGTACAGTACCGAACCTATGTTCGTGATCGGGGAAACGTCCGCCGCGACGATGGTTTTGTCGCGCCGCTCGGGCCCGAGCCGGAGGTGAAGTGATGACGGTTGCGGAGATGATCGATCTGGAAGAGGTTCAGCGCCTCCTGGCCCGCGGGCAGGAGCAGGGCTTCCTGGGCATCGAGGACGTGGCGCGCTCCGTCGAGGGCGTGTCGATCGACGAGGGCGAGGCCGAGGAGCTCTACCGGCACCTGGACGAGCTCGGCATCGAGCTGCTCGAGCAGACCGAGGCCGACGAGCGCCAGGCGCAGCTGGCCGAGGAGGCCGACCGCCCGCCGCGCAAGCTCAACCTCAAGGCCGACACCAGCACCGACTCCCTCCAGCTCTTCCTCAAGGACGTGGGCCGCGTGCCGCTGCTCACGGCCCGCCAGGAGGTCGAGCTGGCCAAGCTCATCGAGCTCGGGGACCTGGACGCCAAGAAGAAGATGGTCGAGTCCAACCTGCGGCTGGTGGTCTCGATCGCCAAGAACTACCGCAACCAGGGCCTGGCCTTCCTCGACCTGATCCAGGAGGGCACGCTGGGCCTGGTGCGGGCCGCCGAGAAGTTCGACTACCGCAAGGGCTTCAAGTTCTCGACCTACGCGACCTGGTGGATCCGCCAGGCCGTCGCCCGGGCGATCGCGGACAAGGGCCGCACCATCCGGATGCCGGTCCACGTCGTCGAGAAGCTCAACAAGATCAACCGTGCCGAGCGCAAGCTCGTCGGGGAGCTGGGGCGCGAGCCGTCGATCGCCGAGATCGCCGACGCGGTCAAGCTGCCCGAGACGGAGGTCGAGTCCATCAAGCGCAGCGCGCAGACGCCGGTCTCCCTCGAGAAGCCGGTCGGCGACGACGAGGAGTCGGAGTTCGGCCAGTTCCTGGCGGACGAGAAGGCGATCGCCCCGGAGGGCGCCGCCGAGACGGTGCTCCGCAACGAGGCGCTGCGCGACGTCCTCAACACGCTGAGCTACCGGGAGCGGCGCGTCCTCGAGCTGCGCTACGGGCTGGGCGGGGAGCACCCGCGGACCCTCGATGAGGTGGGCCGCACGTTCAACGTCACCCGCGAGCGGATCCGGCAGATCGAGAACCAGTCCCTCCAGAAGCTGGCCAGCCTGGCCGAGGCCCAGCGCCTGCGCGACGTGGCGTAAGGGCTCCACCGAGAGGACGGTGCGCGAGGGGGCCCCACGGGGCCCCTTCGTCGTCCTCGGGGCCGGCGCGCTACCCTCGGGCGGTGGCGTACGACGACGATGACGACTGGCCGCCGCCCGAGCACGACCCCGCCGCGCTCGAGAACGCGCGCCGTCAGCTGCGCAGCATGCAGGAGACGCGAAAGCGGATCCTGCGCTGGACCTACGCCGGCCTCGGGATCCTGCTGATCCTGGTCATCGTGCTCGCCACCACGCGCTAGGACACGGGGCCGCCGTGACGGAGGCGCCGGTCGGGTTGGTCGCCGACCTCTGGCGGTTCCCGGTGAAGTCGTTCGGCGGCGAGCGGGTGCGACGGGCGTTCCTCGGCCCCTTCGGGCTCCTGGGCGACCGCCGGCACGCCGTCGTCGACGACTCCGAGGCGCTGTCGGCCCGCCGGGCCGGGGCGCTGCTCGGCTACCGGGCGCGCTACCTCGACCCCGAGACGGCCGAGCGGGCGGTGGTGCTCACGCCGGAGGGCGAGGAGCTGTCGTGGGACGACCCGCGGCTGGCCGAGCGGGTCGGCGCGAGCGTGGGGCGCGAGGTCGCCCTGGCGGCCAGCCCGGTCGGGATCCACGACGCGGCGCCGGTGCACCTCGTGACCACGGCCTCGCTGGCCGCGGCCGCCGGGTGGCTGGGCGAGGACGAGATCGACCGCCGGCGCTTCCGCGCGAACGTGATCGTGGAGTTGGAGGGCGACGAGCCCTTCGCCGAGGCCGATTGGCTCGGCGAGACGCTGGCGCTCGGGGACGACGGGCCGACCGTGCGGGTGGTCTCCCCCACCGAGCGCTGCGTGGTCACGACCTACGACCCGGACACGCTGGACCGCGACAAGCGGGTGCTCGCGGCGCTGGCGCGGGAGCGCGAGAACCTCTTCGGCGTCTACGCGTCGGTGGTGCGCCCGGGATGGCTCGCGGTGGGAGCCACGGTGCGCCTGGCCGGCTCCGGCGTCGCCTTGACCTAAGCCGAGGCGGCGCTATCCTTCACGACTCGCCGCGGGGTGGAGCAGTCTGGTAGCTCGTCGGGCTCATAACCCGAAGGTCGCAGGTTCGAATCCTGCCCCCGCTATACGGAAACCCCCTCTCGCCAGGGGGTTTTCGCGCTTAAGGGTCTGTTCGGCGCTACGGCGCGTGGGCTGCTGGAGCCGGGTGCTGGACCAACTTGCAGCCTGCCGGGGCATCAGGTTTCGACCGTGGTTGACACTCGCCTCAAGTGTCCGGCTCGGTCTGCCGATGGCTCTCCACTACGAGTCGGAATTCCGCCGGGACCCTACGGCTGCGGACTTGCTCCCTCTGAAGGGACGACCCATGCTTTCGAAGGCCGCGCGCCTACCCCGCCGTCTGACTGCGCTCGCGCTCGCCGCGACGGTGGTCGCCGTCCCGGCGATCGCCGAAGCGGCGGCCAAGAACCCCAAGGCGCCGAGCAAGGCGACGATCGCCAAGCTGCTCAAGAAGGCGTACTGCGGCCCGACGGAGGCTGCCAACGGCAACACCATCGAGACCGCGACGATCAAGCTGACGTCCGTGAAGATCGCCGCGCCGCGTCTTGGCAAGTACAGGGCCGACGGCACGCCGCCCAACAAGAAGACCACGGTGTTCCCGGTGCGCGCCAGCTACTTCTGCGACTACACCGCCACCGCGCTGGCCAACCCGGGCTCGGTCGCCAACGACAAACGCTTCAGCGGCGATTACGTGTTCTTCCGCGACGAGTTCGGCGCCTGGACACACCGCAACAAGACCCACAAGGCGGAGACCGTCGCCGGCAGGTGAAGGTGAGGCGGAGTCGCCCGCGCGCGGTGCGATGAGCGAGCGACGCCGGGCTCACCCGACGACCGCCTCGGACGAGACGTGGGAGACGCACCTCGGGTGTTGCTGGAGCCAGGCCGTCGGGCAGGTGCTCCCGAGGTGATCAGGCTTGAAATGCAGTTCAGCGACTGCTCGTCGGGCTCATGACCGCAAGGGCGCAGGTTCGAATCCTGCCCCCGCTACTCAAAGGCCGGGAGATCCGGGCCTTTTCTTTGCCCCGAGCGCGGTCCGCTCAGGCGGTCGGACCCCGCCTCGGAAACCGCTGCCGCTGGGCGCGCAACGACGCCGCGGCGGCGCGGAGCATCGCCGGCGCGACCTCGAAGTCGATGAGCACGTCCTCGTCCTCGGGAGCCTCCGGCGGCCGGAGCGCGTTCTCGAACCAGACGCGGACGACGGCGGCCCCATCCACCTCGATGCGCTCGAGCATCAGGCTCGGCTCGATGAACTCGATCTCGGCGACGGGGGCCCGCGATTCGGCCACCGCGTCGAGCCAGTCCGCGAGCTCGTCCACCTCCCAGGTCAGGAGGCAGGGATCGTCCGCGGTCCACGCGTCCGGGTCGTCCGCCGCGGAGATCCGGACCTCGAGCCAGTTGGCGTCCCACATGTCGTCCTCGACCTCGGGGAACTGATAGGCGACGAGTGTCAGCTCGAGTCGCTCGCCGTTCGCTCCCTCGAGGATCACCGCGCCATGGTACGGGCCCCTCGCGCCGTCATCCGGCGACCGACGATCGGGCACGTGATCTCGAGATAGCTCCAACCTTTGGGGTCGCCCCGCGTTCTGGCGGTACGGCGGCAGGACGATCCCGCCACGGAGCGACTCCCGGCGGAGCCGGGGAAGGAAACGGAGTTCACCCTTCGCGGGGGCGCGGCGACTCCGGACGGGCGCCGCGCTCACGCACTCGATCCGCGAGCGGCACCCACCGTTCAGGAGGCGCACCATGACGCCGGCCACCCCCCGCATGCCCGAAGCCCGGACCGCCCTCCTTTCGTCCGCGCCCGCCTGGTCGACCTGCCCCGAGTGCTGGGGCCAGCGACGCATCGTCGAGTTCCGGCCGGCGTCCAACAGGGAAGGCCCGATCCCGATCGCCACCGCGTGCTCCCGCTGCCTCGGCATCGGCGAGGTGCTCCGGTGACCGCGACCTACGCCGCCCCACGGCGGTGGGCGCCGGTGCGGCGGACGCTCCGGATCCCGGCCGACCTCGCGGAGCTCGCGCCGGTGCGCCACCTCCTCGCCGACGCCCTCGAGCGCCGGGGGTGGAGCGATGACGACGCGTGGCGAGTCCTCCTCGCGGTGCAGGAGGCCCTGGTCAACGCCGTGGAGCACGGATCGACCGCCGGCGACGTCGTCGAGGTCCGGATCTCGGTTCGCCGGGACCGGGCGCACGTTCGGCTGCGCGACGGCGGCCGGCCGGGCGCTTCCTCACCGTCCGGTCCGGCCGTCGCTCCGCCCGCCGGTCAGGCCCACGGCCGGGGCCGGCTGATCATGCAGGCGCTCGCCGACGCCGTCGACAGCCGCGCGTCCGGGTCCGGCACGCGGGTGGGGCTCGCCTTCCTCCGCCGCTCCCCCGGGTAGCGGAGCCGCACAGCTCTCAGGGCGCTTGCGCCCGTCACCCGGCGCGGGTAATACTTAGCCAAATGGCTAAGTCTTTGCTCGAGGTAGACGGCGTCTTCGCCGCGCTCGCGGATCCCACGCGGCGGGCCGTGGTCCGCCGGCTCGGGGCCGGCCCCGCCAGCGTCGGCGAGCTCGCGCGCGACGTCCCCATGGCGCTCCCCTCCTTCATGAAGCACCTCCGCACGCTCGAGGCCGAGGGGCTGATCCGCACGCGCAAGTCCGGCCGGGTGCGCACGTGCACCCTCGCGCGCGAGCGGCTGGCGGTCGTGGACGACTGGCTCGCCGAGCAGCGCGCGCTCTGGGAGGGGCGCACCGACCGCCTCGACCGCCTCGTCACCGAGCGGGAGGACGCGTGAATCCCGATCTGGACCTGAGCCTGGAGCGCGTCATCGCCGCCCCGCGCGAGGTCGTCTGGCGCGCCTGGACCGAGCCGTCGCGGCTCGCGCGCTGGTGGGTGCCGGCGCCGGCCGTCGCCCGCGTCGAGCGGCTGGAGGTCCGCCCCGGGGGCGCCTTCGTGACCTCCTTCAGCGAGGACGGCGCGGCGTTCGGGCCGCACGTGGACGCCGCCTTCCTCGTGGTCGAGGAGCTGGAGCGGCTGGTCTTCACCAACGCGATCGACGGCGATTGGCGGCCCGCCCGCCCCGAGCCGGTCGCGATGACCGCCGAGATCACCCTGGCCGACCATCCCGGCGGCACCGACTATCGCGTTCTCGTCCGCCACGGCGACCCCGCCGCCCGCACCCGTCACGAGGGTCTCGGCTTCCTGGACGGCTGGGGCACGGTCACCGCGCAGCTCGCCGTCCTCGCCGAGGACGAGGCCTCCCGATGAGGATCGCGGTCATCCAGTTCGTGTCGCTCGACGGGGTCTGCCAGGGCCCCGGGTCGGCGGCGGAGGACACGAGCGACGGCTTCGCGCGGGGCGGCTGGCTCGTCCCGCACATCGACGCGCGGTTCGTCGGGTGGGCGTCGGACAACCTGGACCTGGCCGACGGCCTGCTGCTCGGCCGGCGGACCTACGAGGCGTTCGCGCGCGACTGGCCGGCGATCACCGACCCCGACGACCCGTTCAGCGAACGGATGAACGCGCTCCCCAAGTACGTCGCCACAAGGACGCTCACCGAGGGCTCGTGGAGCCCGACGACCGTGCTGCTCGGCGACGCGGCCGAGACCGTCGGGGCGCTGAAGGCCCGCCCGGGCCGGGAGCTCCAGGTGCACGGCAGCGCCCGGCTGGCGGCCTCGCTGCTCGCCGCCGGGCTCGTCGACACGATCCGCCTCGTCGTCGCGCCGGCGGTCATCGGGGCCGGGCGCCGGCTGCTCGGCCACCCCGCCGAGGGCGTCGGCCTCCGCCTGAGGGGCCACGAGGCGACGCCGAGCGGGCTCCTGCTGCTCGAGTACGAGGTGACCGGCGGCGCGCCCGTCGCCGACTACGCGGGCGTGAGCTCGTTGGCGTGAGCGCGGGCGGCGACACGGCCGTCGTCGCTACCTTGGGACGCCCGTGAGCCTCCGCGTCCCACTCTCCGTCCTCGACCTCGCCCCGATCGGCGAGGACGAGACGGCCCGCCAGGCCCTCCAGGGCAGCGTCCGCCTCGCGCGGCGGGCCGAGGAGCTCGGCTACCTGCGCGTCTGGTACGCCGAGCACCACAACATCGAGTCGATCGCCTCGTCGGCGACGGCCGTGCTCATCGCCCACGTGGCCGCCCACACCGAGCGGATCCGCCTGGGCGCCGGCGGCATCATGCTGCCCAACCATTCGCCGCTGGTGATCGCGGAGCAGTTCGGCACGCTGGCGGAGCTCCATCCCGACCGCATCGACCTCGGGCTCGGGCGGGCGCCGGGGACCGATCAGGAGACGCTGCTCGCCCTGCGCCGCGACGCGCGAGCGGCGGAGGCCTTCCCCGAGGACGTCGTCGAGCTGCAGGGCTACCTCGGCGGCGCCTCGCACGTCCCGAACGTCCGCGCCATCCCGGGGCGCGGCACCGGCGTCCCGCTCTACATCCTGGGGTCGTCGCTCTTCGGCGCCCACCTCGCCGCCGCGCTGGGGCTGCCCTACGGCTTCGCGTCGCACTTCGCGCCGGCGGCGCTCCGCGACGCGGTCGAGGTCTACCGCGATCGCTTCCAGCCCTCGGAGCAACTCGACCGGCCGTACGTGATCGCCGGCGTCAACGTGCTCGCCGCGGACGACGAGCGCGAGGCCCGGCGGCAGCTCGAGACCCGCCGGCGGGTCGTCGCCCGCGCGATCTTCAGCCGGGGCGGGCGCCGGCCGGACGACGCCGAGGTCGACGCGATCCTCCGCGACCCGCGCGGGCGACACGTCGACGAGATGCTCGCCCACACGGCGGTCGGCACCCCCGACGCGGTCGCCGCGTTCCTCGCCGACTTCCGCCGGTACGCGGACGCCGACGAGCTCATGACCGTGCATGGGGCCGACACGCTCGACGGGCGCCTGCGGTCGCTCGAGCTCCTCGCCGAGGCCCGGGGGCGGGCCGCCGCCTAACCCGACCCGACGGGTCGGACCGGCGCGCCCGCGCGGACGCTCCGCGGGAACCGGACGCCGGTCAGCTCCTCGGAGAGGTCCCACAGGCGCCGGGCGACGTCCATGTCCACCGCCGCCGCGGACCGACCGACGAGGCAGGGCGCGCCGCGCATCTCCCTCGGCCCGCCGGGGCCGAGGTAGGCGGCTCCGGGCACGTCGGCGACCGCGGCGGCGAGGGTCGGCAGCGCGCCGGCGTCCTCGCCCTGGGCGACCAGGAGGAGGGCGATCATCAGCAGCGAGCGCACGTGCCACCGCGGCGGCCCCGCGAACTGGAGGTGGGTGGCCGTGTAGCCGGGGTGGGCGGCGGTGGCCAGGACGTCGGACCCCGCGTCGATCAGCCGCCGCTGCAGCTCCGCGGTGAACAGCAGGTTCGCGAGCTTGGACTGGCCGTAGGCGGCCCACGCCCGGTAAGGGCGCCGCTCCCAGTTGAGGTCGTCGAGGTCGATCCGGCCGGAGCGGTGCGCGAGCGAGGAGACGGTCACGACGCGGCCGGCGACCCGGTCGAGCAGCAGGTTGGCCAGCGCGAAGTGGCCGAGGTGGTTGGTGCCGAGCTGGAGCTCGAAGCCGTCGGCCGTGCGCCTCAGTGGCGGCGCCATCACGCCAGCGTTGTTGATCAGGAGGTCGATCTCGCCCTCCCACGCCGCGGCGAACGCGCGCACCGACGCGAGGCTCGCGAGGTCGAGCTCGCGCACCTCGGTCTCGCCCCGCATCGTCGCGGCGGCCGCGCGGCCCCGGCCGGGATCCCGCACGGCGAGCACGACCCGCGCGCCGGCCTCCGCGAGCGCGCGCGCCGCCGCCCGCCCGATGCCGCTGTTGGCGCCGGTCACGACGGCCGTCCGGCCGGTGAGGTCGGGGATGTCGGCGGCGGTGAAGGTCTGCAATCGCGTGCCCTCCCTCCGAGGTCGTCGACGCCGACAAGGTAGACGGTGACGACGACGTGCCGGGCGCCCGCGAGGATCAGCTCGATCTCTCGACCGGACGAGCGGCCGGCCGATCCGTTGCCGCCGTCCGCACCGTGGTCGAACATGTGTTCGTGTCACCGCCGCCCGAGCCGACGGTCCTCCACGCCGATCTCGACGCCTTCTTCGCCTCGGTGGAGCAGCGCGACGACCCGTCGCTGCGCGGCCGGCCGGTGATCGTGGGCGGCGGCGTGGTGATGGCGGCCAGCTACGAGGCGCGCGCCCGCGGCGTGCGCGGGGCGATGGGCGGCGCCCAGGCGCGCCGGCTCTGCCCCGAGGCGGTCGTCGTGCGGCCGCGCTGGGAGGCCTACGTCGAGGCCAGCCGGGCGGTCTTCCGGGTCTTCGAGCGCACCACGCCGGTGGTCGAGGCCATCTCCATCGACGAGGCGTTCCTCGACGTCCGCGGGATGGAGCGCATCGCCGGCAGCTCGCGCCGGATCGCCGAGGGCCTGCGGCGCGACGTCCGGGAGCAGGTCGGCCTGCCGATCACGGTCGGGGTGGCCCGCACCAAGACGCTGGCGAAGCTCGCGAGCGTCTTCGCCAAGCCCGACGGCCTGCTGGTGGTGCCGATCGCCGACGAGCTGGCGTTCCTGCACCCCCTGCCGGTGGAGATGCTCTGGGGGGTCGGGCCGGTCACCGCCGAGCGGCTGCGCGCCTGCGGGATCGCCACGGTCGGGCAGATCGCGCGCATGGGCGAGGACGCGCTGGTGCCGCTGCTCGGCCGGAGCGCCGGGCGCCACCTGCACGCGGTCGCGAGCAACCGCGACCCCCGCCCGGTGCGGCGCCGGCGCGGCCGGCGGACCTTCGGCGCCCAATCGGCGATCGGCCGCGGGCCGCACGCGCCGGAGCGGCTCGACACGACGCTGGTGGCGCTGGCCGACCGCGTCACGCGGCGCATGCGGGCGGCCGGCGCCACCGGCCGCACCGTCGTTCTCCGCCTGCGCTTCGACGACTTCTCGCGCGCGACCCGCTCCTGCACCCTGGTCGAGCCGACCGCCTCCAGCCGGGCCGTGCTCGGCGCGGTCCGCGGCCTGCTCGCCGCCGCGGAGCCCGAGGTCGGCCGGCGCGGCTGCACGCTGCTCGGCGTCGCGGTCTCGAACCTCACCGAGGGCGACGCGTGGCAGCTCGCGCTGCCGATCGACGCGGCCGGCGCCGACGCGGTCGACGCCGCCATGGACCTGGTGCGCGACCGCTTCGGGCCGGCGGCCGTGACGCGGGCCTCGCTCGCCGGCCGCGACCCCGGACTGGCGGCGTTCCTGCCGCCCCGCCGCGGGCGCCGGAGCCCACCGTCGGATGCGCTACCGTCGCGGCCCTGAGCTCGCCCGCCCGCACCTGGACCCTGCTCGACGGCGCCGGCCGGCCGTTCCCGGGCCCGCGTCCCGGGACGCTCGGCGGGCACCGGCGATCGCGGATCTACGGGCGGCTCGACTGCCCGTCGGCGCTGCGGGCGATCGCGCGCGGCGGGTACGTCCCGCACCGGGTCTTCTTCGCCGACGCCGCGACCGCCGTCGCGGCCGGCTACCGGCCCTGCGGGATCTGCCTGCGCGAGGAGCACCGCGCCTGGAAGGCGGCCCGATGATCGGCCCCGTCACCGGCGAGGACGGCCTCGCGCGCTGCCCCTGGGCGACCGGCGACCCCGTCATGCGGGCGTACCACGACGAGGAGTGGGGCCGGCCGGTGCGCGGCGAGCGCGGGCTGTTCGAGCGCCTGACCCTCGAGGCTTTCCAGTCGGGTCTCAGCTGGCGGACGATCCTGAACAAGCGCCCCGCGTTCCGCGCCGCCTTCCGCGACTTCGACCCCGACGCCGTCGCCGCGTTCGGCGACGCCGACCTCGACCGCCTGATGGCCGACGCCGGCATCGTCCGCAACCGGCTCAAGATCACCGCCGCGATCGCGAACGCCCGCGCGATCGTGGCGCTGCGCGAGGAGGGCGGCCTCGACGCCCTGATCTGGTCGCACCGTCCCGAGCCGGGTCCCGCGCCGCGGGCGATGGCCGACCTCGCCCCGTCCACCCCGGCCTCGACGGCGCTCTCCAAGGATCTGAAGCGCCGCGGGCTGGTCTTCGTGGGCCCCACGACCGCCTACGCGCTGATGCAGGCGGCCGGGCTGGTGGACGACCACCTCGAGGGCTGCCACCGGCGCGGCGCCGGCGCCGCGGGCTGAACCTCACGTCCCGGCCGCCCGGGACGTCTCATGAGCGTGCGACCGCACCCCACCAGGATCCGCGCCGGCGGCCCGCCGCCGTTCGAGCGGGTCGTCGCGCTGCACGGCCCGGACCTGCTGCGCTTCTGCGCCGCCCGGGTCGGGCCCGAGCGCGCCGAGGACTGCTTCCAGGAGACCATGCTCGCGGCCCTGCGCGCGTACGGCGACGTGCGCGAGCCCGGGTCCGTGCGCGCCTGGCTTTTCGCGATCGCGGCCCGCAAGGCCGTCGACGCGCATCGCGCCGCGGCGGCGGCGCCCCGGCCCCGAGCCGACCTGGAGGCCGTCGCCGGCGCCGCGGAGGACCGCGACCCGGCCGACGCGGCGCTCTGGGAGCGGGTGGGCGCCCTGCCGGACAAGCAGCGCCACGCGGTCGCGCTGCGCTACCTCGCCGACCTCTCCCACGCGGAGATCGCCGAGGCCATGGGGACCAGCGAGCCCGCGGCGCGCCGGAACGTGTTCGAGGGGCTCCGCCGACTGAGGGAGGACACATGACCACGGACCTCGAGGCGCGGCTGCGCGGGCTGGCCGGCCCGTCGGACGCCGACTGGGACCGCATCCGGGCCGACCTGGGCGCGCGCGCCGCGGCCGAGGGCCTGGCCGACGTGGCCGTGGAGTCGCACGACAGCCCGCTGGGGCCGCTGCTGCTGGGCGCCACCGGCGAGGGGCTGGTGCGCGTGGCGCTGCCGGCCGAGGACGCCGACGCGGTGATGGAGGACCTGGCGCGCCGCGTCTCGCCGCGGGTGCTGCGCGCGCCGCGCGCGGCGGTGGCCGACGCGCGCCGCCAGCTCGACGAGTACTTCGCCGGGCGCCGGCGCGCCTTCGACCTGCCGCTCGACTGGCGCCTCACCGCGGGCTTCCGCCGCGACGTGCTCCGCGCGACCGCCGGCATCCCCTACGGGGGCACCGCCTCCTACCGCGAGGTGGCGACGCGGGCCGGTCGCCCGTCCGCCGTGCGCGCCGCGGGCACCGCGCTGGCCCGGAACCCGCTGCCGATCGTGATCCCGTGCCACCGCGTGCTGCGCTCGGACGGGGCGGTCGGGCAGTACCTCGGCGGCGCCGAGATGAAGGTGCGGCTCCTGGAGCTCGAGCGGGGCTAGACGTCCCGGCCGAGGCGGTCGGGCGACAGGATCGCCATCGCGCCGAAGACCACGAAGCCGAGCATCACCAGCGCGCCGGCGATGCGCAGCGGCGTCGGATGCGCCGCGAAGAGCAGCAGCGCGCCGGCCGCCAGGCACGCGGCCGCGGCGCCGGCGAGGCGCGTCTCGCGCCGCGGCCTCGGAGCCCCCCTCATGGCACCGGACTCCCGGCGTCGGCGCGCGGCGGGAGCTCCTTGTCGAGCCGGCCGCTCAGGACCAGCCGGAAGAGGAACGCCAGCGAGGCCGCGACGATCGCGCCGCCCACCAGGGCGCCGACCAGGACGGCCACCAGCGTCGGCCGCCCGGCGGCCGCGTCGCCGATCGTCAGCTCGCCGGGCAGCAGGTCCGGCCGCTGCGACCAGGCCCAGCCCCAGATGACCGCCGCCACCGCGGCCGCTGCCGCCGCCCGCGCGGGCCCGTAGGCGCGCCGCCAGAGCAGGGTCATGGTCGCCACGCCGGCGACCGCGGACAGGACCACCAGCGGCAGCCCGTCACCCGTGAGCCCGTCGTAGAGGTGGCGCGAGTCGTCGCGCAGCACGAGCAGCCCGCCCATCGCGAGCGCCCCGGTGACCGCGCCGGCGATCAGCGCGCGGCGGCGGAAGGCCTCGGCCAGGTCGGTCGCGCCGGCGCGCCGGGCGTCGGCCGCGAGGTACACCGCGGCCAGGTAGACGCCCGTGAGCACCGCGAGCGCGCCCACCAGGGCGCCCGTCGGGTTCCACCAGCTCCCGATCGGGTCGCCGGCCGCGTTGCCCACCGGCACCCGCCCCGCGGCCACCGCCCCGACGGCCGCCCCGAGGAAGAACGGCGTCAGCAGCGAGGACGCCACGAAGAGCGCTCCCAGCAGCGGCCGGGCGCGGGGCCCGCCGGCCCCCCGGAAGGCGAACGTGCTGCCGCGGAAGATGATCCCGACCGCCGCGAGGAAGAGCGGTACCGCGAGCGTCGAGGCGACCGACCCGAACGCGACCGGGAAGCACGTCCAGAACACCACCAGCACGAAGATCAGCCAGACGTGGTTGGCCTCCCAGACCGGCCCCATCGCGCTCTCGATGAGCGCCCGCGCGCGCCTCCCGGTCGGGCCGCGGCCGGCGCCGAGCTCCCAGAAGCCCGCGCCGAAGTCGGCCCCGGCGAGGACGGCGTAGGCCGTCAGGCCCAGCACGATCAGGATGGCGCAGAGATCGGCCAGGGTCACCCCGCCCCCTCCCGCGGCAGCCGGGCCATCCTGATCAGCACCGCGACGGTCGCGAGCGTGAGCAGCGCGTAGACGCCGGCCACCACCCCGTACCCCACCGGGACGCCGCTCGCCCCGGTCACGGCCTGGTCGACGCGCATGAGCTCGTAGACGATCCACGGCTGGCGGCCCACCTCGGTGGTGATCCAGCCGGCCTCCAGCGCGACGATCGACGCCGGCCCGGCCAGGACCGCGGCGCGGTAGAACCACGGCGAGGACGGCGGCCCGCGCCGGCGCCACCAGGCGAGCAGGTAGATCGCGGCCAGCAGCGCCAGGCCGGTGCCGATGGCCACCATGACCTGGAAGGCCACCCGCACCACGTTCACCGGGGGCCGCTCGTCGGGCGGCACCGCGTCGAGCCCCTGCACCCGCGCGCTCGGGTCGTGGTGGGCCAGGATCGAGAGCGCGCGCGGGATCTTCAGCCCGCCGACCACCTCGCCGTCGCGGTACCAGCCGAACAGCGTCAGCGGCGCGCCGTCGGTCGTCTCGGCCAGGCCCTCGATCGCGGCGAGCTTGGTGGGCTGGTTCTCGGCCACCGAGCGGGCCGCCCAGTCGCCGACCATCAGCTGCACCGGCGCCACCAGCGCGGCGATGGTGAACGGGATCGCGAAGCCGACGGCGTGGTAGCGATCGCGCCGGCCGCGCAGCCAGGCCCAGGCGTAGACGCCGGCCACCGCGAAGCCGGCCACGAGGTACGCCGCCAGCTGCATGTGCACCACCTCGTGCCACACATGGGTGTTGAAGAGCGCCTCGAGGGGCCGCACGTTCGTCACCCTGCCGTCGACCAGGTCGAAGCCGACCGGGTGGTTCATCCACCCGTTGACCGAGATCACGAAGAGCGACCCGGCCACGCCGGCGACCGGGATCGGGAGGCCGGTCAGGAAGTGGAGCCGCGGCGAGAGGCGATCCCACCCGTAGACGTAGATCACGACGAAGATCGCCTCGACGAAGAAGGCGAACCCCTCGAGGGCGAATGCGAAGCCGAAGACCTCGCCGAAGGTCGCCATGAACTCGGGCCAGAGCATCCCGAGCTCGAACGAGAGGATCGTCCCGGACACCACGCCGACCGCGAACAGCACGAGCATCGCCCGCGACCAGCGGCGGGCCAGCTCGCGGTAGAGCGGATCCCGCGTGCGCAGCCAAAGGCCCTCGGCGACCAGCACGATCACCGGGAAGGCCACGCCGAAGCACACGATCACGATGTGCCAGCCGAGCGAGAGCGCCTGCAGCTGGCGCGCCTGGAAGAGGTGCTCCTGCTCGACCGGCCCGCCCAGCGCCCCGCCGGCCTGGAGCGCCAGGCTCGAGAGGACGGCGGTGGGATCGGCGGACAGGGGAAGCCTCCCGGAGGGATCGTCCCCCGATGGTGGCACCGCCTCCCCCGCACGGCGCGGGGCCGAACGTCCCCCATCGGGCGCCCGAAAGGGCGCCGGCGATCAGCCTTCCGCGGGCTCCGGATCCACCAGCGTGCGCGTCACCGGCGCCGGCGTGCTGAGCATGTCCAGCACCGGGCAGTGACGGTCGACCACGTCGGCGAACTCCCGGAAGCGCTCCGGCGTCTCCGGGCCCTCGAGCGTCACCGCCAGCCGCACCGCGTGGAATCCCGGGCGCGAGCCCTCGTCCAGGCCGAAGAAGCCGCCGAGCTCCACGTCGCCCTCGACCTTCACGGTCACGCGCTCCAGCGCCACGCCCTCCAGCGCCGCCCACACCTGGTAGGTGATCGCCTGGCAGGAGGCCAGCCCGGCGAGCACCACCTCGATCGGGTTCGGCCCCTCGTTGGTGCCGCCCACCGAGGGCGGCTCGTCCACCACGATCGCGTGCTTGCGCAGCTCCGCGTCGCAGCGCAGGCCGCCGGCCGCCAGCGCGGTCGCCGCGCGGTAGGTGAGCGATCCGCGCTCGGGCTCGGCCGTGAGCCGCTCCACGCTGCGGGCCACACCGACCCTGACCGGGTCCTCGCTCATTCCGGGCTCCTCGCGTCTCGCCGGGAGGGACGCGGTCAGGTTACCCGCGCCGGCGCGGGATGGCCGCGGGTGGAATGTGGAATGATCCGCGGCCGATGAGCCAGCTCGCGGGCATGTCCACGGGGTCGCCGAGCGACGAGGTGCGCCGCATCATGCTGCGCTACCGCCGCCTCGCGGTGGTCGGCCTGTCGCCGAACATCTCCCGCCCGAGCTACCGGGCGATGGTCCACATGAAGGCTTACGGGTACGACATCACGCCCGTGAACCCCATGTGCGAGGAGGTCCTCGGGTTCCCCTGCGTGCCCGACCTCGCGACCGCCGCGGCCCAGGGGCCGCTCGAGGTGGTCGACATCTTCCGCAAGGTCGACGACATCCCGCCGATCGTCGACGAGGCGATCGAGCTGGGCGCCAAGGTGATCTGGATCCAACTGGGGCTGCGGCACGACGAGTCGGCCGAGAAGGCCCGCGCCGCCGGCCTCGAGGTGGTCCAGGACCGCTGCATCAAGATGGAGCACTGCCGCTTCTTCGGCGGGCTGAACGTGGTCGGTCTGGCCACCGGCGTGATCGGGTCGCGCCGCATGGCTGCTTTCTCTTGAGCAACGAGTCGCGCGACTTCGGCTTCGACACCCTGGCGGTCCACGCCGGCCAGCGCGTCGACCCCACCACCGGCGCCCGCGCGGTCCCGATCCACCAGACGACGTCCTACGTCTTCGAGGACGCGCAGCATGCGGCGGATCTGTTCGACCTCAACCGCTTCGGCAACATCTACACCCGGATCATGAACCCGACCACGGCGGTCTTCGAGGAGCGCGTCGCGAGCCTCGAGGGCGGGGTCGGGGCCCTCGCCACCGCGAGCGGCCTGGCGGCCCAGGCGGTCGCCTTCATGACGCTCCTGAGCGCCGGCGACCACGTCGTCTCCTCGGCGAACCTCTACGGCGGCTCGCACAACCAGCTGGCGATCACGCTGGCGCGCTTCGGGGTCACGACCACCTTCGTCGACCCGGGCGACCTCGGTGCCTGGCGCGAGGCGATCACGCCCGAGACGCGGATGCTCTACGCCGAGACGATCGGCAACCCGCGCCTGGACGTGCTCGACATCCGCGGCGTGGCCGACGTCGCCGACGAGGCCGGCGTCCCGCTGCTGATCGACAACACCTTCGCCACGCCGTACCTCTGCCGGCCCTTCGAGCACGGCGCGCACCTGGTGAGCCACTCGGCGACGAAGTGGATCGGCGGCCACGGCACCACCATCGGCGGCGTGCTTGTCGACGGCGGGACCTTCCCCTGGGACAACGGGAACTTCCCGGCGATGACCGACCCGAGCCCGGGCTACCGCGGCATGCGCTTCATGGAGACCTTCGGGAACTTCGCGCTGATCATGAAGGCGCGCGTGGAGACCATGCGCGACCTGGGATCGGCGATGGCGCCGATGAACGCCTTCCTGCTCCTGCAGGGGCTGGAGACGCTCTCCCTGCGCATGGACCGCCACGTGGCCAACGCGCTCGCGGTGGCCGAGGCGCTGCGCGCCAACCCGGCGGTGACCTGGGTCAACTACCCGGGCCTGGCGGACAGCCCGTACCGCGGCCTGGCCGAGCGCTACCTGCCCATCGGCGCCGGCGCGGTGATCACCTTCGGGATCAAGGGCGGCCGCGCCGCCGGCGGCCGGTTCATCGAGGCCTGCCAGCTCGCCTCCCACCTGGCCAACGTGGGCGACGCCAAGACCCTTGTGATCCACCCCGCCACGACCACTCACCGCCGCCTCGACGAGGAGGCCCTCGCCGCGAGCGGCGTCACCGAGGACATGGTGCGCATCTCGGTCGGGATCGAGTCGATCGACGACATCCTCTGGGACCTCGAGGGCGCCCTGGCCTCCGCCGGCGGCTGAGAGCGCGCCGTGCCGCCCCGCGGCGAGCGCCTCCTGGATCGGTATGCGCGCCGCCTGGAGGGCAGCGGCGCCGGCGTGGTGGCGCTGGTCTCCGACGGCGGTGAGCCCCGGCTGATCGCGCGCGGGCGGACGGCGGCGGGACGGCCGGTCCCACCGGGGGCGGACACGATCTTCGAGATCGGCTCGATCACCAAGGTGATCACCGCGCTGACGCTGGCGGACATGGCCGAGGAGGGCCTGCTCGGCCTCGAGGACCCGGTGGCCGACCACCTGCCGCGCGGCGTGCGCATGCGCGAGCGCGACCGGCCGGCGACGCTCGCCGACCTCGCCGGCCACACCAGCGGGCTGCCGCGGCTGGGGCGGCGGCTGCTGATCTCGGGGCTGATGAACCGCGGCAACCCGTACGCGCGGATCGGCGCGGCCGACCTCGAGCGGGCGGTCTCGCGGGCGCGGCTCCGGCCGCCCGGGCGGGTCCGCTACTCGAACCTCGGCGCCGGCCTGCTTGGGCATCTGCTCGCGCGCGAGGCCGGCGCCGGCTACGAGAACCTTGTGCGCGCCCGGGTGCTGACGCCGCTCGGGCTGGGCGACACCCGAATCGCCATGTCGCCCGAGGCCCACGCCCGCTTCGCCGCCGGCCACGACCGGCGCGGCCGGCCCGTCCCCGCCTGGGACCTGCCGGCCATGGCCGGTGCCGGCGCCCTGCGCTCGACGGCCGCCGACCTGATGCGGCTCCTGGAGGCGCAGATGAGCCCGCCGCCGGGCCGGCTCGGCGCGGCCATCCGCCGGACCCACCTCCCCCGCGGGCGCCGCGGCCGGCTGGAGGTGGGCCTGGGCTGGATGCGCACGCCGATCGGCCGCGGTCGCCACGGCCTGTGGCACGACGGCGGCACCGGCGGGGCCCGGAGCTTCGCCGGCTTCGCGCCGTCCTCCGGCGCGGCGGTGGTGGTGCTGGCCAGCTCGGCCCGCTCGGTGACCGGCCTGGGCATGACGCTGCTCGAGGAGGCCAGCCGGGGCTGAGACCGGCGGTGCGCGGCCCGCTTGCGGCGGGTCGTACCCTGTGTGAGCGGCCGGCCCCGATCGGGGCCGGCCTCACGCGTCTCATGGCCCGATACCTCGTCACACCCGTCACGCGCCGCCGTCCGCCGGCCGGCCGCGCCGCGCCCGCGGACACCGCCCGCGAGCGGTCCCGGCTGTGGCTCGCGCAAACGCTCTTCGCGGCCGCGCAGACCGGCGGGGCGGTGGCCCTGGTCTGGCTCGCGGTGACCCTCGGCGGCGGCCCGTCCGTGGCCGCCGGCCTGATCGCGACCGGGCTGGCCGCGCTCGCGCTCGGCACGGCGCCGGCCGCCTGGGTCGCCGCCCGGGCGCCGCGCCGCACGCTGCTCTGGGCGTCGCAGGGCGTCGCCGCGCTGGCGCTCGCCGGGACGGCGCTCGCGGCCCCCGGGGGCGGCGTCGCGGTCCTGACCGTCGGCGCCGCGCTGCTCGGCGCGTCGCGCGCGACCTTCGACGCGGCCGCGACGGACGTCCTGCACCAGCTGGTGGCGCCCGAGCGCCAGCACGACGCCTGCCGGGACCTCACCGCCCGCTTCACCGCCGGACAGGCGCTCGGCCTCGCCGGCGCGCTCATCGCCGGCTACGAGCTGGGACCCGCCGCGGCGGTGCTGACCGCGGCCGCGCTGGCGGCCGCCGGCGCCTCCGCCGCCGGGCGCCACCACCCCGACATCGACCTGCGCACGCCCGGGCGCCCGTCGCTGGCGCGCGCGCTCGCCCGCGGCGCGCGGCGGGCGGCGCGCCCGCCGCTGCTGCGCGCGACCCTCATCGCCGGGGCCGTCGCGGTCGCGATCGGCGGCGCCCAGGCCGCCGTGCTCATCGTCTGGCTGCACGACGACGTCGGCCTTCGGGGCGCCCTGGTCCCGGCCCTCCTCGCCGGGCTGATCGCCCTGCGGCTCGGGATGCCGCTGGTGACCCGCCTCGCCGCGCGGGCGCGAGCGGGCGCGGTCCTCGCGTCGGCGCTCGCGACGCAGTCGGCCGGGGCCCTCGTCGCCCGGGCGGCCGACGGCTGGGCCGGGTCGGCCTCCGCCTACGCGCTGACGCTCACCGCCGGCGCCCTGCTCGGCGCCCTGGTGAACCGGATCCGCGCGGCCGTCGCGCCGCCCGAGCTCGCGCCCGCGGTGGGCCTGGCGGCGGGCGCGGCGTGGGCGATCGCGGCCGGGGCGGGCGCCGCCGCCGGGGCCGCGCTGGCCGGGGTGGTCGGGCTGTCCTCCCTGCACCTCTGGCTCGCGGCGACGGCCGGCGCCGCCGCGCTGGCGGCCGCCGCGCCGCTCGCGCGGGTGCCCGGGCGCCGCGCGCCGGCGGGAGGTGGCCCGCGGTGATCCACGGGACCGCCTCGGTCCGCGAGCGTCGGGGGCGGCGGGTAAGCTGGTTCACTGTTCCTGGAGGAACGGAGAGGTGTGGCCACACTCGCGCTCGATCGCCCGGCGCCTGAGAACGAGGAGCCTCCGCTCCAGCGGAACGCTGGGCGCGTCGCCCTCAGCGGCAATGAGCTGATCGTCAAGGGAGCCCTCGAGGGCGGGGTCTCCCTCATCACCGGCTACCCCGGATCGCCGGTGGCCGACGTCTTCACGATCTGCGAGCGGGCCGCGCCGTACCTGCGCACGCTCGGGGTCGAGGCGAGCCTGGCGAACAACGAGGCCCAGAGCGCGGCGATGCTCAATGGCGCCCGCCAGGTGCCCGGCGCGCGGCCGATGGCGGTCTTCAAGAGCGTGGGCGCCTACGTGGCGCTCGACGGCCTGGCCATCGCCAACTCGGCGCTTCCGGCCGCCGGCGCGGCCGCGGTGGTGGTGGTCGGCGACGACCCCGAGATGACCTCCACCCAGGTCGGCGCCGACAGCCGCCTGACGCTCGCCGCCGCCCGCATCCCGGTGCTCGAGCCCTCGTCCTGGCAGGACGTGAAGGACCTCGTCGCGGCCGCCTTCGAGCTCTCGGTGGAGTCCGAGCTGGTGGTCGCGGTCATGCTCACCACGCCCCAGGCCGACGGGGCCGGCGTGGTCGAGCTGCGGCCCAACCGGCCGCCGGCGGTGGGCCCGCTGCGCCGGGTCGAGCTCGACACGAGGGCCGTCTCGATCGCCCGGGCGGTCTCGCTGCCGCCGCAGGTGACCAACCTGGAGCAGGACCTGGTGGGCCGCCGGCTGCCGCTGCTGCAGGAGGGCGTGCGCGCCCGCGGCCTGGACGTGCTCGAGGGCCCGCGCCGTCGCTCGCCGCTCGGCTTCGTGACCGCGGGCGCCAGCTACCCGCTGCTGCGCCACGCGCTCGACGCGCTCGGCGTCGACGGGCGGGTGCCGTTGCTGCGCCTCGCGCTCACCTCGCCGGCCGACCCCGAGGCCGTGCGCCGGCTGGGCGAGCTCGTCGACGAGGTCGTGGTCGTCGAGGAGCGCTCCGGCCACCTCGAGGACCAGGTGCGGCGGGCGCTCGGGTCGTCCGCGCAGGCGGTGTGGGGCAAGCGCTTCCCGGAGGAGACCGCCGGCGTGCCCGAGGCCGGCGCGCTCGACCCCGACCGGGTCGCGGCCGCGATCGCGCGCCTGGCCCTGACGCGCCCCGAGGCCTTCGGCGCGGAGGCCGTCGCCCGGGCCCGCGAGATCGTCGCCCCGCCGAAGCCGCGGTCGCGCCCCGCGCCGCTGCTGGCCCGGACGCCCACCTACTGCGCCGGCTGCCCGCACCGCGGCACCAACTCGCCGATCCTCGAGATCCGCGAGCGCCTGCGGGACCGGGAGTACATGCGCCGCGTGCACGGTCGCGAGCCGGTCGACCTGATCGCCCATGGCGGCATCGGCTGCTACTCGATGGCGGTCCTGCCCCCGTTCGAGGAGATGCACGACCTGTCGGCGATGGGCCTCGGCGGCGCGACCGGCGCCGGCTCGGCGCCGCACACCACCAACAAGCACTACACGCTGGTCGGCGACGGCACCTTCTTCCACGGCGAGATCTCCACGATCGCCAACGCGATCAAGCAGCGCCAGGACATCCTGTTCATCATCCTGGACAACAAGAGCACGGCGATGACCGGCCACCAGGGCACGCCGGGCTCCGAGCGCGACCTGATGGGACGCCCGCAGACGCCGCTTGAGATCGAGCGCATCGTCGCCGCCATGGGCCCGGCGATGCTCGTCCGCTCGAACCCCGACGACCGCGACGCCCACATGGCGCTGCTCGAGCGCGCCGTGCTGGCCGAGGGCACCCGGGTGGTGATCGCCGACAAGGAGTGCGCGATCACGGCCGGCCGGCGCAAGCGGGCCGCGCGCGCGAAGGTCGAGGCCGACCACGGCTTCCTGCCCGAGGTGACCCGGATCAACGTGGTCGAGGAGGCCTGCGAGAACTGCCGCGCCTGCACCACCGCGACCGGCTGCCCCGGCCTGACCGTGGTGAAGACCCCGTTCGGCGAGAAGGTCGGGATCGACGACCAGGTGTGCGTCGACGACGGCTACTGCGCCGCGATCAAGGCCTGCCCGAGCTTCGAGCGGGTCACGGTCACCCGGACGGCCGCGCCGACCAAGGCGCGCCAGCCGCGCCCCCGCCCGCCCGAGCCGGACATCCCCCAGGTCGGGGCCGGCGAGCTGGCGATCCAGGTGGCCGGCGTCGGCGGCCTCGGCATCGCCCTGGTCACCCGCGTGCTGGCGGAGGCCGCGGCGGAGGCGTTCGCCGGCGTCGACGTGTACCAGAAGCGCGGCCTGGCCCAGCGCGGCGGCGCGGTCTACAGCCAGCTGGTGCTCCACGACGGCGGCCGGGCCCGCTCGCCGGTGATCCCGCGCGGGCGCGCCGACCTGATCATCGGCCTGGACGCCCTGGAGGGCACCCGGGCGCTCGACGTCGCCTCGCCCGACCGCACCGCCGCCGTGGTCGACACCCACCGCCGGCAGACCACCACCAGCCTGATGGGGGTCACCCGCTACCCCGACGACCTGCGCGAGCGCCTGTCGTCCGGCCTGCGCCCGGGCGGCCTGCTCGCGCTCGACCTCTCGGACGCCTGCACCCAGGAGCTCGGGGACGCCATCCACGCCAACGTGGCGGCGATCGGCGCGGCCTGGCAGCGCGGCTGGCTGCCGCTGGAGGGCGCGGCGCTCGAGCGCGCCATCCGCTCGGTCTACGGCGCGCACGCCGATGCCAACCTGGCCGCCTTCGAGCTCGGCCGGGCGCTGGCCGTCGAGGAGCCCGCCCAGCGGCCGGTCGAGGACGTCGAGGCGGTCCTGACCCGCGAGGAGGGCTGGATCCGGCGCCGGCGCGACCGGCGCGCCTTCCGCGACGCGATCGCCCGCGCCCGCGACCTGCCGCTGGGCGACCACGCCCTGGGCATGCTCGCCCCGCGCCTGCCCGAGCTGCTCGTCTGGGGCGGCCCGGAGTACGCCGGCCGCTACCTGGACGGCATCGCGCGCGTGGCCGCGGCCGCGCCGGCCCTGATCCCGGCGGCGATCCACAACCTGCACCGCGCGATGGCGATCAAGGACGAGGTCTTCGTCGCCCACCAGCTCACCAGCCCGCGCAAGCTGGCCCGGGACCGCGAGCGCTTCGACGTCGACCCGAAGCGCGGCGACAAGATCTCCTACGTCCACCTGAACCGGCCGAGCTTCGAGGTGCTGGGCCGGACGATCCGGTGGGACGCGGAGACCCGCGACTGGCAGCTGCGCCTGTTCTCGCGGGCCGGCGTCCTGCGCCGGCTGCTGCCGGCCTGGCACGCCCGGGAGCGCGCCTTCCGCGACTGGTACGAGGGCGAGGTGATCGGCGCGGTGGCCGACGGCCGCCTGACCGGCGAGGCCGCCCACGAGGCGCTGCGCCTGCCCGAGCGCGTGACCGGGTACCGCGAGGTGCGCTACCCGAAGGAGGACCTCGCCTACGCGCGGTTCGCCGAGCTGCTGGAGGCCGGCACCGCCTAGACCATCCGGGGCGCGGGTCGCCCACGACCGCTCGACGATCAGCGGTTGGTGACCACCCGGACGGGAAGGCGGGTGACCTTGCGGCCCAGGGTGACCTCGACCTGGACGCGGGAGGGCTTGACCGCGGAGCAGAGGAGCACGTCGACGAAGCTGCGGCCGGCCGGCGCGCGCAGGACCAGCGGGCGGGGACCCCGGTTGAGGAGCGCGCCCGCCGCCGTCAGCACCCGGACCTTGAGACGGGCGGCATGAGGGGTCGCGACGCGCAGTACCGCCCCACCGGGGTCTCCGCCCACGCCGGAGGCGCACCCACCGGGCACGGTGGAGCGGCTGAGCGAGATGCTGCGCCGCCGCGGCGCCGGGTCCCGGCGACTCGGGTCGATCCGCACCAGCAGCCCGGCTCCCGGCCCCCCTCCCTGGGTCAGCGCGACGGTGCCGTCCGAGAGCCCCGCTGCGCCCGCCACCCGGGTCAGGGTCCGAAACTGCCAGCGGCCTCTCCCCTCGGGCCCGATCGCCCGCAGCGCCGGCAACCCGTCCCGCTGGGTCGCCACCAGGAGCAGGCCGGCGTCCGTCACCGAGAGCAACCGGGCCAGATCTGCCGGTGCGGTGCGCCACAGGACCGCTCCCGTGCGCGCATCGAGCGCAACCGCGCGCGCCGTTCGCCGCGACCCGACCTGGAGGTAGATCCGCCCGTGGCGCCGGTCGACGAGGATCCCCGGAAGCGACCCGGCGCCGCCGGCCGGAGGCGCGACCGTCCAGCGCCGGGTCCCGTCGGCGTTGAAGGCGACCAGGCCCTCCTGCGCTCGCGCCAGCACTCCGTCGGCGAGCGCGGCGACGACCGAAAGGGACTCCTGGACGCGCCATCGCAGCGCGCCCGTGCCCGCGTCCACCGCGATCAGGCGTGCGGAGGCGATCTGCCCGTGACCGCCCGGGATCGTGCCCTGGCCATACGAGGTGTAGACCGTCGAGGCATCGTCCATCGCGACCAGGGGCGGAACCCCGAAGTCCGGGAAGAAGGTGAAGTCCGGCTCGACCTGTTCCCACGAGGTGGTGCCGTCGGGGCGAACCGCCCGCAGCCGGTCGATGCCCCCACCGGGAGCCAACCCGGCCGCGATGCACGTGCCGTCGGGGAGCACCACCCCGGCGCACCCGCGAACGATCGCGCCGGCCGAGTTGACGGACCAGTAATCGTCCCCCGTGTAGCCGATGGGCCCATAGGTGCCGTCGGGTTGGCGCTGGACCGGCTCAAAGCCACCGTCGCAGTTGCCGCACCCCGGGGTACGCGCGGATCGCCAGAGCCGGCGCCCGTCTCGGCGGTGGGCCTCCACGACGAAATCCTCTCCCGGCGTCCCGACTCCGACCACGACCGCGCCGCCCGGCGTCGGTCCGGGGTGCACCGACCCCGCCGGCGCCAGCACCGGCCATCCGGGCAGAGCGAGCGGGGCACCGGCCGCCGAGCCTGCTGCCACGCCGGGAAGCACGAGGCCGGCCAGTGCGACGCGTAGGGCCAACCTCATGCGCGTCCACCTTTCGACATCCCTGCCCGTCGTCGAAGCTCGACGGCGGTCCTGAGCGACGACCGCGCTGACGAGGGTAACCAGGTTCCCGGTCGAGGTCGACGGGGTTGAAAGGTTGCCCGGTCAGGCCCCCGGGGCGGCGACGCGCTCGATGAGCTCGCGCGCGCCGGGGTCGTCGGCGAGGCGGGCGATGAGCGCGACGCGGGCGCGCACCTCGTAGGGGCGCGGGTCGCGCCGGCGCGCGAGGTCGCGCAGCGCGGCCGTCGGTGCGGCGCGCGCGCCGTTCTCGGCGGTGGTGACGAGCGCGACGTCGAGCAGGAGGAGCAGGACCGCGTCGACGCCGGCCGGCGGCGGGAGCTCGCGCGCGACGGGCGGCCGGTCCTCCAGGGCCGCCTCGAGCGGGGCGTTGGCGCAGTGGGCGACGATCCGGGCCAGCGGCTCCTGGCCGGCGCGACGCAGGGCGCGGGCGATCGCGAGCGCCGGCGGGCCCGGCGCGAGCGCTCCGCCCAGGTCGTGGAGCCACGCCGCGGCCAGCAGGCGCGCCCGCGCCCCGCGGTCGAGACGGCGGGCGCGCGCGAGCCGGGCCGCCTGCTGGGCCACGCCGCGGGTGCGGTGGTAGCGCGCCTGCCCCAGGAGCGTCTCGGCCAGGTCGTGCGCGGCGGCCGGCGTTCCGGCGCGGCGCCAGAGGTCGGGGAGGTCCACGCGCCAAGGCTCGCCCATCCCGGGCGGCCGTGCAGGCTTACATTGTAAGCTCGCCCTCCCGACCCGACCTCAGGAGCCCGCCATGGCCCGCCCCGCCGACCTCTTCGACCTGACCGGCCGCACCGCCGTCGTCACCGGCGCCTCGTCCGGCCTCGGCGTCACCTTCGCCCGCGCGCTCGCCGGCGCGGGCGCCAACGTGGTGCTCGCCGCGCGCCGCGCCGACCGCCTGGAGCAGCTCGCCGCC
>JAWVEV010000017.1:0-15566 GCA_033856535.1 Miltoncostaeaceae bacterium | reverse complement strand
GGTCGACACCTTCTACGTCCAGGAGGAGGTCTACCGGCACGGCCTGCGCGGGGTGCAGTGGATGCTCGCCTGGACCGACGGGCCGAGCCCGATGGTCGACCACTGGACCACGACCGCCCGGGAGCGGCACGCCGGCGACTTCCTGGCCGGCCGCACCAACGTCGCCTTCGCGCTCACCGAGCCGCGCGCCGGATCCGACGCGCTCGCCCTCGAGACCACGCTGACGGCCGACGGCGACGGGTGGCGCCTGAACGGCGTCAAGCACCTGATCACGGGCGCGCCCTTCGTCGAGGCCGCCCAGGTGCTCGCCCGGATCGAGGGCGCCGGCCGGCGTGAGCTCACCTGCGCCCTCGTCCCGATGGACGCCCCCGGCGCGACCCGGGGGCCGATCCAGCAGACGATCATGGCCGACGGCCAGACCGGGATCCTCGAGTTCCGCGACGTCCCCGTGCCCGCCGACGCGGTGGTGGGGGAGGTCGGGGGCGGCCTCGCCATGGCCTTCCTCTGGATCAACTGGGCCCGCAGCCGGCGCGGCGGCATGTGCTCGGGTCTCGCCTGGCATTGCGTCGAGCGCTCGGTCGCCTACAGCCGCGAGCGGAAGGCCTTCGGCAAGGCCATCGGCGAGCTCGGGGCGGTCGCCGAGCGCCTGTCGGACATGTACATGGACTTCCGCGCGATGCGGGCGCTCTCCCTCGAGATCCTCGCGCGCCTGGACGACGTCGGCCTGCTGGCCGGCGGCCGAGTCGACGCCGCCGCCCGGCGCGACCTCTCGACGCTCAAGACCTGGTGCGACGAGGCCCTGATGCGCGTCTCCGACCGCGCCATCCAGGTCCACGGCGGCCGCGGCCTGCTCACCGCCACCGGCCTGGAGCGGATCTTCCGCGTCGCCCGCAACCTGCGCATCCCGGCCGGCACCACCGAGGTCCAGCGGGCGATGATCGCCGAGATCCTGACCGCCGAGGGCTAGGGGAGCAGCGGCTCCACCTCGGCCGGGGTTCCCGCCGGCCATGGGACCGCCGTCGGCCGCGACCCCAGGAAGAGCGGCCGGTCCGCGGCGTTCAGGAGCACCGGCATCAGGTCGGCGCCGGTCAGCCGCCCCAGGATCCCGTCCGCGCAGTCGATCTCGCCGAAGCGGCCCACCCGGTCGGCCCGCACCCCCGGCCCGGCCAGGAGGAACGGCACCGGGTCGCCCGAGTGGATCACCTCGGGGGCGGTCGGCGTCGCGTGGTCGCCGGTCACGCAGACCACCGTGTCCGCGAACCGCTCGGCGAGGTCGCCCAGCGCGGCGTCGACCGCCTCGATCGTCCGCCGCTTGACCGCCGGGTCCTTGGTGTGGCCGGCCTCGTCGGTCGCCTTCAGGTGGCAGAAGACGAACGTCGCGCCGGCGTCGAGCGCCTCCCGGGCCCGATCGAGCCGGTCGTGCAGCGCCGGCGCCGGGTCGTGGCCCTCCGGGCTCCGCACGAACCGGAGCCCGAGCGTCGCCGCCAGGCCCGCCAGGAAGGGGGAGGCCCCGATCAGCACCCCGTTCAGGCCGTGCCGGGCGCGGAACGCCGGCGCCGGCCGGCGCCGGCCCCACCACTTCAGCGTGACCGCGCCCAGCGCCGGCCGGCCGGCCCGCGCCCGCTCGACGCCCAGCGGATGCCGCGCCAGATGGCGCACGACATGCCGGCTCCAGAGCTCCGCCGCGCGGGCCGTCGCGGCCGCCTCGGGCACGAGCGGCGCCGGGCGCATCACCGGGTGCCGGTCGCGGAAGAAGGGGTCCGAGTCGGTCACGCGGTCGTCCGCGCCGCCGGTCACGACCAGCACGCCCTCGCCGCGCCCGGGCAGCAGAGGGTCGAGCCGCAGGGTCAGCGCCCCCGCGCGCGCGGCCGGCAGCGCCTCCCACAGCGCGCGGGCGTGGGCGGCGTCCTCCGGCCGGGCCCGGCCCGTCGCCCACAGCGCGCCGTCCCGGCGCTCCACGGACCGCAGCGCCGCGTAGGCCAGCACCGCGTCCTCGCCGACGGCCCTGCCGTGCCCGATCGCCTCCAGCACCGCCCGCCCCGGGAACTCCTCGGGCCGGTAGCCGAGCATCGCCCAGTGGGCCACCTCGCTCGACGGCGCGCGCCCCGGCCCGAGCGGCCACAGCAGCCCGCAGGATCCGCGCGCGGCCATCGCGTCGAGGTTCGGGGTGTCGGCGGCCTCGTTCGCCGTGCGGCCGCCGTAGACGGGGGACGCCCGGTCCCCCAGCCCGTCAAGCAGCAGGACGAGGAGCGAGCGCACAGGCGTCGATGACCCGCGCCACGGCGGGCGGCACCAGGGGCCGCCAGTCGGCGCCGGCGCGCATCGCGGCACGGACCTGCTCTCCCGAGACCGCCTTGCCCTCGGGCGCCTCGAGCACCTCCACGGCGTGGCCGGCGCCGCGCAGGCGATCGAGCTTGGCCGAGCCCCAGGGCGAGAACAGGCGCAGGTAGTGGACCGCCCCGGGCGGGACGTAGTCGGGCCAGAGATCCGGCTCGGTGACGGGGAAGGGGATCACGTGCACCGGGCCGGCGCCGGCCTCGGCCGCGGCGCCCTCCACCATCAGCAGGCGCTCGGTGTAGGTGAACGGATTGGACTCGGGCAGGTGGCGCGCCGGGTCCTCGGGCTCGGGGCGCAGGTGGGTCCGGTCCGGGTTGGTGATCCCCACGAAGAGCGTCCGGCAGCGGGCCGCGGCGGCCGTCAGGTAGGCCAGGTGGCCGTTGTGGAAGGGCTGGAAGCGCCCGTGGATCATCCCCACCTCGACCATGGCGGTCAGCTTAGAGGGGGACCCCCGCGGACCGGCCCCTGGCATGATGGCGCCGCCCCGCACCGACCCTTCGGAGCCCACGCTGACCGAGAAGCTCTACGCGATCATCCACGAGGCCGACGGCGACACGATCTGGCGCTGGCAGACCGGCCGCAAGGCGAAGTTCGTGGAGTACGGCGGCTACCACCGGGCCCGCGAGATGGCCGCGACCTCTGGCGCCACGCTGGCGCTCTGGGGCTCGCAGTACGGGCGGCGCGGCGTGCCCGGCGACGCCACGCCAGAGGTCATCCTGGCCTGCGTGCAGGACGCCATCGAGCGGGGCGACCGCCACACCTAGCGCGCGTCCGCCTCCGCGACCGGGGCGAACGCCTCGCGGAAGGCGCTCTGGAGCACGTCCCAGCCGTCCTTGCGCCGCTCGTGCCAGCCGACGCGGTTCCAGTCCTCCAGGCCGTAGCCGGCCGTCGTGGTGACCTCGCCGTCGCGCACCACGGTGATGCCGATCCGGTCGATGGCCTCGGTGTCCATGGTTCCGTCGGCGCGCGGCACGAGGACCCGCCGGCTGGACGGGTCGGCGAACGTCAGGAGCGCCCACGGGATGCGGACCTCGACCGCCTCGCCGTCGGCGTCGATCAGGTGGCGGTCGTCGAAGCCCTCCGCGCCGGGGTCGGCCGTGCCCCACGGGAGGGTGCCGACGTCGACCAGCTCGGTGGGGAGGGTCTCCCCGGTGCCCGGGACGCGCTGCGGCCGGTTCAGGATCAGGCGCGGCGACACCCAGGCGCCGGAGCCGACCTCGAGGTCGGCGCGGTCCACGTCCACGAAGTCGTGCTTCACGCCGTAGAGGAAGCCGATCGGGTCGGTCCAGGCGGCCTGCCGGATCGTGGCCTCGCCGTCGGCGATCGTCAGCGCCACGTCGGCCGCGGGGTCCAGGCCGGGCGCTCCCGGGAGCCCCCGGTTGCCGCCGCCGCGCACGTCGAAGCCGACCTGGACCGGGTGCTCGGCGTCGAGCGGCCGATCCAGCCGCAGGCGCAGGTAGAGGTACTCCTCGTCCTTGGTCGCGCGCACCTCGCGGATCGCGCCGCGGCCCTCCTGGATGACCGGGCTGTGGCCCGGGGCGGTCCACTCGGAGTCGTCGCCGTCCACGGTCACGACCGGCCCGTCGGCGCCGGGCTCGGCGGCGATCACGCCGAAGTGCTCCTCGTTGGTGAGGGCGTTGCGCCACAGCTGGCGGCGGTCGCCCGGCACCTCGAGGTCCACGGTGTTCCAGGTGAACTTGAACCACTCGTCGACCCACTCGAAGACGACCCCGCCGGCGAAGCCCTCCTGGCGGATCGCGGAGAGCATGTCCGCGTCGTTCGTCGCGGCCTCGCGCTCGGAGTGGCCGCCCTGGTTCCGGTCGAGCGGCCCGTAGTGGGCGATCCCGATCCCGCTCGGCTGGCCGAACTCGGTGATCATCACGGCCTGCCCGCGGTGGTGGGCGCGCAGCTCGTGCAGGTAGCCGGCATAGGGGTCGACCTTCCCGTCGGGCCGCGTGTAGGACCGGTAGCCCGGGTCGGTGCGCAGGAAGTCGGGGTAATACGGGTACGCGTGGTAGCTCGCGAAGAAGCCGCCCGGCCAGCGGGCGGTGGCCGCCAGGTGCATCGCGTCCACCGAGACCATGTCCTCCTGCTCGAGCGGCTCGGTGGGGTGGTCCAGCGGGTCGACGGTGAGCCAGTTGGTGAAGGTCACCGGGCGGCTCCAGCCGCGAGCCGCCTCGAGGCCGGCGAGGTAGTCCAGGTTCTCGGCGATCCAGGACTCCATCGGGGTCGGCCCGTTCCGCGTGGTGATGAAGCGCCCGCGGTAGGCCGGGTGGCCGGCGTTGACCCGGTCGGTGTTGAGGGTCGCGAACGGATCCCACTCCACGCCGACGGACCAGGCCAGCAGCCAGGGCGCGATCGAGGCGCGGTAGCGGCCCGAGGCGTGGCCGCGCCGCTCCGGGCGGTCGGCGTCGCCGTGCACCGCGGCGACCGCGTCGGCGAGCTCGGCGCGGAACTCGCGCACCAGCGCGGGGTCGTAGGCGTTCTGGCCGGACAGGAAGCGCTCCTCCGGGATCCAGACGCCCTGGATCACGTAGAGCGGGTCGTCGGCGTGGGCCAGGTTGTAGGCGCGCAGCTCGTCGTAGAAGGCCGGCGCCAGGATCGTGTAGACGCGGACCACCCGGGTGCCGAGCTCGGCCATCTCGGGGAACCAGCGCCGGTAGTCCTCGGCCGTCGCCGCGACCTCGCCCGGCTGGTAGCCGGGGACCGTCGAGCCCAGGTTCACGCCGGGCCAGAAGCGCGCCTCGAAGCGGTCGCCCATGCCCAGGGCGATCTCCTCGCCCTGCACCCGCGCCGGCAGCCGCATCCCGTCCCGCTCGACCGGCGCTCCGGCGGCGGAGGCCGGGGCCGGCCCCGGCGCGGCCGCCGAGGCGCCGCAGCCGGCGAGGATCGCGATGGCGGCCGACGCGGCGATCGCGGCCAGGGTGGAGAGAGTCGTGCGGCGTGCCGGCAAGCGCGGTCCCCGGTCGTGGGCCTACCTCGGGGCGCGGGCCCCTTGAGGATTCCTCGACTTGCGGGACGCCCGACCTTACCCGCGCGCCCCCGGCCGCCAGCCGGTGACCCCGTCGCGAGCCGCGGCCGAGGGTTGTACGGTCGGTCCATGAGCGCCGATCCCGAGCAGGTCGAGACCCTCGTCCAAGCCGAGCACGCGGCCGAGGAGGCGCGCCGGACCGGCGATGAGGAGCTGGTCCCGTCCGCCGTCCGGGCCGCCTACGAGGCGGGGAACGGGGTGGAGGAGATCGCCACCGCCACGCGCCTCCCTCAGGCCTCGGTCATGGAGTTGCTGGCGCTGGCCTGAGCGCCTGGTGCACCCATGGCCCGCCGAGCTCCGTGGCGGTGGGCTCCCTCGGCTCGCACATGCACGCCGGCAGCGGGTCCGTTCCGAAGAAGCCGAACCCGACGATCCCGAGGCAGAGCACGAGGGCGAGGATCGCCCCGGCGCGGCCGCGGCCCGGCGGCGCGACCTCAGACGTCACGGAAGACCATCAGGCTCCCGGTGTAGCAGGCCACCCAGACCTGGCGGGTGTCCCGGTCGTAGTCGATCCCGATCGGGTCGGCGTTGGTGGCGACGGTCTGGATCACCGCCATGTCGCGGGTGCGCACCTTGCTGACCGTGTTCGACTCATAGTTCACGACGTAGAGCGAGCGGCCGTCGGGGGCGATGGCCATGCTGCGCGGCGCCGTGCCCGTGGCGACCTTCGCCACCACCCGGCCGGTCCGGAGGTTGATCTTGGCGACCCGCCCCTCGCCGTTGAGGGTCGCGTAGAGGAAGTCGCCGGCGCCGTCGATCACCAGGTGCCTGGGGGCGTTGCCCACCCCCCGCAGCCAGCTCACCGACAGGTCCGCGAGCTTGACGCGGGCGATGTCGGTGGAGCCCATCACCGCGACGTACGCGTACTTGCCGCTGGGGCCCACGGCGATGCCGCGCGGGTAGCGGCCGAGCGGGATCCGCCGCGACTGCGCGCCCTTGGCGACGTTGATCACGCTCAGGTCCCACGAGCACCAGTTGCTCACCAGCACGCGCTTCCCGTCGGGCGTCACCGCGACGTACTTCGGCACGGCGCCGACCCGGATGGCGTCCACGATCCGCAGGCTCCGCGCGTCCACCCGGTAGACGAAGCTGTCGTCGTAGCCCGACGAGGGCGAGCAGACGTCGTTGCCCTCGGGGCCGAAGCCGGCGCCGTACATCGAGTAGTTCGAGACGTAGGCCGCGGTGCCGTCCGGCAGGAAGGCGGCCTCCACCGGCGCGCCGCGCACCGTGCCCGGGTGGCCGCGGACGCCGAACCGGCTCAGGTCGACGGCGTCGGGGATCGTCTTCACCAGCCGCCCGCGACGGTCGTACACCGAGATCGTGTGGCGGTACATCATGTTCTGGGCGAAGAAGTGCCCGTGCTGCGAGGAGACCACCGACTTGGACGAGAGGTCGCCGGTGATCGTCCGCACCAGGCGCAGGCGCCGGGCCGACGAGGGCGTGCGGTCGACCGGCTTGGCCGGCCGCCGGGCGGCGGTCGCCGCCGGGGCGGTCGCGGGCGCCGCCGCGGCCTGGGACGGCCCGGGATCGGGCGCGCCGGACGAGCACGCGCCGGCCACGAGGGCGGCGAAGATGGCGATGACCAGCGCGAGGGCGCGACGGCGCACCGGACGACCCTAATTCAGACCCCCGGCGTCACGCTCGCGCTCAGGCGGCCGCGAGCCAGCGCGCGGCCTGCTCGCGCCGGCGCTCCAGCTGCTCCATCGTCGCCTCGCCCACGCGCTCCACGCCCACGCGGCGGTTGAGCTCGGCGTTCACCTGGGCGTGGGAGAGGCCGGTGATGCGGGAGATCTGGCGCACCAGGGCGGCGTTGGCGTCGCGCAGCCGCTGCCGCCGCTCCCGCGGCCGGACCGGGTCCTCGCCCTCCGGGCCGTCCTCGGGCGGCGGGGCGGCGAGCAGGGGCGCCGGCGCCAGCTCGAGCACCAGGTCGTCGCCGTCGTCCTCCGGCTCGGCGGCGTGCGCGCCTCCGGCCCCCGCCTCGCCGGCCGGCGCGTGGTGCCCGGTGGGCACGGCCGAGATCGCGGCGAAGAGCGAGAGCTGGGCCTCGTCGGGCGCGATCGGGATCGGGTCGAGCTCGGCGGGATCGCGCTCGGGCCCGTCCTCCTCGTCCCGCCGCAGCGAGTGCCGCCGCTGCTCGGCGATCGAGAACGCGTGGGAACGGAGCCGGATGTCGTCGGGGATGAACATGTGGCTCGGCTGCGCGCCGAGCCCGCGCGTCCAGCGCACCAGGCGCCCGACCGCCTGGCGGAAGAAGAGCTCGGTGGTCACGGTCGTCGCGTAGACCCCGACCCGCAGGCGCGGGATGTCGACCCCCTCGGAGATCATCCGCACGGCCACGATCCACGGCTGGGTGCCCCGCGCGAAGGACGAGATGCGGGCCGACGCCGCCGCGTCCTCGGACAGCGCCACCTCGGGCTTCACGCCGAGCCGCCGGCGCATGAGCGCCGCGATCTCGCGCGCGTGCTCCTGGTCCATCGCGATGACCATGCCGCCGGCGCCGGGATGGCCGCGGCGGACGTCCATCAGCCGCGCGTGGGCCCGCCCGAGCACCTCGGGCAGCCACTCCCCGTCCACCGAGAGCGCGGTGCGCAGGCGCGCCGAGGCGCCGGCGGCGTCCAGGCGATCGGCGAAGGTGGCGCTGGCGACCAGGCCGTCGCGGCCGACCCACTCCATCTCGCCGTCGGTGCGCGGGAAGTGGACCGGACGGACCACGCCGCGGTCGGCGAGGGCCTCGCCGTAGCCGTACTCGACGTCGGCCTGGGCCAGGCCGTCGCCGTCGTAGCGGACGAACGGGATCGCCCGCGTGTCGGACCGGAACGGCGTGCCCGACAGGCAGAGACGGGCGGCCGCCCCTGCGAAGGCCGCCCGCGCGCCGTCGCCCCAGGCGCGCTCGTCGCCGGCGTGGTGGACCTCGTCGAGCACGACGAAGGCGTCCTGCGCCAGGGCCGCCAGCGCCCGCGCGCTCCCGGCCACCTGCTGGTAGCTGGTCACCAGGCCGTGGACGTCGGCCGGCAGCCGGCCGGCCGATGCCGACCAGCCGGGGTCCAGGTGCAGGTCCAGCGCTTCCGCGGCGTCGGCCCACTGCACCTTCAGGTGCTGGGTCGGCGCGACCACCACCAGCCGGCGGCGCGGGTGCTCGGCCAGGTGCTGGCGCGCGGCGGCCAGCGCGAAGGTGGTCTTGCCGGCGCCCGGGGTCGCCACGGCCAGGAAGTCGGGCCCGGGCCGGGCGACGAAGGCGTCGAGGGCCGCCTTCTGCCAGCGGCGGAGCTTGATCGATCGGGCCATGGCCAGCCGGGCACCATAGCTGCCGGGTCCGCCGGCGCCCCCGATTGACAGCGGGCGCCGCCGGGTGGATACCTGCGCTCCCGACCGACTCCCATGGAGGTGGAGCGATGGACCAGCGCGAGGTGCTGGAGGCGGTCGCCGCGGTGGGCGACCGGTTCGCCGGGGAGCGGCACGAGCGTCAGGGGCGGACGACCCTCGACCGCGCCGACTTCGATGCCCTGGGCGGGGCGGGGTTCCTGCTGACCGGCGTCCCGGCGGCCGACGGCGGGCTCTGGGACGGGCCCGAGCGGACCACCCGGCCGGTCGTGGCCCTGCTCCGGGCGATCGCCCGCGGCGACTCGTCCGTCGCCCTGGTCTCGGCGATGCACCCGGCGGTGCTCTCGTACTGGCTCGCGGCCCCCGAGCCGGCCGGAGCCGGGCGCGCGGCGTGGCGGTCGCAGGTCGAGGAGGTCACCGGCCGCGCCGCCGCCGGCGACTGGTGGGGCACGATCACCTCCGAGCCCGGCAGCGGCGGGGACATCACCCGCTCCCGCGCCACCGCCGTGCCCGACGGCGACGGGGGCTGGCGGGTGAGCGGCGCCAAGCACTTCGGCAGCGGCCTGGGCGTCATGGACTGGATGGTCACCACCGCGCGCCCGGAGGGGGAGGAGTCGGCGGACTGGTTCTTCATCCCCGCCCGCGGCCTGCCGGAGGGCGGCGGCGGTCGCGCGCGGCTGGTGGCGCGCTGGGACGGCCACGGGATGGCGGCGACCAACAGCCACGCGATGGCCTTCGAGGGCTACCCGGCCACCCGGATGGCCGGCCAGGGGGACATGGTCGCGATCTCCCGGGCCGCCGGACCGTTCATCGGCTGCCTCTTCACGGCCGTGGTGGCCGGCATCGTCGACGTCGCGATGGAGACCGCCCGCGAGCGGCTGCGCGGCGCCCGGGAGCCGCTCGGGCCGTACCAGCAGGTGGAGTGGGCGAACGCCGAGAACGAGGCGTGGCTGATCGAGCAGGCGCTCGACGGGATGATCCGGGCGGTCGAGACCAGGCCGGCGCCGCTGCTGGACGTGCTGCGCGGCAAGACCGTGGTCTCCGGGCTGGCCGAGTCGGTGCTCACGCGCCTGTCGCGGGCGATCGGCGGCGCCACCTTCAGCCGGTCGTCGCCCTTCGGCACCTGGTTCGAGGACGTCCGCGCGCTCGGCTTCCTGCGCCCGCCCTGGAACCTCGCCTACGACCAGCTGATCGCCGGGCTCTAGGATGGGTGGCCCGCCCGGCTCCGGAGGCCCGCGATGTCCGACGCCCTCCTCTTCGACCGCGACGGCCCGGTCGTGACGCTCACGCTGAACCGCCCGGAGCGCCGCAACGCCCTGTCGCTCGAGCTGATGCGCACGTTGCTCGAGGCGCTGGAGGACGTGGCCGCGTCCGACGCCCGGGCGGTGGTGCTGGCGGCCGAGGGGCCGGCGTTCTCCTCGGGGCACGACCTGCGCGAGATGGTCGGGCGGGAGGAGCCCTTCTACACCGAGCTGTTCGCCGCCTGCTCGGCGCTGATGCTCACGCTGCACCGGATCCCGCAGCCCGTGGTGGCGCGGGTGCAGGGCATCGCGACGGCGGCCGGCTGCCAGCTGGTGGCCGCCTGCGACCTGGCCGTCGCCGGCGAGCGCGCCACCTTCGCCACGCCCGGCGTGCGCATCGGGCTCTTCTGCACGACGCCGATGGTCGAGGTGGCGCGCGCCGTGGGCCGCAAGCGGGCGATGGAGCTGCTGCTCACCGGCGAGCCGGTCGACGCCCGGACCGCCCAGGAGTGGGGGCTGGTGAACCGGGTCGTGCCCGACGACGAGCTCGCCGAGGCGGCCGACGGGCTGGCCCGCAAGGTCGCGCAGGCCAGCCCGCTCACGCTCGCGATCGGCAAGCGCGCCTTCTACGAGAACCTCGAGCCCGGCGCCGACCGCGCGTACGAGCATGCCAGCGGGGTGATGTCGGCCAACGCGCTGGCGCGCGACGCGCAGGAGGGCATCTCCGCGTTCCTGGAGAAGCGCCCGCCCACCTGGATCGGGTCCTGATCGCGCGCCCGGCCGGAGCGGTCGGGCAGCAGCAGGTTGAAGTCGCCGAACTCGTGCCAGAGGTGGCCCCGTGCCCGGGCGGCGGCGTAGCCCCGCTCGAGCGCCGGCCGGCCGGCGACCGCCTCCAGCAGGTGAAGGTGGGAGGCCTCCGGCTCGTGCCAGCCGGTCAGGAGGCCGTCGATCGTCCGGACGCCGCGCGCCGGCGTGACCACCAGGTCGGTCCAACCGTGCCCCGGCCGGGCGCGGCCGTCGCGGGCGTCGGTCTCGAGGGCGCGGACGACGGTGGTTCCGACCGCGACGACGCGGCCGCCGCGCCGCCGGACCGCGTTGACGCGCCGGGCCGTCGCGACCGGCACCCAGTAGCGCTCGGGGAAGGGCGGCTCGCCGGCCTCCGGCGATGACACGCCGGTGTGGAGGACGATCGGCGCGACACCGATCCTGGCGGCGGACAGCTCGGCGAGCAGCCGCGGGGTGAAGCCCCGGGCGGCGCTCGGCATCTCGGCGCTGCCGGGCATCGCCGCGAAGACCGTCTGGTAGTCCTCGATCGGGTAGCGGTCGGCGACGCACCCGTAGCGGATCGGTCGTCCGTGGCGGGCCAGGTGGCGCTCGACGCCGCCGGGGAGCTCGGGCCGGGCGCGCCACAGGCGGACGGCGCCGTCGGCGCGGCGGGCCGCGGGGGCCAGCAGGACGATCCGCCCGCAGCCGGCCGCCGTCAGGACGGGGTCCGCCGGCTCCACCCCGTACGGCACCGTCCCCGCGCGGCAGGGGCGGCGGAGCTCGACGAGCCATTCGCCATTTGGCACGGGCGTCGCCAAGTGCACGACCAGGCCGCCGGCGTCGAGCGCGGCGGGCAGGGTGGCCGAGAGGTTGACGACCAGCAGGTCGCCAGGGCACAGCAGGTGCGGCAGGTCGCGCATGGTCCCGTCGATCGGCTCGCCGTCGCCGGCGACGGTCAGCAGACGGGCCTCGTCGCGGGCGCCGCCGCGGCGCTCGATCGGCGCCGCGCCGAGCAGGTGGCGGGGGACCGCTTCCATCACGGCGCTCATGCCGGAGCCCCCATCCGGGAGAGGTCGATCCGGCCTGCCGCGGTGGGATCTTCGATCAGGCGGGCGATCTCGGGCGCGCGGGTCTCCGGCAGCGGGCGGTCGCCGATGTCCTCGCCGGGGAAGGCGAGCTGGTGCATCTCGGTGCGCAGGTCACCGGGGTCGACGATGAGCACCCGCAGGTCCTTGCGCTCGGCGGCGAGCACCGCGAAGAGCTGCTCCAGCGCCGCCTTGGACGCGCCGTACCCGCCCCAGCCGGCGTAGGGCTCGCGCGCGGCGTCGGAGGTGATCGCGACCACGGCCGCGCCGGCCCGCAGGTGGGGGAGGAGGGCCTGGGTGACGGCCAGCGGCGCCACCGCGTTGACCTCCAGGACGCGTCGGAGGGCGTCGAGCGGGAAGTCGGTCAGGTCGGGACGCGGGCTGGGGCCGAGCTCCCCGGCGTTCAGCACGAGGGCGTCGAGGCCGCCGGCCGCCGCCGCGGCGAGGTCCGCGCGGTGGCCGGGGTCGGTCACGTCACCGGGGACGGCGATGACGGCCGCGCCCGCGGCCTCCAGGTCGGCCGCGGCGGCGGTCAGAGCGCGCCGGCCGCGGGCGTCCACCACCAGGCTCCAGCCGCGGTCGGCGAGGGCGGTGGCGATGGCGAGGCCGAGGCCCCGCGAGGCGCCGGTGACGAGTGCGGTCGGCATGGTCCACCTCCGGATCGATTGCTCGACCCCGACGGTAGGACCGGCCCGGCCCGGCGCCATCGGGCGGGGGGACCGTCCTGCCCTGGGACCCGGTCTTAGGCCCCTCCGCCCCCGCGACCCAGTCCCGCGCGCACGGCGAGCAGCGCGGCCTGGGTTCTGTCCGGGACGCCGAGCTTGCGCAGCACGGCGCTCACGTGGTGCTTCACGGTCTTCTCGGAGATGACCAGCCGGCGCGAGATCTCGCGGTTGGTCAGGCCGGCGCCCAGCAGGTCGAGCACCTCGCGCTCGCGGGCAGTGAGGTCGTCGAGCGGGGCGCGGGCCGAGGCCGCCGCCCCGATGACCGCGGAGGTGACCTTCGGATCGAGCGCGCCGTCGCCGGCGGCGACCGCGACGATCGCCCGCGCCAGCTCGGCCGGGCCGGCGTCCTTGAGCAGGTATCCGCGGGCGCCGGCGCGCAGCGCCGCGATCACGCGGTCCTGCGAGCCGAAGCTGGTGAGCACGAGCACGGGCAGGTCGGGCGCGCGGCTCACGAGCTCGGCGATGGCCTCGGCGCCCTCGATCCCCGGCAGAACGAGGTCCATCACGACCACGCCGGAGCGCGCGGCGAGGGCCTCGGCGACCAGGTCTCCCGAGCCGTCGGAGTCGCCGGCCCATTCCAGCCCCGGGCGGGCCTCGACGAAGGCGCGCAGGCCCTCGCGCACGGCCGGGTGGTCGTCGATCACGAACACCCGCACCGGCTCAGCCACCGGGCACCACCAGGGTCACGCGGGAGCCCTCGCCCGGACGCGACTCGATCTCCAGCGCGGCGCCGATGGCCCGGGCGCGCTCGTGCATCGCCGTCAGGCCCAGGCGCCGGCGGTTCCGCGGATCGGCCGGGTCGAACCCGCGGCCGTCGTCGCGCACCTCGCCTCGGACGCCCGGCCCGTCGGCGGCGATGGTCAGGCGGACCTCGCGAGCGGCGGCGTGCCGCACCGCGTTCACCAGCGCCTCCTGCAGGATCAGGAACGCCTCGCGGGCCCGGTCGGGCGGGAGCGGCGGGTCGGCGTCGATGTCGCCCACCACGCGCGGGCCGCCGAGGCGGTCGAGCAGGTCGACCAGGCGCTCCAGGGCGCGCGCGAGGCCCTCCTCCTCGACGGCCGGCGGGCGCAGCCCGGAGACCATCGCGCCGAGCTCCTCGTGGGCGGTGCCCGCGAGCTCGGCGATGCGCGCGACGTGCTCCGCCGCGGCGCCGCCCGCGTCGCCCAGGAGGCTCCGGGCGGCGTCCGCGCGGAGGGCGATCGAGAAGAGCGTCTGGGAGAGCGCGTCGTGCAGGTCGCGGGCGATGCGCGCCCGCTCGGCGGCGACGAGCAGAGCCCGGCCCTCCTCGGCGAGGCTGAGGGCGCGGACCAGGGGCCCCACCGCTCGGGCGAGGTCGGCCAGGGCGTCGGCATCGCCGGATCCGAAGCCGGGGCCGTCCGGCCCGTCGGCGGCGTAGATGGCGCCGAACGGCCCGTCGAAGTGGCGCAGCGGCGCACCGATCAGCGCGGTCATGGCCGGATGGGCCCGCGGCCACCAGCGCCGGGCCCGCGGGTCGGCGCGGATGTCGGGCACGCGGAGCGCCGCCCCGTCGGTCAGCACGGCGCCGAGCAGCCCATGGGCGCGGGGGAGGGGTCCGATCGCGTCGATCTCCTCGTCGGTGAGCCCGGCCGTGACGAAGTGGGAGAACTCGCCCGGATCGGTGCCGGCCAGGCCCACGGCGGCATACCGGGCGCCGGTGAGGCGGCGAGCGCCTTCGGCGATGCGCGTCAGCGAGGGCTCGAGCGACCACGCCTGGGCCGCCGCGAGGACCGTGCGCGCGATCTCGTCGAGGCCGCCGGCGTCGGGTGCGGGGTCGGCGGGCACGGGCCGGCGTCAGCCCGAGGGGTTCAAGGCTGGGCCCGGTGCAGCGGCGGCGCGTCGCCGATCCGGACGTGCACGACCGCGCCGGGCACGAGCATCTCGCCCATCGCGGCCTCGATCGCCGGCGAGAGCAGCGCGTCCAGGTCGGGCGTCGTCGGCATGCGGGGGACGCTACCCCACCCCGCCGGCGCGCCCGACCCTGTCAGACTCCGGCGCGTGAGCGGCCCCCTCGCGATCCCGGTCGACGCCGAGCTCGCGGCGGACGGCCCGGCCGAGCTCCGGGCCTTCGCCCAAGCCGCCGAGGACGCCGGCATCGCCCGTCTCTGGGCCCCGGAGCTCTACCGCTCCAGCACGATCCCGCTGGCTCTCGCGGCCGAGGCGACCCACCGCATCGAGCTCGCCACCGGGGTCGCGCTCGCCTTCACCCGCAGCCCGTTCACGCTGGCCCTCGAGGCGCTCGACCTGGACGAGCTCTCGGGCGGCCGCCTGGTGCTCGGCCTCGGCGCCGGCGCCCGGCGGCTCAACGAGCGCTGGCACGCCGTCGCCTACGACCCGCCGGTGCGGCGCATGCGCGAGACCGTCGCCGCCCTGCGGGAGCTGATCGCCGCCCTGCCGGCCGGCCGGCGCGCCCGCTCCGAGGGCCGCCTCGTCGACATCGAGGTGGTCGGCTACCGCCGCCCGCACCCGGTGCCGCGCGAGGTCGTCCCCATCTGGCTCGCCGCCATGCTCCCCGGGATGTCGCGGCTGGCCGGCGCCGTCGCCGACGGCCTGATCGGCCACCCGGTGGTGCCCCCGTCGTGGACGGCCGAGCAGATCCTCCCCGCCCTGCGCGAGGGCGCCGAGCGCGCCGGCCGGCCGGCGCCGCCTCTCGCCGGCGGGCTGATCGTGGCCTGCGACGACGCCGACCCCTGGGGCGCCCGCGCCGCGGCGGCCTGCACCGTCGGCTTCTACGCCACGGTGCGCACCTACGAGCCGATCTTCGCGGCCGCCGGGTTCGCCGGCCGGCTGCCGGCGATCCGCGAGGCCTTCATGACGCGCGAGCCCGAGCGGCTGGCCGCGGCGGTGGGGGAGGAGATGACCGACGCCTTCGCCGCGGCGGGCTCCGCCGAGACGGTTCGGGAGCGCGCCCGCGCCTGGGAGGGCGTCGCGCAGCGGCTCTGGGCGACGCCCCCGCACCACCTGCAGGAGGGCGCCCTGGGACGGTGGCAGGCGGGCATCCTGACCGCGTTCGGGCGGGCCGGGGCGCCCCCCGCTTAACTCC
>JAWVEV010000016.1:0-17430 GCA_033856535.1 Miltoncostaeaceae bacterium | reverse complement strand
GATGGCCTTCTCGCTGCTGGCCATCGTGCTCCTCGGCTTCACGGTGTGGGCGCACCACATGTTCGTCAGCGGCATGGCGCCCTGGCTGCGCGTCCCGATGATGATCACCACCATCATCATCGCGATCCCGACCGGCGTGAAGGTGTTCTCCTGGCTCGGGACGCTCTGGGCCGGGCGCATCCACACGAAGACGCCGATGCTCTGGGTGCTCGGCTTCCTGTGCACCTTCGTGATCGGCGGCCTGTCGGGCGTGATGCTCGGGACGATCCCGGTCGACATCAACGTCACCGACACCTACTTCGTCGTCGCCCACATCCACTACGTGTTCCTGGGCGGCTCGGTCTTCACGATCTTCGCGGGCATCTACTACTGGTTCCCGAAGATGACCGGCCGGATGTACAACGAGACGCTCGGCCGCTGGCACTTCTGGCTCACGTTCATCGGCTTCAACGCCACGTTCCTGCCGATGCACTGGCTGGGCCTCCACGCGATGCCCCGCAGGGTCGCGGACTACGACCCGCGCTTCGCCAACCTGAACGCCTTCATCAGCGGGATGTCCGTGCTGATGGTCATCGGGACCGCGATCTTCTTCGTGAACTTCGCCTACTCCTGGGCGCGCGGCCCCAAGGCCCCGTGGAACCCCTGGCGCGGGCGCACGCTCGAGTGGCTGGTCTCGTCCCCGCCGAGCCTCTTCAACTTCGAGGCGACCCCGCAGGTCGTCGGCGGCCCGTACCAGTACGGCGTCCCCGGCGCGCGCCACGCGGTCGTGTTCGCCCCCGACGAGATCGGCGGCGGCGAGCTCACCGAGCACGAGAAGCGCACCATCGTGGTCGTCGCCAACGAGACCGTCTCCTCGAGCACCCTGCTCGACTACGTGAAGGCGCGCGCGGCCGAGGGCTACTGGCGCTTCACCTTCGCGGTGCCGGCCGAGAACCGTGACGTCCGCGCCGCCGAGCGCCGCCTGACCGTCGCCCTGGCCGTCCTCGCCGAGGAGGGCATCGACGCCAGCGGCGCGGTCGCCCCCGGCGGCCCGATCGCCGCGGCGCAGAACGTGCTCGTCGACGAGGAGGCCCGCGAGGTGATCCTCGCGACGCTCCCGACCGGCCAGTCCCGCTGGCTCGACGACGACGTGGTCGACCGCCTGCGCAAGGCCACCGGCCTGCGCGTCACCCGCGTGGTCGTCCGGCCCGAGGAGGCCCGCGAGCCGCTGGCCCGCGCCGGCGTCACCCGCGTGGCCGCGATCGCCAGCGGCGCCCTCGGCAGCGAGGGCCTGGTGGAGGCGCTCCGCGCGCGGGCCGACCGGGAGCCGATCGCGGTCGTGCTGCTCGCCCCGCTGGGCCTCGACGGGCCCGGCTGGACCGACGAGGCCGAGGAGCGGCGCACCGAGGCGGTGGGCCGCGTGCGGGCCACGATCGACGCGCTGCAGGAGGCCGGCGTCCAGGCGAGCGGCGAGGTCATCGACGGCGACGCGGTCGAGGCCGCGCGCGTCGCGCGGACGGCCCACGGGGCCGGCCTGATCCAGCTCTTCCCGGCCCGCCACGCGGAGGCCTGGGACGGCGCCGCGCTCGAGGCCGTCCAGGCGGCCGCCGGCTCCGTGCCGGTCGAGGTCGCGATCATCGACGCGGAGGCGCCCGCGGCGCCTTCCGGGAGCTAGGGGCCGCCCGTGTCGAGCCATGGCGAGGCGCTTCCGGCCGGAAGCGTGACCCCGGGGCCCTCGCGCGGCGGCCAGCTGCGCATGGGGATGCTGGCGATGATGTTCTTCATCGGCTCGGAGGTGATGCTCTTCGGGTCGCTGTTCACCGCGTACTTCTTCACGCGGTTCAACATCGCCGACCAATGGCCGCCGCTGGACTCGGAGGGGCACCCGTTCCATCTGCCGGTCGAGATCACGGCGGTGAACACCGCCATCCTGGTCAGCTCCAGCTTCACGATCCACTGGGGCGAGCACCGGCTGCGGCACTACAACGACCGCAAGGGCCTGGAGCGCGGCCTGCTGGTCACGATGTTCCTGGGCGCGACGTTCCTGTTGATCCAGATCAACGAGTACATCCACCTGGACTTCACACCGAAGGATCAGGCCTTCGGCGCCACGTTCTTCACGCTCACCGGCTTCCATGGCGCGCACGTGTTCATCGGCCTGACGCTCCTGACCTTCTCCTACATCCGGGTGAAGAAGGCGGGCGACTTCTCGCCCAGCTTCGCAACGCCCCTCAACGCCGCGTCGCTCTACTGGCACTTCGTCGACGTGGTCTGGGTGCTGCTCTTCATCCTGGTCTACCTCATTTGACCGGGCGCATCGCGACACGACGGGGGCGGCTCCTTGCCGGCGCCCTCGCGGCGGCGCTCGGCGCGCTGGCCCTCACGGCCTGCGGCGAGGCGACCGCTCCGGGTGACGCCACGGCGGGCAAGGGCCTCTTCGCCTCGGGCTGCGCCAGCTGTCACACGCTGGCCGACGCCGACGCGAAGGGCACCATCGGCCCGAACCTCGACGACGCCTTCCGCCAGGCCCGCTCGGACGGGTGGGAGAAGAGCGAGATCCACGCGATCGTCCGCGAGTGGATCGAGCTCGCCCAGATGCCGATGCCGCGCGACATCTACGAGGGACAGGAGGCCGCCGACGTGGCCGCCTACGTCGCCGAGGTCGCCGGCACCGACGCGGAGAGCGCGGTCCGCGCGCCGCGCCAGATCAACCGGCCGAAGGACTTCGGCCCCGAGCAGGAGCCCGCGGCGCCGCACGGCAACGAGGGCCCCGCGCCGGAGGCCGGCGCGACCGAGTAGCGCTCGGTAGCTTGGCGGCATGGCCGGGCGCTTGGAGGGAACGCGGATCATCCTGACCGGCGCGTCGCGCGGGCTGGGCCGCGCGCTCGCCGAGGCGTTCGCGCGCGAGGGCGCGCGGCTGGCCATCACCGCCACCCGGCGTGACGGCCTCGCGGCGGCGCTGCGGGCCTGCGCCGAGGCGGGCGCCGAGGCGCACGGCGTCGAGCTCGACCTGGGCGACCCGGCCTCGGTGGATCGGGCCACCGCCGAGGCGGTCGGGGCGCTGGGGCGCGTCGACGTGCTCGTCAACAACGCCGGCCTGCTCGGCGAGCGGCGCGAGCTGGCCGAGTACCCGATGGAGCTCTTCGAGCGGGTGATGGCGGTGAACGTCGCCGGCACGCTCCGGCTCACCCAGCGGGTCCTGCCGGCCATGTCCGACGGCGGCGCGGTGGTGAACGTGACCTCGGGAGCGGCGGGGCGCGCGACCTGGGGCGCCTACGCGGTCTCCAAGCTGGCGGTCGACGGCATCACCGGGATGCTGCGGCGCGAGCTGGCCCCCCGCGGGCTGCGCTGCGTGGCGATCAACCCCGGCCCGGCGCGCACCGCGATGCGCGCCGCGGCGTACCCGAACGAGGATCCGGCCACCGTGCCGCACCCCTCCTCGCTCGCCGAGCCCTTCATCGCGATCGCGGCCGGCGCCGATCCGGGCCCGCACGTGGAGGCGGCCGAGTGGCGCTGAGCCCCATCCCTCCGCTGGGATCGACCGCCGGCTGGCGCGAGGTGCCGATCGAGCCGGTCAACGAGCCGCTGGTCGCGGTGGATGCGATCGGCAGCCGCGTGCGCGACGACCCGCAGTATTTCCAGTGGGGGCTGCCGGGGGCGCTGCCGCGCTCATGGGTGCGCCAGGGCGTGGCCGAGCGGCTCGCCCGGATCGCCGCCGGGCTGCCCGACGGGCTCACCCTGGTGGTCTGGGACGGCTACCGCCCGCTCGCCACGCAGGCGGCGATCTACGACGCGTACCTGACCGAGCTCAGCGCGATCCACTCCGACTGGCCGCCCGACGCCATCGAGCGCGCGGCGGCCGTGTACGTCACGCCGCCGTCGATCGCGCCGATGGCGCCCCCGCCCCACCTGACCGGCGGCGCGGTCGACCTGACGCTCGGCGACGGCGACGGCGTCCCGCTCGACCTGGGCACCTCGTTCGACGCGTTCGTGCCGTACGCGGCGGCGCGGGCGCTCGAGGACGAGCCGGGCGAGGTGCGCGACCGGCGCCGGCTGCTCTTCTGGGCCATGGCCGGGGAGGGGTTCACCGCCTACTCCGAGGAGTGGTGGCACTTCGACCACGGCGACCAGTTCTGGGGGCTGGTCGCCGGCCGGCCGGCGCGCTACGCCGCCGCGGAGCCGCCCGCCGCCTGAGCCCCGCGCGGGGCGTGCAAGAGATCGCGCTCCGCGGGCCCCGTACCGCGTAAAGGCGCGTGTGCGCGCGCTCGTCCCGACCCCAGGGAGAGATGGATGACCGTCCGGCGGCTCTCCGCGGCCCGCGCGATCTCGCGCCGCGCCCGCGCGGCCGTCATCATGCGGGGCGTCCGCCACCGGCTCCAGGGAGGCCGTGATGAGAGCCCGCCACCTCGCCGCCGCCGGACTCGCGGCCCTCGCGATGATCGCGCCCGCCGCCTCGGCGGGGCCGTTGCCGCCGCTGCCGGGGATCCCGGTGATCATGCCTTTCCCGGAGCTCGGCAGCTACCACGGCGGCCTCTTCCCGAGCGACGTCCTCCTCGGGCTCGGCCTGGCCTGCAACCTCGCCGACGGCGCCCTCGCCTGCTTCGACACCCCGATCCAGGCGAAGGCCGCCGGCCCGGCTCAGCCGCGCGCCGGCGACAATTGCTATCCGGCCCTGCGCGTGTGGCAGGAGCCCGGGCGCGAGGGCGGGATGCTCGCGCTGTACCACAAGGGGTACTGGCAGGACCTGGACCCGAGCTGGCGCAACTCGATCTCCTCGTGGGCGACGGGCTGCGACAGGACCGTGCGCTTCTCGGACCTGCCGAGGGGCCGCGGAGCCAAGCTCGAGCGCAAGCCGCGCCGCGCCGGCGACATGCCGCCCGGCTGGAACGACCGGGTCGACGCCATCTATCGCGCCTGACCGTGCTCGCCCGGGCGGCCCACGCGCCGTGCGCCCCCGGGCTCGGGTGGCGGCGGCCGTCGGCGGCGCGCGCCCGGGCGATCGTCGCGCGGGCGGCGGCCCTCGGCGCCTCGGCGCCGCTGTCGCGCGGGCCGGCGCGCCCGCTGCCGCTCGAGGCGGCCCGGCGGGGTGACGACGACGCCCTGGAGCGGGTGGCCGAGCACGTGCTGCGGGTCGCCCTGCGCACCGCCGGCGGCGTGCTGCGCGGCCGCGATGAGGCCGGCGACATCGCCCAGGAGGTGGCCATCGAGGTGATCCGCGACCTCGCCCAGCTGCGCGACCTGGAGCGCTTCGACGCCTGGGTCCACCGGATCACGGTCCGGCGCACGCTGCGCGTCCTGAAGCGCGGCCGGGCGCGGCGCGAGGCCGAGACGCCGCTCGACCTCCTGGGCGACGCCGTCCCGCCCGACCCGGACGACCCCTTCGAGGCCTTCGCCGCCGGCGCCGCGGTGCGCGCCGCGCTCGCCGACCTCCCGGAGCGCCAGCAGCTGGCCGTGGTGCTGCGCTACGGCCACGACCTCACCGAGCGCGAGGTGGCCGACGCGCTCGGCTGCCGGCCGGGCAGCGCCGCGGCGATGCTCTCGCGGGCCCGCACGGCGCTGAAGGCGTCCCCGGCGCTCGAGGCCTACGAGCCATGACCGACGAGCGCCTCGAGGCGCTTCTGCGCATGACGCTGGGGGCCGACCTGCCCGAGCTGGAGCCGACGGGCGCGGAGGTGCGGGCGGTGCTGCGCGACGCGCGGGAGCGCCCGGCGCGCCGGCGGCTCCTGGCCCCGTCGCCCGGCCGCGCGGCCCTCGCGCCGGCGTGGGCGATGGCCCTCGTGCTCGCGCTGGTCGTCGCGCTCGGGACCGTCACCGCGGTGCCGGGCGCCCGGGCCGCGGTGCTCGGGGCGATCGACCGGCTGGAGCGCTTCCTCGGCGGCGGCGAGCCGCCGGGCGTCCCGCTCCCGCTCGACGACCCGGTCGGCGCCCTGAACGCGCTCAACTTCCTCAGCGACGCCGCCCCTGGCAGCCCCCGCGTGCTGGCGCAGGCCGGGGACGAGCGGCTGGTCGCCTTCCAGGGCCGCCGGCCCGGCGAGGCCTGCCTGAGCCTGGGGCGCCACCTGAACGAGTGCGGCGACGCCGCGCACTGGACCTCGCGGCTCGAGGAGGGTGCGGTCGCGCCCCTGATCGCGACGCCGGCCGACGGTGGTCGCGCGGCGCTCTGGGGGGTGGCGCAGGACGTCGTGACCCGGGTGGAGCTGCGCTACGCCGACGGCGGCACGGTCGCGTCCCCGGTGGCCTACGACGGCTTCGTGCTGATCGCCGACCCGGACCGCGGCCCGCGCGAGCTGGTCGCGCGCGCCGCCGACGGGCGCGAGGTGGCGCGGGCCGACCTCTCCGGAATCGCGTTCAGCTTCTGCACGGACCCGGAGGGCTGCGGCTGATCGGGGTCGGTCCGCCCGCCGGACGGCCCCGCGCGGGGCTCTAACATCCGCCTCGTGTCCACGTCCTCGGGCGCGACGCGGCCGGCGGCGGGGCTCGGGCTGGTGCCCGCCCTGCTCGGCCTGGTCCGCTTCAAGCACACGGTGTTCGCGCTTCCGTTCGCGTTCGCCGCGGCGCTGCTCGCCCGGCTCGAGGTGCCGAGCGCCGCCCGCCTCTGGTGGATCCTGGTCGCGATGGTCGGCGCCCGCTCGCTGGCGATGGCGCTCAACCGGCTGCTCGACGCGGAGATCGACGCGCTCAACCCGCGGACGGCCGTCCGCGAGCTCCCGAGCGGCCGCCTCGTGGCGAGGCAGGTCTGGGTCTTCTGCGCCGTCAGCCTGGCGACGCTGCTCGTGGCGGTGAGCCAGCTTCCCCGGGAGACCTGGGTGCTCTGGCCCGTGCCCGTGCTGGCGTTCGTGCTCTATCCGCTCGCCAAGCGGGTCACCTGGGCCTGCCACCTGGCCCTGGGCCTGACCATCGGGCTCGCGCCGGTCGGGGCCTGGCTCGCGGTCACCGGCGACATGGAGGCCGCGCCGCTCCTGCTCGGTGCCGCCGTCGCGGTCTGGATCGGCGGCTTCGACATCATCTACGCGCTGCTCGACGTGGACTTCGACCGGGCGCACGGCGTCCACTCGGTCCCGGCCCGCTTCGGCCCCGACGTGGCGCTCTGGTTCACGCGGGTCCTGCACCTGGCCGCGGTGGCGCTGCTCGCCGGAGCCGGCGCGGCGGCCGGCGCGGGCGGGATCTACTTCGCCGGCGTCGCCGCCTGCGCGCTCGTGCTGGGCTACGAGAACCTGATCGTGGCGCCGTCGTCGCCCGAGCGGATCCAGGTCGCCTTCGGCAACGCGAACGGGGTGCTCGCGCTGCTCTTCCTGGCCGCCGTGGTCGCCGAGGTGACGCTGTCCTGATCGAGGCCGCCGGGCTGGTGAAGCGCTTCGGCGAGCGGCGCGCGCTCGACGGGGTCGACGTCCGGCTGGAGGACGGGGAGTGCCTGGCCGTGCTGGGGCCGAACGGCGCCGGCAAGAGCACCCTGCTGCGCACGCTCGCCACCCTGCTGCGCCCCGACGCCGGCACGCTGGCGATCGCCGGCCACCCCTGCCCGAAGGAGGCGGGGACGGTGCGCGGGCTGCTCGGGTACCTCGGCCACGACCCGCTCGTCTACCTCGACCTGACGGCGCGGCAGAACCTGGAGCTCTACGCCGACCTCTACGGGGTGCCGGCGGCGAGCGAGCGCATCGACGCGGTCCTGCGCGAGGTGGGGCTGCTCGCGCGCTCCTACGACGCCGTGCGGGAGTTCAGCCGCGGCATGGCGCAGCGGCTCGGCCTGGCCCGGCTGATGCTGCACCGGCCCAGCCTGCTCCTGCTGGACGAGCCGCACGCCGGCCTCGACGCGGCCGGCCGGCGCCTGCTCGACGCGATGCTGGAGGAGGCCCGCGGCGCCCGCGGCGTCGTGCTGGTGACCCACGAGGTGGAGCGGGCCGTCGCGCAGGCGACCCGGGTGATGGTGCTGCGCGCCGGGCGGACCGTCCTCGACGAGCCGACCGCCGGCCTCGACCCGGCGGCGCTGCGCGCCCGCTACGAGCGGCTGGTCGCGTGAAGCCCCGGGCCGCCCGCCAGCTGCGTGCGCTGGTCCTCAAGGACCTGCGCCTCGAGCTGCGCACCCGCCAGACGCTTCTGGCGATGGCGCTGTTCGCGCTGGCGGTCATGCTGATCTTCGAGTTCGCGGTCGGCAGCCGGACGGACGACCTGACCCCGTTCGCCGGCGGTGTGCTCTGGGCGACGCTGGCGCTCACCGCGGTCCTGGCGGTGGGCCGCACCTGGGTGCCCGAGCGCGAGCAGCGGGTGCTCGACGGGCTGCTGGTCGCCCCGGTGCCGCGGCTGGCGCTGCTCGTCTCGCGGATCATCGCCATCGCCTGCTACATGGCCGTGGTCGAGCTGCTGGCGGTGCCGCTGGCCCTGCTGCTCTTCGTCGAGAGCCCCCACCTGGGTGACGTCGGGTGGGTCGTCCTGGTCTGCCTGCTGGCCGATCTGGGGATCGGCGTGGTGGGGGCGCTGCTCGCCTCGATGGCGGTCTTCACGCGGGCCCGGGACCTGCTCCTGCCGGTCCTCTTCCTGCCCTCGCTGCTGCCCGTCGTGATCGCCGCAGCGGGGGCCACTCATGCCGTCACAGCGGGGTCGAACGACCTCTCAGAGTACCGCGGTTATTGCACGTTCCTGGCGGTTTATGCGGTAATCTTCGGGCTTGTGGCCTACGCGACCTACGAGTTCGTCTTCGATGACTGAGGCGCGTTCCACGAGGGTCCCGGCGGTCGTCGGAACCCTCTCGGCGGCGCTCACCGTGCTCGCCGCCTGCGGTGTCTTTCTGGTCGCCCCGGAGGACACCGACCAGGGGATCATCCAGAAGATCTTCTACTTCCACGTGTCGATCGCCATCGCCTCGCTGGTCGCCTTCGCCCTTGCCGGCGTCGCCGGCGCGCTGTACCTGCGCACCCGCGACGAGAAGCACGACGAGCTCTCCTCGGCGGCGGTCGGCGTCGGCCTCGGCCTCGCGGTGCTGGTGGTGCTCACCGGCTCGATCTGGGCCCGCGCCTCGTGGGGCACCTGGTGGGTGTGGAACGACCCCCGGCTGGTGACCTTCCTGATCGTGCTCCTGCTCTACGGCGCCTACTTCATGCTCCGCTCCTCCGCCGACGGCGAGCGGCGCATGCGCTACTCGGCGATCTACGCGATCGCCGGGTTCGCGTCGGTGCCGCTGTCGTTCTACTCGGTGCGGGTCGCGGAGTCGTTCGTGCACCCGGTGGTCTTCACCCAGAACGGCGCCGACATGCCGGGCTCGATGCTGGTCTGGTACGTCGTGGCCCAGGTGGCGGTGCTCGGGATCGCGCTCACCGCGCTGCTCCTCCAGCTGTCGCAGCGCCGGGCCGAGAAGGCGCTCATGCGGATCAAGCTCCGTCTGCAGGCGGAGCCCTAGCGGGTGGACTCCGGCACCGCCTACGTCGTCGCGGCGCACGCCGTGATCGTCGCCGCCCTCCTGCTCTACGTCGTCGCCGTCGCGCTGCGCACCGCGCGGCTCGCCCGCGAGGCCGAGCTGCTCGCGCGGCTGGTCGACGAGGCCCAGACGCGCCGCGAGGCGGCGTCCGCGGCCGAGCCGGTCGCGGCGGCGCGGGTGGACGCGTGAGCCGCGTCGCCCCGGCGAGCCCGCCGGGCCCCGGCAAGGTCTTCTACCCCCTCTTCGCCGACATCGAGGGGCGGCGCTGCCTGGTGGTCGGCGGCGGCCCGGTCGGCACCGAGAAGGTCGAGAAGCTGCTCGACCACGGCGCGGTGATCCGGCTGGTCACGCCGGCGCTCTCGCCCCGCCTCGAGGAGCTGGCCGCGTCCGGCGGGATCGCCGAGCTCCGACGGCGGCCCTACCGCACCGAGGACCTCGACGACTGCTTCCTGGTGATCGCGGCCACCAACCTCGACGCGATCAACCGGATGGTCTGGCAGGACGCGGAAGCGCGGAACATGCTCTGCAACGTGGTCGACGTGCCCCCGCTCTGCAACTTCATCGTGCCCTCGATCGTGCGGCGCGGCGAGCTGGCGCTCGCTATCTCCACCGGCGGGGCGAGCCCGGTGGTGGCCAAGCACATCCGCCAGGAGCTCGAGGAGCGCTACGGCCCCGAGTGGGAGGCGCTGGTCGCCCTGCTGCGCGAGGTCCGCGACGACCTGAAGGAGCGCTATCCGGACATGCCCGGCCGGCGCGACGCGGTCGAGCGGCTGATGGCGACCGACGTGGTCGAGCGCCTGGCCGCCGGCGACGCCGCGGCCGTCGACGCGCTGGTGCGCGAGACGCTCCTGCTCGACCGCGAGGGCGTGGCGTGAACGTCCTCGTCCTCGGCCTCTCGCACAAGACCGCGCGCGTCGAGCAGCGCGAGAAGGCGGCCCTGCCGGACCACGAGGCGCGGGCGATGCTGCGCGAGCTGCTCGCCCACCCCGACGTGGCCGAGGCCGTCGCCCTCTCGACCTGCAACCGCACCGAGCTCTACGCCGCCGCGGCCGACGTCGGCGCCGCCGAGGACGCGCTCTCGGCCGCGCTGGTCGGGCACAGCCACATCTCGCCCGACGAGCTCGCCTGCGCCCGCTACGTGCTGCGCGACGAGCGCGCGGCCGCCCAGCTCTTCCGCGTCGCCTCCAGCCTCGACTCGATGGTGGTGGGCGAGAGCGAGATCCAGGGCCAGGTGCTCTCGGCGTGGGAGACCGCCCGCGAGGAGCGCACCGCCGGGCCGCTGCTGAACCAGCTCTTCCGCCAAGCGCTCGAGGTCGGCAAGCAGGTCCGCGCCCAGACGCGGATCGGCGCCGGATCGTCCTCGGTCTGCGCGGTCGCGGTCGACCTGGCGCGCGAGGTGTTCGAGGACCTGCCGGCCCACCAGGTGCTGGTGATCGGCGCCGGCCGCATGGCCGAGGGCACCGCCCGGGCGCTGGTGCAGCAGGGCGTGGGCGCGGTCGTCGTCGCCAACCGGACCGTCGGCACCGCCCGCGAGCTGGCCAGCCGGGTCGGCGGCCGCGGGGTCGGGTTCCAGGAGCTGCGCGAGGAGCTCCAGGCGGCCGACATCGTGATCTCCTCCACCGACGCGCCGCACGCGATCCTGACCCGCGAGCACGTCGAGGACGCGGTCGCCAACCGCGGCGGGCGCCCGATGGTGATGATCGACATCTCGGTGCCGCGCGACCTGGACCCGGGGATCGCCGAGGTGCCCGGCGTGCTGCTCTACGACATCGACGACCTCGAGCGCGTGGTCGAGGCGAACCTCAACGGCCGGCGCGCGGAGGCCCAGCTCGGCGAGGGGTTCATCGGCGGCGCCGTGAGCCAGTTCGGCGCCTGGCGCTTCGGCCGCGCGGCCACGCCGGCCATCGCCGAGCTGCGCGAGCGCGCCGAGGAGATCCGCCGCGACGAGCTCGCCCGGGTCGAGGGCCAGTGGGACTCGATCTCCGAGGCCGACCGCGAGCGCCTGAACGCGGTCACCCGGGGGATCGTCAACAAGCTGCTGCACGAGCCCACGGTGCGCGTGCGCGCCGCGGCGGCGGAGGGCGACGCCCTGCGCCACCTGGAGAGCCTGCGCCACCTGTTCGGCCTCGAGGCCGACGCCGCGGACGCGGCCGAGCCGGCCGAGTCGCGCGAGGCCGCCTCCAAGCGACGCTAGCGCCCGTCCGGCTCGTCCTCGCCACCCGCCGCTCCGCGCTGGCGCTGGCCCAATCCGGGGCCGTCGCGGACCGTCTCCGCGCCCTGGGCCACGAGGTCGAGCTGCTCGAGGTGGTCACGACCGGTGACCGCTGGAGCGCCGGCGGCGGGCCGGCCCCCGACAAGGGCCTCTTCGTGAAGGAGCTGGAGGAGGCGCTGCTCGACGGCCGCGCCGACCTCGCGGTCCACTCGGCCAAGGACCTGCCCGGCGAGCTGCCGGAGGGCCTCGCCGTGCTGGCGGTGCCGCCCCGGGCCGACCCGCGCGACGTGGTGGTGGGCCCGCCCGGCGGCCTGGCCGCGCTGCCGGCCGGCGCGCGCGTCGCCACCGGCAGCCCGCGCCGCGCCGCCCAGGTGCTCGCCCTCCGCCCCGATCTCGAGGTGGTGCCGATCCGCGGGAACGTGGACACCCGCCTTCGCAAGCTCGCCGACGGCGCCGCCGACGCGCTGGTCCTGGCCGCCGCCGGCCTCGAGCGCCTCGGCCTGGACCCGGAGGGCGCCGAGGCCCTCGCCGTGGACGCGTGCACCCCGGCGCCGGGCCAGGGCCTGCTCGCGATCGAGGGGCGCGCCGACCGCGCCGACCTGGTCGCCGCGCTCACCCCCCTCGACGACCCGCTGGCCAACGCCTGCCTGCGCGCCGAGCGCGCCCTGCTCGCCCGCCTCGGGGGCGGGTGCATGACGCCCGTCGGCGCCCTCTGCACGGCGGGCGACGCGGGCCGGCTGGCGATCACGGCCTTCGCCGGGGCGGCCGACGGCTCGCGCGGCGAGCGCGTCGCGGCCGAGGGGCCCGCGGACGACCCGGAGGCCCTCGGCGCCCGGGCCGCGGAGAAGCTGCGTGAGGTCGGGGCCGTCCCATGAGCGGGATCGTCCACCTGGTGGGCGCCGGCCCGGGCGACCCGGACCTGTTCACGACGGGCGGCCGGCGGCTGCTCGCCGCGGCCGACGTGGTGCTCTACGACCGGCTCGGCACGGCCGAGCTGCTCGGCGGCTGCCGCCCGGACGCCGAGCTGGTGGACGTGGGCAAGGCCCCCGGCCGGGTCGCGATGTCCCAGGAGGACATCAACGCCGCCCTGGTCGAGCACGCCCGCCGCGGCCGGGTCGTGGTGCGCCTGAAGGGCGGCGACCCGTTCGTCTTCGGCCGCGGCGGCGAGGAGGCCGAGGCCCTGGCCGCCGCCGCCGTGCCGTTCACCGTGGTCCCCGGCGTGACCAGCGCGATCGCCGCGCCGGCCTACGCCGGCATCCCGGTGACCCACCGCGGCGTCGCGACCTCGGTGACGATCGTGACCGGGCACGAGGACCCGGCCAAGCCGGCCGAGCAGACCGACTGGGCGGCCCTGGCGCGCGTGCCGGGGACGCTGGTGCTGATGATGGGCATGGGGCGGCTGGCCGGGATCGCGGAGTCCCTGATCGCCGCCGGCCGGCCCGCCGGCCAGCCGGCCGCCGCGGTCCAGTGGGGCACCACGGCGCGCCAGCGCCAGGTGGTGGCGACGCTCGGCACGATCGCCGAGGCCGCGGAGGCGGCCGGCGTCGGGCCGCCCGCCACGGTGGTGGTCGGCCCGGTGGCGGGGCTGGCGGAGCGCATCGGCTGGCGGCCCGAGCCGCCCCTGGCCGGGCGCACCGCCGTGGTGACGCGGGCGCGACCGCAGGCCAGCGAGCTGTCCGCCCGCCTGCGCGTCCTCGGCGCCGACGTGATCGAGCTGCCCGCGATCCGGATCGCGCCGGTCCCGGGTGGCGCCGAGATCGACGCGGCCTGCGCGGCGATCGGCGACTACCGCCTCATCGTGCTGACCAGCGTGAACGGGGTCGACGCCCTCTTCGACCGGATGGCCGAGCGGGGCCTCGACGCCCGCGCGATCGACGCCGGCTGCGCGGTGGCGGCGATCGGCCCCGCCACCGCGGCGCGGCTGGCCGAGCGCGGCGTGCGCGCCGACGTGGTGCCGGAGCGCTTCGTGGCCGAGGCGCTGCTGGAGGCTCTCGCCGGCCGCCCGCTGGACGGGGCCCGCGTCCTGGTGGCCCGTGCCCGGGCCGCCCGGCCCGAGCTGGTCGACGGGTTGCGGGCCCGCGGCGCGGCCGTCGACGAGGTGGCCCTCTACGACACGCTCGCCGAGCCGGCCGGCCGGCGGGAGCTCGACGCCGCCCTGGCCGCCGACTACCTCACCTTCACCGCATCCTCCACCGTCCGCGCCTTCGTCGGGCTGCTCGGCCCCGGCGACCGCGAGCGGCTCGACGGGCCGCGCGTCGTCTCGATCGGGCCGATCACCAGCGCGACCCTCCGCGAGGAGGGCCTGCGGGTCGACGCCGAGGCATCCGAGCACACGGTGCCCGGCCTGGTGGCGGCGCTGCTCGCCGACGCGGGAACCGCCGCCACGCGCGCGTGACCCGCCCGGTCATCGCGCTCCTGACCGACTACGGCGCGGGGTCGGAGCACGTCGGGGCGCTGCACGCGGTCGTCGCGCGCGCCTGCCCCGCCGCCGACCGGATCGACCTGGCCCACGACATCCCGCCCGGCGACGTGCGCCGCGGGGCGGTGGTCCTGGCGCGGCTGGCGCCCCTGCTCCCGCCGGGCGCGATCGTCGTCGCCGTGGTCGACCCGGGCGTCGGCGGCGAGCGGCGGGGGCTGGCGATCGGGCTCCACGCGGGCGGCGCCCTGGTCGGGCCCGACAACGGCCTGCTCGCGCCGGCGGCCGGCCGCCTCGGCGCCGACCGCGCGTGGGCCCTGCCGACGCCGCCCGGCGTGCCGGCCACCTTCCACGGCCGCGACGTCTTCGCCCCCGCGGCCGCCGCGCTCGCGCTCGGCGCCGCGCCGCTCGGGACGCCGATCGACCCGGCCGGGATCGTCCGCCCGCACCTCCCCGCCCCGCGGGTCGCCGCCGGCCGGCTCGAGGCGACCGTCCTCGGCGCCGACCGCTTCGGCAACGTGGAGCTGCTGGCCGGTCCCGAGGACCTCGCCGCCGCCGGCATCGGCATCGGCGACGCGGTGCGCGTGGACCCGGCCGGCGCCGGCCCGGTCCACGCCGCGACCGTCGCGCGCACCTTCTCCGACGTCCCCTCCGGCGCCCTGCTGGTCCACGTCGACAGCTCGGGCGCGGTCGCGGTCGCCCTGAACGGCGGCGACGCGGCCGCCCGCCTCGGCGCGGCGACGGGCGCCCCGCTCGCGATCACGACGGCTGGGGGCGCCCGACCGGCCATATGATTGCCGGACGGATCGGAGGTCGCGTGGACCCGATGGCCATCGCGGAGAAGGGCGCGCCCCGGCGCCCCGGCGGGGCGCATCGCCGTGGCCGCTGAGGGCGGCCTGACGGCCCGGGCCGCGCCCCGGGGGATCGCGCTGATCGCCGGTTTGCTGGTCGCGCTGGCGCTGGCGGGGGTCGACCTCGCGCTGGGCGACCGGAGCATCGTGATCGCGGCGATCGTCGCCGCGCCGTTCGTGACCGCGCTGCTCGGCGGCCCGCGCGAGACCGCCGCCGTCGGCGCCGTCGCGCTCGCGATCTCGGCCGGGAGCCCGGCCTGGAACCACAACCTGGGCGACCCGGACTACTTCGTCCGGCTCGGCATCGTGGCCGCCGGCACCGTCGTCGGCGCCGTCGCCGCCCGCGGCCGCGCGCGCGCCGCGATCAGCGGGCGCCGCTTCGACGTGCTGGCCGCCGCCGCCCGGGTGTCGGACGGCCGGATCGGGGTGGAGCGCACCGTCGAGCGGCTCCAGGATTTGATCGTCCCCGACCTCGCCGACGTCTGCGTCCTGGACTACCTGCGCGGCGACCGGCTGACGCGCCTCAGCGTCCGCGCGGCCGGCGTCGGCGCCGAGGGGGTGGCCGGGGCGCTGCGGGAGCGGGGCGCCGATCCGCTCGATCCCGCCGCGCCGGGCGGCGGGCCGTTGGCGGGGCGCTCCCTGCTCATCGAGCGGGTCGACGAGGCGGCGCTGCGCGCCCGGAGCCGTGACCCCGACGACCTGGCGCTGCTGCGCTCGCTCGAGCTCACCTCCTGCATCGTCGTGCCGCTCTGGGCGCGCGGGCGCGCGCTCGGGACGATCACCCTGCTCACCCGCCGCGGCTCCGGCCGGCGCTACGGCGAGGCCGACCTGCGCTTCGCGGAGGTCCTCTCGGGCCGCGCCGCGCTGGCCCTCGACAACGCCGGCCTGTTCTCCGAGCTCGAGTTCGCCGAGGCTCGCCTGACCGCCGCGCTCGGGAACCTGGCCGAGGCGGTGACCGTGCAGGACCCCGACGGGCGCCTGATCTACGCCAACGAGGCCGCCGCGTCGGCGCTCGGGTTCGGCTCGCCCGAGGAGCTCCTGGCGACGCCGCCCGGGGCGATCGTCGAGCGCTTCGAGTCCTTCAACGAGGACGGCACGCCGTTGCGGATGGACCAGCTGCCGGGCCGGCGGGTGCTCGCCGGCGAGCGGCCCGATCCGCTCGTGCTGCGCTCGATCCGGCGCGACACCGGCGAGGAGCGCTGGCGCGTGACCAAGGCCACCGCGGTGACCGACGCCGAGGGCCGCCCGGCGATGGCCGTGAACGTGATCGAGGACATCACCGACGTGAAGCGGGCCGAGCAGACCCAGCGCCTGCTGGCCGAGGCCGGCGAGGTGCTGTCCTCCTCGCTCGACTACGGCGAGACGCTCCAGCGGGTCGCCGAGCTGGCGGTGCCCGAGCTGGCCGACTGGTGCGTGGTTTCGCTGCCCGACGGCCGCGGCGGCATCGCGACGGTCGCCGTGGCCCACGCCGACCCGGCGAAGGTGGCCCTCGCCCGCGAGCTGGTCGAGCGCTACCCCTCGCGAGCCGACGCGCCGGGCGGCGCGGCGCGCGTGGTGCGTGAGGGGCGGGCGATGGTCGAGAACGACATCCCGCCCGAGATGCTGGCCGCCGCCGCGCGCGACCCGGAGCACCTGGAGCTGCTGCGGAGCATCGGGATGCGGTCGGCGATGATCCTTCCGATGACCGTGGGACGGCGGACGATCGGCGCGCTCAGCCTGGTCAACGCCGAGTCGGGCCGCGCCGTCACGCCGGCGGCGCAGCGCCTGGCGCAGGAGCTCGCGCGGCGGGCCGCCACCGCGGTCGACAACGCGCGCCTCTACACGGAGCGCACCCACATCGCGACGACGCTCGAGCGCGGCCTGCGCCCGCCGGACCTGCCCGAGCTGCCCGGCTGGAGCGCCGCCACGCTCTACCGGCCGGCCGGCGAGTTCACCCAGGTGGGCGGCGACTTCTACGACGTCTTCCCCTCGCCGGAGGGCCTGTTCGTCGTGATCGGCGACGTGGTCGGCCAGGGCGCCGAGGCCGCCACGCTCACCAGCCTGGCGCGCTTCACCCTGCGGGCCGCCGGCCAGCTCACGGGGGAGCCGGTGGTCGCGGCGCGCCAGCTCAACGCGACGCTCCTGGACCGGCCCGAGCTCTCCCTCTGCACCGCCGTCTGCGCCCGCCTGGCGCGGCGCCCGGACGGCGCGGCCCGCGCGCGGATCGTCTGCTGCGGCCACCCCCTCCCGCTGCTCGTCCGCGACGGCGAGGTGATCGAGGCCGGGCGGCCCGGCCCGATCCTGGGCGCCGGCCTCCGCGAGGCCTGGCGGGTCACCGAGCTCGACCTGCGCCCGGGCGACACGCTGGTCCTCTACACGGACGGCATCACCGAGGCGCTGGGCGAGATCGACCGCTTCGGCGAGGAGCGGCTGGTGCGCTGCCTACGCGACGGGCCGTCCGATCCCGAGGGGCTGATCGCCCACCTCGCCCGGACCCTCGACGCCTTCCAGCTCCCCGGCCAGAACGACGACACCGCGGTTCTCGCGCTGCGCCTGGAGCCGGCGCCGGTGCTGGTGGGCGGGA
>JAWVEV010000015.1:0-21699 GCA_033856535.1 Miltoncostaeaceae bacterium | reverse complement strand
ACGCACCCCTGCACCCTCGGCCCGGAGGGCGTGCGGCCAAACCGGGACTACCGCGACCCGGCCGAGGTGAGCCGGCGCCTCGACGTGCCGCTGGATCCGCCGCCGCCGGGGCACCTCGCCGTCGAGTTCGGCGAGCAGCCCGGGAGCGCCCGCGCGATGGTGGCCGAGGAGTGCCGGCGCTGCGGGCTCTCGGCCCAGCGCACCGACGACGTGGTGCTCGCCGCCCACGAGCTGGTCACCAACGCGATCCGCCACGGCGGCGGGGGCGGGGTCCTGCGCATCTGGAGCGAGGACGGGGCCGTCGTCTGCGAGATCGAGGACCGCGGCGGCGGCATCCGCGACCCCCTCCAGGGCTTCCTCCCGCCCCCGGGCCACGGCGGCGGCGGCTGGGGCCTCTGGCTGGCCCGGCACCTCGCGGACCTGGTCGAGGTGCGCGCCGGCGCGGGCGGGTCGACGGTGCGCCTCCGGGCCCGGCCGTAGGCCGGGTGCGGGCAATGCCATAATCCCGCGCACTTTGTCGAAGCCCTCCATCCAGGTCTCCGTCGACAAGCTGCGTCGGCGCAAGTCCCCCGCCCCTCCCGCCAAGCGCGGCCCGGGCGACGACCGCTCCTGCCCGAGCTGCCACAGCCACTACCGCGCCGAGGAGATGCGCCGGAACCTGCGCGTCTGCCCGGTCTGCGGCCACCACTTCCCGGTGTCGGCCCGCGAGCGGCTCGACCAGCTGGCCGAGGGCGGCGAGTGGCGCGAGCTCTGGCCCGAGCTGCGCGCCTCCGACCCGCTCCAGTTCGTCGACCTCCAGCCCTACCCGGACCGGCTCGAGCGCGCCGAGGCCAGCGGCCTGGGCGAGGCCCTCGTCTGCGCGGAGCTCGAGGTGGGCGGCCAGCCCTGCGTGGTCGCGGCGATGGACTTCGGCTTCCTCGGTGGCTCCATGGGCTCGGTGGTGGGCGAGAAGCTCGCCCGCGCCTGCGACCGCTCGGTCGAGCGGCACCTGCCGCTGATCGTCCTGACCGCCTCGGGCGGCGCGCGCATGCAGGAGGGCGTGCTGGCCCTGATGCAGATGGCCAAGACCGTGGTCGCCTTCGAGGCGATGCACGAGGCCGAGCTGCCGATCGTGCTGGTCCTCTGCCACCCCACCACGGGCGGCGTCTGGGCCTCCTTCGCCGCCCTCGGCGACGTGACCTACGCCGAGCCGGGCGCCCTGATCGCGTTCTCCGGGCCGCGCGTCATCGAGCAGACCACCCGCGAGCGGCTGCCCGAGGACTTCGGCAAGGCCGAGGTGCAGAAGGCGAACGGGCAGGTCGACGACGTGGTCGACCGGCGCGACCTGGTGAACCGGATCTCGGGCGTGCTGGCGATCCTCGCCCGCCCGGCCGGGGACACCGCCGCGCCGGCGGTCGCCTGGGCCCAGATGCACGCCGAGCGGGCCGCCCGCATGGCGCATGGGCTGCCCACGCTCAGCAAACGGCTGGTCTCGCGCGTGCTGGGCGCCGACGAGGAGGAGGCACCGCCACGGTGACGCCCCGACGCGGTGGCCGCTTCGTCCGCCGGCTGGCCCATCGCCTCGGCGGCGGCACCCCCGACACCGCCTCGGCCGTCTGGGAGACCGTCCAGCTGGCGCGGCACCAGGACCGCCCGTACCCGCTGGACTACATCCAGCGGCTGGCGCCCCAATTCGAGGAGCTCCACGGCGACCGCCTGTACGGCGACGATCCGGCGATCGTCGCGGGGATCGGCCGCTACCGCGACGAGCCGGTCGCGATCATCGGCCACCAGAAGGGCCGCGACGCGCGCGACCGCGCCTACCGCAACTTCGGCATGCCCGGGCCCGAGGGCTACCGCAAGGCGATGCGCGTCATGGCCATCGCCGACAAGCTCGGCCTGCCGGTGATCACGCTCATCGACACGCCGGGGGCCTTCCCGGGCGCCGGCGCCGAGGAGCGCGGCCAGGGCGGGGCGATCGCCCGCAGCATGCAGGTGATGCTGCGCCTGCGGGTGCCCACGGTGGCCGTCGTGATCGGCGAGGGCAGCTCGGGCGGGGCGCTCGCGCTCGGCCTGACCGACCGCGTGGTGATGCTCGAGCACTCCACCTACTCGGTGATCTCGCCCGAGGGCGGTGCGGCCATCCTCTGGCGCGACGCCGGCAAGGCCCGCGACGCCGCCGCGGCCTTCCAGCCCACCGCGGCGACCTGCTACCGCTGGGGCATCGCCGACTCGGTCGTGCCCGAGCCGCCGGGCGGGGCCCACAAGGACCACGACGAGGCCGCCCGCCTGCTCGACGGGTACCTCTCGCGGACGCTGCGCGAGCTGCGCGCGCTCAGCCCGGCCGACCGGCGCCGGCAGCGCGGCGAGCGCTACCGGCGCCTCGGCGCCTACCGGGAGCTCCCCATGGGCGACGGCTCGGCCGTCGCCGCGGGGCGGCTGGAGCCGCCCTCGAGGAACGGGACGTCGAGTCCCTCCTAGACATCGGCCACTACCGGGGGCCGATGAGGTCGGGAATTCGTTGCGAGCCCTTCCGGGGTCATTACGAGGCCAGGGTCGCCTCCATGGTGACCTCGACGTTGCCGCGGATGGCGTTGGAGACCGGGCAGCGGCCCTCGGCGGCCTCGGCGGCCTCGGCGAAGCCCGCCTGGTCGAGGCCCGGCACCACACCGCGCACGACCAGCTTCGAGGTGGTCACCCCGGTGCCAGGGACGAAGGTCACGGTCGCGGTGACGTCCAGCCGCTCCGGCGGGGTGCCGGCCCGGCCGAGGCCGCCCGAGAAGGCCATCGCGAAACAGGCGGCGTGCGCGCCGGCGAGGAGCTCCTCGGGGCTCGTCCGCCCGTCCGGCTCCTCGGTCCGCGACGGCCAGCTGACGGGGAACGTCCCGCTGCCGCTGCTCGCGAGGGTCACCTCGCCCTTGCCGGTCTGGAGCTCGCCCTCCCACGTCACCTCGGCGCGTCGGTCAGCCGCCATACGTCGTCCCCTCCCAGTTCGCGCGTCGGGGCCGGGTGCCCCGCGTCGGTCTACGCCGGAGAAGGGTACGGGACCGCGGCGACCATGGCGGCGTGCGCACGGCGCGCGTCGAATGGCGGCGAGGTGACGATCGGGTCGGGCAGCCCGCGCACCAGGCGCTGGAGCCGCAGTGCGCCGTCGAGCAGCTCCCGGTTGGTGCGGGCGTGACGCGGGAGCACCCCGAGGGAGGCCGCCAGGTGGCGCTGCCAGGTGATCAGGTGCGGGAGCGGCGGGTCGTCGGGCTCCGCCCGGGCGACGCGCACGGCGTGCTCGAGGAAGGTCCGCACGTCGTCGCGTACCGCCGCGGTCGTGCTGGGCATCCGGAGCCCTCCTTGCTCGGGACATGTCCCCCCCCATCGGCGCCGCGGCGCGATCACTTGAGGGGTCCCTCCTAGAAGGCGATGAGCCGCAGCGCCGGCCCGGGGCGCATCCGCACCTCGGTGTGGCGGCCCAGCGGCTCGCCGTCGGCCTGCACGGCGACCGGGGCGTCGGCGCGCACGACCAGCTCGCGGCCGGCGCGCCCGTGAATCAGGGCCGCATGGCCCTCGAGCGCCCCGCCGCGGAGCGCGCGGGCGGTGAGCCGCGCCAGCTCGTGGGGCCGGGCCCGCAGCACGGCGAGCCAGGCGAGCACGCCGTCGAAGTCGGCGCCGGGCACCAGGTCGAGCGGCCGGCGGCCGAGCCAGGCGTAGGGCCCGCCGCAGGCCGCGATCAGCGTCGCGGCCGCCATCTCGGCGCCGCCGTCGGCGCTCACGCGGATCGCCGGGCTCCGGCGAAGGCCGGCCCGGGTGGCGCCGATCACGAAGGCGCCCTGGCGCAGCCGGCGCTTCAGCCGGGGCCGCGCCTCGACCCAGTCGGTGGTCTCGGCGTCGATGCCGACGCCGGCATTGACGCAGAAGGTGCGCTCCACGCCGCCGGCAGCGATCCGTCCCAGCGTCAGCGAGCGGATGCTCCCCCGGGCGACCCGGGCGCCGACCGCGGCGATCGCGGGGTCGAGCGCCGCCGGCCACCCCGCCGCCCGGCCGAACACGTTGGTGCTCCCGGCGGGGAGCGGCGCCATCGCCACCGCGCGGCCGGCCAGGGCGCCGGCGACGTCCGCGGCGGTGCCGTCGCCGCCCAGCGTGACCACCACGTCGGCGCCCTCGTCGGCCGCGAGGTTCGCCAGCCGGACGGCGTCGCCCCCGCTCGCGGTGGCCCAGACCCAGGTGAGCCCGGCCGGCGCCAGCACCCGCACGACCCGCTCGCGGTGGCCCGGGCGCAGGCGGGTCGCGACCGGGTTCACGATCAGCGCGATCCGGGGCATTACATCTCGTCGAGGCTGAGCTCGAGCCGGGCCAGGTAGGCGGCGATCAGCAGGTTCACCGCGCCGGGCGCCTCGGCCATCACCGCGTGACCGGCGCCGGGCACCAGCGCCATCTGGGCCAGCGGCAGCTCGCGCGTCAGCTCCTCCTGGAGCCAGGGCGGCGTGAGCCGGTCCTCCCCGGCCGCGATCACCAGCGCCGGCGCCCGGATCTCGCCGAGCGCGCCGCGCGCGTCCCATCCGGCGCAGGCGGCGTAGTCGGCCTCGAGCGTCGCCGGGCCGGCCGCATGCATCGCCTCGCGGGCCCGGTCGGCGGCGCGCGAGGGGCCCGCGACGAAGCTGCCGGCGATGACCCGCTCGCACTCGGCGGCGAAGTCCGCGCGCAGGCTCTCCATCACCCCGTCCGGCACCGGGAGCCGGGCGCCGGTGGCCAGCAGCACCAGGCCGGCGACCAGCTCGGGGTGCCGGCGGGCCAGCTCGAGCGCCACGGCGCCGCCGAGCGAGTGGCCCACGATGGCCTTCGGGCCCCGGATGGCCTCCACCATCGGCGCGACCGCGTCCGCGAGCTCGGCGGCGCTGCGCAGGGCGGGCCCGTCCGGGTGGCCCGGCAGGGCCAGGGTGACCGCGCGCTCGAAACGCCGGTCCTGAGCCGCCCAGGCGCGGCGGTCGCCCCCCGACCCGTGGAGGAAGATCGGTCGCGGCGCGGCTATGACGCCGCCTCCAGCGCCAGCCGCACGGCCTCGGCCGGGGTCGCGGCCGACGGGCCCACGTCGGCGTCGGGCTCGCCCTCGGGCGCGTCGATGCGCCACGAGCGCAGCCGCACCACCGGGCGCCCGAGCTTCCGGGCCAGGCCGATCTCGGCGAGCGTCCCCCACCCGCCACCGACCGCGATCACCGCCTGGGCCGAGGCCACCACCGCCAGGTCGCGGGCCTCGCCGGCGCCCGTCGCGATGACCACGTCGGCCGGCGTCCGCGCCGCGCCGGGGTCGTCGCCGGGCAGGACCGCCGCGACCGTGCCCCCGGCGCCCTTCGCCCCGCGGCCGGCGGCGGCCATGACCCCGCCGAGCCCGCCGGTGACCACCGTCGCGCCCGCGGCGGCCAGCAGGCGGCCGCACTCCTCCGAGTCGCGCGCGGCGGGTCCGTCGTCCGGCGCCCCGGGCCCGATCACCGCGATCACGCGCGTGCTCACGCGCGGATCCTACCGGGGGCCTCCGGGCGGGCTCTGGTACCGTCCGAACGGTGGAGCGCCTCCTCATCGCCTGCGACTTCGACGGGACGATCACCCGGCGCGACACGCTCCACGTGATCGTCGAGACCTTCGGCGAGAAGGGTGTGTGGGGGGCGATCGAGCCGGCGCTGCGGGCCGGCGAGCTCTCGCTCGAGCAGGCCATGGAGCGCCAGTTCGCCGAGGTCCGCGCGACCCGCGACGAGGTGCTCGAGGCGGTGCTGCGCGACGCGCCGATCCGGGCCGGATTCCACGAGTTCCTGGCGTGGACGCGCGACCGCGGGCACCGGCTGGTGGTGCTCTCCTCGGGCTTCCGCACGGTGATCGACGCGATCCTCGCCGAGGCCGGCATCACGGGCCTGACGATCCACAGCCACGAGGCCCGCTTCTCCGCCGAGGGCTGCGAGCTGGTCTGGTCCGATCGGGGCGAGCGCTGCGAGCACTGCGGCCGGCCCTGCAAGCGCCACGACCTGGCCCGGTACCGCCGCGGCGAGCGGCTGGTCTACCTGGGCGACGGCATCTCGGACCGCTGCGCCGCCAAGGCGGCGGACCTGATCCTCGCGCGCGACGGGCTGGCCGAGCACCTGCGCGCCGAGGGCGTCCCGTTCGTCCCGTTCGAGGACTTCTTCGAGGTGCGCGCCGTCCTGGAGCCGCGCGCCGTCCGAGCCGCATAGCCGTGGGCTGGCGCGAGGTCGGGCCGGCCGCCGACTGGCGGCTGATGGAGGAGCGCGTGCTGGCGGGGTGGCGCGAGGGCCGCGTCTTCGCGCGCAGCATGGAGCTGCGCGAGGGCGCGCCGCCGTACGTCTTCTACGAGGGCCCGCCGACCGCCAACGGCCGCCCGGGCTCGCACCACGTGCTCTCGCGCGTCTTCAAGGACGTCTACCCGCGCTTCCAGACGATGCGCGGGCGCTTCGTCGACCGGCGCGGCGGCTGGGACTGCCACGGCCTGCCGGTGGAGCTCGAGGTGGAGCGCCAGCTGGGCATCTCGGGCAAGCCCGAGATCGAGGCATACGGCATCGCGCGCTTCAACGCGCTCTGTCGCGAGTCGGTGCTCACCTACCTCGAGGAGTGGGAGCGGCTCACCGAGCGGATCGGCTTCTGGATCGACACCGACCGGGCCTACCGCACGATGGACACGGACTACATCGAGAGCGTCTGGTGGAGCCTGTCCGAGCTCTGGTCGCGGGGCCTGATCCACGAGAGCGACAAGGTCGTCCCGTACTGCCCGCGCTGCGGCACGGCGCTCTCGAGCCACGAGGTCGCGCTGGGCTACATGGACGTCGAGGACCCCTCGGTCTACGTCCGCTTCCCGCTGGCCGACGAGCCCGGGACCTCCCTGCTGGTCTGGACCACCACCCCCTGGACGCTGCCCTCCAACCAGGCCGTCGCGGTCAATCCGGCCATGCGGTACGCCGCCGTCGAGCACGGCGGCGAGACGCTGATCCTGGCCGAGGCGCGGGTGGCCGAGGTGCTGGGCGAGGACGCCCGCCCGGCGGCGCTGCTGGAGGCCTCCGAGCTGGTGGGCCGCGCCTACGAGCCGCCCTTCCCCTACGTGCCCGGCGCCCACCTGGTGGTGCCCGCCGGCTTCGTGACCGCCGACGACGGCACCGGCATCGTCCACATCGCGCCGGCCTTCGGCGAGGACGACCTCGCGGTCGCGCGCGAGCACGGGCTGGAGGCGCCGAACCCGGTCGACGCCCAGGGCCGCTTCGGGCCGGCGGTCGCTCCCTTCGAGGGCCACTTCGTCAAGGACGCGGACCAGGGCCTGATCGACGACCTGCGGGAGCGCGGCCGGCTGCTGCGCCACGAGCCCTTCACGCACTCCTACCCGCACTGCTGGCGCTGCTCGACGCCGCTCCTCTACTACGCCCAGCCGTCCTGGTACATCCGCACCACCGCGGTCCGCGACCGGATGCTGGAGCTCAACGACGGCATCGGCTGGCACCCCGAGCGGGTGCGCGATGGGCGCTTCGGCCAGTGGCTGCGCGGCAACGTCGACTGGGCCATCTCGCGCTCGCGCTACTGGGGCACGCCGCTGCCCTTCTGGCGGTGCGAGGCGTGCGAGGAGATCGCGGTCGTCGGCTCGTTCGCCGAGCTGCGCGAGCGGGCGCAGGAGCCGCTGGCGGAGGGCTTCGACCCCCATCGGCCCTTCGTCGACGACGTCACCCTGGCGTGCGGCTGCGGCGGCGCGATGCGCCGCGTGCCCGAGGTGCTGGACGTCTGGTACGACAGCGGCGCGATGCCGTTCGCGCAGGTGCACCACCCGTTCGACACCGGCGGCGACCTGTCCGGCCGCTTCCCGGCCGACTTCATCTGCGAGGCGCTCGACCAGACGCGCGGCTGGTTCTACTCGCTGCTCGCCGAGGGCACGCTGCTCCACGACCAGACCGCGTTCCGCAACGTGGTCTGCCTCGGCCTGATCCTCGACGGCGAGGGCCAGAAGATGAGCAAGAGCCGGGGCAACGTGATCGAGCCCTGGACCGTGCTCGACCGTCAGGGCGCGGACCCCTTTCGCTGGTACCTGCTCACCGCGCAGAGCCCGTGGGAGTCGTTCCGCTTCAGCCTCGAGGCGGTCGACGAGGCGATGCGCGGCTTCCTGCTGCGCCTCTGGAACACCTTCTCGTTCCTGGTCACCTACGCCTCGCTGCCCGACGGCTGGGCGCCCGGGAGCGGCGAGGACCCGCCGGCCGAGGCGCGCCGCCCGCTCGACCGCTGGATCCTCGCCCGGCTCGACGGCCTGGTCGAGGACGTCACGGCGCGCATGGAGGACTACGACGCGACCGGTGCCGGCCGCGCGATCGAGGCCTTCGTCGACGACCTCAGCAACTGGTACGTGCGCGGCTCGCGCCGGCGCTTCTGGGCGGCCGACCGCGGGCGCGAGGAGGGCGGCGAGCCCGACCGTCGCGCGGCCTTCGCGACCCTGCACGAGGCGCTCGCGACGGTGGCGCTGCTGCTGGCGCCGTTCACGCCGTTCGTCGCCGAGGAGCTCTACGGCACGCTGGTGGCCGCGCACGACCCGGAGGCGCCCGACAGCGTCCATCTGGCCGACTGGCCCGCCTCGCGCGGCCGCCGCGACCCCGGCCTCGAGTCGGCGATGGACGCGGTGCGCGAGGCGGTCACGCTCGGCCGCGGCGCGCGGAACGAGGCGAAGCTGAAGGTGCGCCAGCCGCTGGCCGAGGCCGTGGTGGCCTGCCCGCCGGGCGTGGCCGGGGCGGTCGACGGCCTGATCGGGCTGGTCGCCGAGGAGCTCAACGTGAAGTCCGTGCGCCTGGTGAGCGACCCGGGCGAGCTGGTGGACGTCTCGGTGAAGCCGAACTACCGGAAATTGGGGCCGCGCTTCGGGGCGCGCATGCCCGAGGTGGCCGAGGCGGTCGCCGCCCTGGACTCGGCCGCCGCCGCCCGGGCGCTGGATGCCGGCGAGCGGGTGGAGATCATCGTCGGCGGCGCCCGCGAGCTGCTCGACGCCGAGGAGCTTCTGCGCGAGGCGCGGCCCACCGAGGGCTACGCGGTGGGTCAGAGCGCCGGGGTTGCCGTGGGCCTCGCCACCGAGCTCTCGCCGGAGCTGCGGCGCGAGGGCCTGGCCCGGGAGATCACCCACGCGGTCCAGAACGCGCGCAAGGCCGCGGGCCTGCGGGTGGAGGAGCGCATCGCGCTCCACCTGGACGGCTCCGGCCCGGCCCGCGAGGCGATCGACGCCCACCGCGAGCAGATCGCGGCCGACACCCTGGCAGTCCGGCTGACGGTGGGCCACGGCGCCCCGTTCGCGGGAGTGCGCCACGAGGAGCACGTCCTGGAGGGCGAGCCGGTGGCCCTCCGGCTGGACCGCGCCGAGCTTTAAAAGCGGGCGAACCGCTCGATGTCCTCCTCGAACTCGCGCACGAGCGCGCGGGTGAGGGTGGGGCGGGTGGCCGCGACGGCGGCCCGGAAGTCGGCGTCGCCGGCCGGTGAGTCGACCCCCTCGGCCAGCGCCCGCTCGAACGCCGCCTGGGCCGCCTTGCGCGCGGCGAACTCGACGTCGGCCGGCGTGAACAGCTCGGTGCTCGCGACCAGCTCCTCCACGTCGACGGGCTCGGGCGTGATCCCCTCCGCGAAGCGGCTCCACAGGGCGCGTCGGGCGGGCGCGTCGGGCGGGCCGATCGGCAGCACGTAGTCGAAGCGGCCCGGCCGCAGCAGCGCCGGGTCGAGGTCGCGCACCGAGTTGGTCGCGCAGACCAGGAGCCGGTCGTCGCGGCCGCGGAAGGCCGGGATCGCCTTCAGCAGCTCGTTCGTCACGCCCTCCGTGTCCGGCCGGGCGCTGCGCCGGCCGGCGATCTCGTCGACCTCGTCGATGAACAGCACCAGGGCCTCGACGTCGTGGACCAGGTCGAAGAACTCGCGCAGGGCGTGCGCCCGCCCGTCGGCGCCCTCGGCGGCGAGCCGGCTGGGGAAGAGCTCGACGAAGGGCCACCCGAGGCGCCCGGCGACGCCCTTGGCGAAGGTGGTCTTTCCGGTGCCCGGCGGGCCGAACAGGATCACGGCCTTCGGCGGAGCCACGCCGTGCCGCGCGGCCAACTCGGGCTCGGCGAGCGGCGCCACGATCCGGCGCTCGATGAGCGCCTTGGTCTCGGCCATCCCGGCCTGCTCGTCCCAGGCCGCCCGGTCGATCAGCCGCCCGCCCATGGAGCCCAGCAGCCCCACGTCGGCCGGGCGCAGGCGCTCGCGCTTCTCGAAGTACTCGACGCCGGGCGTGAGCTCGTACCCCTGGTGGAGGAAGGCCTCGCGGCCCACGCCGGTCCCCTCGGGCAGCAGCGCCGCGATGCGCCGCACGCCCATCCGCAGCAGGCGCTCCTCCAGCCCGCGCAGGAGGGCGGATCCGATGCCGCGCCCGCGCCACTCCGGGTCGATCGCGATGCGCAGCACCCAGGCCCGCTCGCCGCTCACCCGCGCGACGCAGGTGCCCACCACGTGCCCGCCGGCGACGGCCACCACCGCCGGCGCCCCGCCGTTCAGGGCCTCGATGACCTCCGCGACGACGAACGGCAGCGGGCGCGCCTCGGCCGTGGCGCTCCAGACCCGGACGGCGTCGTCCAGGTCGGCGGCGTCGAAGTCACGGATGTGCCAGGCGCGCACCGTGGCCGCGGCGGGGACCTAGGGCCCCCAGCCTCCGCCCGTCTGCGCGCGCCGGCCGAGCATCACGTCGTCGTCGGCGCGCAGCCGGTTCCAGACGCGGTCGGGGTCGAGGCCGAGCTGCTCGATGATCTCGGGCAGCCGCATCACCATCCGGGGCTCGTCGAGGCGCAGGCCGACCAGCTTGTCGTCGCCCTTGACCAGGGTCACCCCGTCCTGGCCGGGCAACCGCTCCGCCGACATCTTGGCGAAGGGCTGCACGTGCCCGAGCTGGAAGTAGACCGCCGGCATCAGCCGCTCGTCAGGTGTGGGGACATGGCGCGCTCCAGTTTGTCGGCCTTCACCGCGCCGGTCACCCGCTGGACCGGGTCGCCGTCGCGGAACAGGATCAGGGTGGGAAGCGTTAGCACGTCGTAGCGGGCCGCGCTGCGCGGGTGCGCCTCGACGTTCAGCGTGCCGAGCGTGACCCGGCCGGCGTGCCGGGCGGCCAGGTCCCGCACGATCGGCTTCACCAGCTCGCACGGCTTGCACCAGGGCGCCCAGAAGTCGACCAGCACGGGGCCGGGACGCGCCAGCACGTCGGCGTCCCAGCCGGCGTCGGTCAGCTCGAGCGGCTCGGGGGGCTCAGGCGACGAAGCGCACCTCCATCCCGAGCGCGACCTGGTCGTAGAGCTTCTCGACGTCGGGGATGTGCATCCGGATGCAGCCGTGGCTGGCGGCCGTGCCGATGCTGGCGTCGTCGTAGGTCCCGTGGATGCCGATGGCCGGCGAGGAGGTGCCGATCCAGCGCGTGCCGAGCGGGTTCCCCGGGCCGGGCGGGATCGGTCCGAGGCCCTCCGCCCAGGGCGAGTCCGGCGGCGACCAGGTCGGGTCGACCTCCATCTTCACGATCGCGTAGGTGCCGGTCGGGGTCGGGTGCCCGGGCATCCCCACGGCCACCTCGTAGGTCCTCACGACCTTGCCGGCGCGGATCAGCCGCAGCTTGCGCTGCCCGATGTTGACCACGAGCCGGCCGAGCAGCGCGTGCCGCGTGGGCTCGTCCACCACGCCGCTGACCGGGAGCCGGCGGTCCTTCTGGAAATCGCGCAGGCCCGCCGCGGTCCGCCGGTCGAGCACCGGGGTGAGCCTGCCCGTCAGCGCCCCCAGCTCGCGCAGGCGGCGCTGGAGCTCCTTGGCGTCCGGGCCGCGGGCGCCCAGGCGCATGTCGTCCTCGCCGAAGCGGTCGGTGGAGTCGACCAGGACGGTGAGGCTCCGCCGCCGCACGTTGCCGGCCGCGTCGCGGGCCGCGATGGCGATCCGGTTGCGCCCCTGAGGCAGGTAGCCCACCGAGAGCGCGAAGCGCTCGCCGTCGATCCGCAGCGGGCCGGAGGACGGGTCCACCGACTCCCCCTCCACCCCCGCGATCGCGGAGGAGCCGCGCATGCGCTGCACCCGCTCGCCGTTCACGGTCGCGGTGAAGAGCACCGGCCCGAGGTCCTCGCCGGGGATCGACCCGTAGATCGTCGGCGCGTTGGTGGCGGTGAGCACCTCGCCCCGCGCCGGGCGGCTCACGTCCAGCCGCGGCGGGATCGTGTCGACCCTCAGCCGGCGGGACGTCTTCGTAGCGTTGCCGGCGCGGTCGACGGCCGTGATCTCGGCCGCGACGTCGCCCTCGGGCAGCCGCGTCTCCACCCGCCAGGCGCCGTCCTCGCCGGCCGCGGCCGTCGCCTCGCCGCCGCGGAACTCGACGCGGACCTCGGCGCCGGGCTCGGCCGTGCCGCGGAAGAGCACCGCGTGCCGGCGGCTGATGGTCCCGGTCGCCGGCCGCGCCACGGCCAGCTTCGGGGGGGTGCGGTCGACCGCGAACTGCCAGCGCTTCTCGACCGTGCCTGAGAAGGGGTTGGTGCTCTCGAGCGTCACCTCGACGGTGTGCACGCCCTCGCCCAGCCGCCCGGCGCGCAGCGACACCCGGCTGCCGGAGCGCGTGATGCGCTTCGTCCGGTCCTTCCCGTCCAGGCTCACGCGCAGCTGGCGCACCGTGTCGGCGCCGCCCAGCGAGAACACCACCGTGGGCGCGGCGGCCGCGACCGCGCCGCCCGAGGCCGGCGAGAGCGGGTTCACCGTCGCCCGCCCGCCGAGCTGCTCGGCCAGGAAGCCGATCAGGACCACCAGGGCCACCGCCGCGACGGCGAGGACGACGGTGGCACCACGACGCGAAGCCAGTGCCTGCACCGTCCCCCCTTTCCCTCGGGCCCGGGCGATCGTAGCAACGGACTCGGCTCCCACGACCCGCCGGGGGCGGTGCGCTCACAGCCTCGTAAACTGGCCCGGTGCCCGCGCCGGCGCCGACCAACCGCGAGGTGGCCGACCAGCTCCAGCTGCTCGGCGACCTGCTGGAGCTCGAGGGCGCCGTGAGCCACCGGGTGATGGCCTACCGGCGGGCCGCGGCCCGGATCCGGGGTGCCGGCGAGTCGGTGACGGCGATGGCGAGGGCCGGCCGCGCGGTGGAGCTGCCGGACATCGGCACGACCATCCAGGCCAAGATCCTCGAGCTGGCCGACACCGGCGAGATCAGCGCGCTGACCAAGGCCCGCGCGCGGACGCCCGAGGGCCTGGTGCGCGTGGCCGGGCTGCGCGGCATCGGCCGGCGCCGGGCGGTGACGCTCTGGAACGAGCTGGGCGTGACGTCGCTCGAGGAGCTCGAGACCGCGGTCCGCGCCGGCCGCCTGCGCGGCCTGGCCGGCTTCGGCGAGAAGACCGAGGCCGCCATCATCGAGGGGCTGGAGGCCGCGGCGCAGGGCGAGGGCGGCGACGCCCGCATGAGCCTGGGCCTGGCCCGCGACCTCGCCGAGGAGCTGGCGCGCGACCTGGCCCTGGCCGACCCCTCGGCCCGCATCGCGGTGGCCGGCAGCGTGCGCCGCGGGGTGGAGTCGGTGAAGGACATCGACCTGGTGGCCGGCACGACCGCGCCCGAGCGGCTCCACGCGGCCTTCCGCGAGCACGCGTCGGTCGAGGCGCCCCTCGGCGGCGGCGCGGCCCGCAGCGCGGTCCGGCTCCACGCCGGCATCCGCGCCGAGCTCGCCACCGGCCCGCCCGAGTCGTTCGGCAACCTGCTCCAGCACGCCACCGGGTCCGGGCCGCACAACGTGCGCCTGCGCCAGCACGCGGTCCGCCGCGGCCTCTCGGTCTCCGAGCACGGGATCGCCGACCGCGACGGGGCGGTCGCCCGCCACGCCGAGGAGGACGAGGTCTACCGGGCGCTCGGCCTCGCCCCGGTGCCGCCCGAGTTGCGCGAGGACGTCGGCGAGCTCGAGGCCGCCCTGGCCGGGGAGCTGCCGGCGCTGGTCGAGGCCGCCGACCTGCGCGGGGACCTCCACGTGCACTCGGACTGGAGCGACGGGCGCGAGACGATCGCCGCCATGGCCGCCGCGGCGCGCCTGCGCGGCTACGCGTACGTCGCGATCAGCGACCACTCCCAGAGCCTGCGGATGGCCGGCGGCCTGGAGCCCGACCGGGTCCGGCGCCAGTGGGAGGTCATCGACGAGCTGAACGCCTCCGACCCGGGCATCCTGGTCCTGAAGGCGACCGAGGTGGACATCCTCGCCGACGGCCGGATCGACTTCGAGGACGACCTGCTGGCCGGCTTCGACTGGGTCACCGCGAGCCTGCACTCGGGGTTCCGGCAGGACGCCAAGCGGATCACCGATCGCGTGCTGGCGGCCATCGCGTCGCCGCACGTCGACGCGATCGGCCACCCCACCGGGCGCATGCTGGGCCGGCGCGAGGCCGCGCCGCTCGACCTGGCGCGGGTGGTGGCGGCCGCCGCCGAGACCGGCACCTTCCTGGAGGTGAACTCGCAGCCGCGCCGGCTGGACCTGAACGACGCCATGGCGCGCGAGGCGCTGCGCGCCGGCGCCCGCCTGACCATCGGCTCGGACGCCCACGGGGGCGCGGCGCTCGACCTGGTGCACCTCGGGGTGACCGTCGCCCGGCGGGCCGGCGCGACCGCGGCCGACATCGGCAACGCGCGGCCGTGGGAGGAGCTGGCGGCGCTCCGGGCCGGATGACGCAGCGGGCGCCGGCGTCAGCCGGCCAGCAGTGCGCGGAGAAGCGCCAGGGCGCCCTCCGGACCCGCCACCTCGAGGTCGGCCTGCGCCCGGACCGCCGGATCGAGCTCGGCGCTGGTCACCACGACGGCCGCCGCGTGCTCCAGGCGCCCCTCGGCGGCCAGCCCCCGCAGCGCCCGCCACGCGTCGGCGTCGGTGCGGTCGTCGCCGACGTAGAGCGCCGCGCGGACCCCGGCGCCCTCCAGCAGGGCGCGCGCGGCGGTGCCCTTGTCGACCGGCGCGGCCGGCCGCACCTCCAGGACCATCCGCCCGCCGTGGGTCGACAGGCCGGCGGCCCGCGCGGCCGGCGCGATCTCGTCGTCGCAGGCGGCCCGCGCGGCGGCGGCGTCCCGGGCGCGGCGGTAGTGGAAGCTCAGCGTGGCGCCCTTGTCCTCGAGCGTGATCCCGAGCGCCGCCTGCCCCGCCGTCGGGAAGCGGGCGGCGAAGTCGCGCACGGCCGGCAGGTGCGGCTCGACCTCGGGCGCGATGCGGGGGTCCTCGCCCGGCGGGTGCAGCTCCATGCCGTGGTTGCCGGCATAGGCGCAGCCCGGCAGGCCGACGATGCGCTCGAGGTCGGCCAGGCCGCGGCCGCTGATGAAGCCCAGCAGGCGATAGCGCTCGCGCACCTCGGCGAGGGCCTCGCGCGCGCCGGGCAGCAGGGCCGCGTCCTCGGGGCGCGCGACGATCGGCGCGAGGGTGCCGTCCACGTCGCACAGGACGGCGCTCTCGGCGGGCCGGGCGCGCATCGCGGCCAGGACCTCGGCCAGCCGAGAGGAGGCGGTCACGGCGGGCGACGCTAGCAGCCCCGCGGCCCTCGACGGCCGCGACCGCCTGATCCGCCTGGGCGGCATCGCCCTGGTGGCGGGCCTCTTCTCCGCGCTCTTCGGCGTCGGCGGCGGCATCATCATCGTGCCGCTGCTGATCACGCTGCTCGCCTACGACGCGCGCATCGCGACCGCCACCTCGCTGGCGGCGATCATCTTCACCTCGGCGGTCGGCACGATCGCGCACGGCGCGCTCGGGAACGTCGACTGGAGCAAGGCGATCCTGATCGGGCTCCCCGCCATGGCGGGCCTGAGCGTCGGGCTCTGGCTCAAGGCGCGCCTCTCCTCGAAGAACCTGACCTACGCGTTCGCGGCGCTGCTGGTGCTGGTGGCGATCCGGCTGGTGCTGTCGTGATCCTCGAGGCCCTGGCGGTCATCGTCCTCGGGGTCGCCGCCGGCGCGGTGGCGGGCCTGTTCGGCGTGGGCGGCGGCGTCATCTTCGTCCCGACCCTCACCCTGGTCATCGGGCTGGGCCAGCTGGAGGCCGAGGCCACCTCGCTGCTCGCGATCATCCCGGTCGCCCTGCTGGGCTCGTGGCGCCAGAGCAAGGCCGGGCAGGTCAATTGGCGCGACGCGGTCGCGATCGGCGTGATGTCGGCCGGCACGGCCGTGGCCGGCGCGCTGATCGCCGACGCCGCGCCGGAGCGGGTCCTGCGGATCGGCTTCGCGGCGCTGCTGATCCTGACCGCCGCGCAGCTGGTCCTGAGGGCGCGAAAGGCCCCGGGGTGACAAGGTTGGTGTGCGCCTTCGGCCGGGCATAGGGGCCGGGGGCCGATCGCGGGAGGACGTGGTGAGCGGCGGGACGGTGGGCCAGAACGGGGCGGGACGTCGCCACCGGGTGGTGATCGTGGGCGGCGGCTTCGGCGGCCTCTACGCGGCGCGCGCCTTCCGCGGGGCGGAGGTCGACGTCACGCTGGTGGACCGGCGCAACTTCCACCTCTTCCAGCCGCTGCTGTACCAGGTGGCCACCGGCGCGCTGGCGCCGGGCGAGATCGCGCAGCCGCTGCGCGCGGTCTTCCGCAAGCAGCGCAACGTGCGCGTGGTGCTGGGCGAGGTGCGCGAGGTCGATCTCGTCGGCGGCCGGGTGCGGCTCGCGCGCGGCGCCGGCCAGGACGAGGACCTCGCCCTGCCCTACGACTCGCTGATCGTCGCCGCCGGCGCGCGCTACTCGTACTTCGGCCACGACGAGTGGCAGCGCCAGGCGCCGCCGCTGAAGACGATCGAGGACGCGCTTGAGCTGCGCCGGCGGATCCTGCTGGCGTTCGAGGCCGCCGAGGCCGAGCCGGACGCGAGCCTGCGCGCCCCCTGGCTCACCTTCGTGATCGTGGGCGCCGGGCCGACCGGCGTCGAGATGGCCGGCCAGATCGCCGAGATCGCGCGCGACACGATGCGCCACGACTTCCGCGCCTTCGACCCGGCCGAGACCCGCGTGCTGCTGGTCGAGGCGGCCGACCACCCTCTTCCCGGCTTCCCCCCCAAGCTCCAGGCGATGGCGGCCAAGCAGCTCACCGAGCTCGGCGTGAGCGTGCTCACCGGGCGCACCGTCGTCGACCTCGACGAGGCCTCCGTGGCCGTGCGCCTGGCCGACGGTCACGAGGAGCGCATCGCGGCGCGCACGGCGATGTGGGCCGCCGGCGTCGCCGCCGCGCCGCTTGCCGGGATCCTGGCCGCGGCGGCCGGCGCCGAGCGCGACCGCGGCGGGCGCATCCGGGTGCTGCCGGACCTCACCCTCCCCGGCCACCCCGAGGTCTTCGCGATCGGCGACATGGCGGCGCTGGAGGACCCCGAGACCGGCAGCCAGCTCCCCGGCGTGGCGCCGGTGGCGATGCAGCAGGGCGGCTTCGCCGCCTCCGTCGTCCGCGCCCGGCTCGGCGGCGGCGCGATCCCGACGGCCTTCCGCTACCACGACAAGGGGAGCCTGGCCACGGTCGGCCGGGCCCGGGCGGTCGCTCAGATCGGCGGGCTGCGCGTCGGCGGCGCCGTCGCCTGGCTGATCTGGCTCGTGGTGCACCTGGCGTACCTGATCGGCTTCCAGAACCGGCTGCTGGTCATGGTCCGGTGGATCTTCAGCTACCTCACCCGCGGCCGCGGGGCGCGCCTGATCACCGGCGACTGGACCGCCGAGGACGAGGCCTGGAAGGCCTCGGCCCCCAGCGCCTCCGGGGACCGCCTCGGCGAGGGCTAGGCCGGCTCGCCCCCGAGCGGGCTGACCGGCTCGAACCAGCGGCCCTCCAGCGGCAGGCGGTCCAGGCGGACGCGGTTCGGCAGGTTGCTCTCGAAGAGCCCCGGGATGTCCTCGAGGTCGATGAACTCGATCAGCGCGCTGTCGGCCAGCCCGGCGGCGAACTCCTCGAAGCCGAGGGCCAGCACGCGGACGGTGCCGCGGGCGAGGTCCTCCAGCGGCTCGAGGAAGGCCTTGGCGTCGTTGGAGGCGACCAGCAGCTCCTCCAACCGGCCCTCGTCGGCGCGGGCCCGCAGGTGGGCCACCATGTCCTCGTCGATGTCGCTGGCGCCCACCTTGGGGCGCGCGAAGACGCGGTAGCCCTGCTCCAGCAGCCACATCACCCAGCCGCGCAGCGGGCCGGCGTTCTGCGGCGCGACGTTCACGAAGACACAGGCCTCGGCCAGCCGGTCCGGGCCGGCGCGGTCGCGCAGCCAGCGCGCCAGCACGCCGAAGTCCGGGCGCTCGCGCTGCGTGGGCCGCCCCACGAAGCTGGTCAGGGTCATGTCGATGTTGGCCGCATCGACCACCAGCAGGACCCTCGGTGCGGCGGCCATCAGACCCTCCTCAGGGAACCAGCAACGCCTCGGCCGCGCCGCGGCAGGCGTCCAGCACCGGCGAGGCCGCGACGGCCAGGGCCACCACCGCCACGGCCGAGGTGACCGTGGTCAGGCCCACCGGGCCGGACGGCGCCAGCGTGCGGCGCAGTATCGCCGGCTCCGGCTCGCTCATCCACATCACCGCGATCACGCGGAGGTAGTACCCCAGGCTGATCATGCTGCCCACCGCGCCGACGATGGCGAGCCAGGTCATGTGGGCCTCGACGGCCGAGCCGAAGAGCAGGAACTTGCCGATGAAGCCGCTGAGCGGCGGGAAGCCGGCCAGGCTGAGCATCGCGATCGCCATCACCGCGCCCACGCCGGGCCGGGCGCGCCCGTAGCCGGCGAAGGACGCGATCCGGTCGCCGTCCGGCACCTCGTTCTCGCGGATGATCACCACCGCGAACGCCGCCAGCGTCATCGCCATGTAGGCCAGCAGGTAGTAGAGCGTGGCCTCGGCGCCCTGGATCGAGCCGGCCGTGACGCCGATCAGCAGGTACCCCGCCTGGGCGATGCTCGAGTAGGCCAGCATCCGCTTCAGGCTCTTCTGCACCAGCGCGGCCAGGTTGCCCACGACGATGCTCGCGACCGCCAGGACCGCGAGGGCGGTCTGCCAGTCCGGCAGCAGGTCGGCCATGACGCCGGAGAAGATCCGCAGGAACGCGGCCAGCGCGGCGGCCTTGGTGGCCGTGGCCATGAAGGTGGTGATCGTGGTCGGCGCGCCCTCGTAGACGTCCGGCGTCCACATGTGGAAGGGCGCGGCCGAGGCCTTGTAGCCCAGGCCGATCACGATCAGGACGGTCGCGGCGATCACCAGCGGCCGGTCGGTGAGCGACGACTCGGAGAGGTTCCGCCCGATCTCGCCGAGGTCGGTGGAGCCGACCGCCCCGAACAGGAAGGTCAGGCCGTAGAGCAGGATCGCCGACCCGATCGAGCCCACGATCAGGTACTTCAGGCCGCTCTCCAGCGAGCGCTCGCGCCAGACCTCGAGGGCGCAGAGCACGTAGAGGCCCACCGAGAACAGCTCGATCCCGAGGAAGATCGTGATCAGGTCGCCGGCGGCGGCCACCAGCATCATCCCGGTGACCGAGATCAGGATCAGCGCGGCGTACTCCCCGCGCCGGTCCACGGCCTCGGCGCCGCGCCAGCCCAGCCCGATCGTGGCCAGCGCCGCGACCAGGAAGACCACGTTGAGGAGCATCGCGAAGCGGTCGGCGCGCAGGCCGCCGCCGAAGCCCTCCTGCCGCTCGCCCCAGAGGGCGATCGACATCGCCAGGGCGGCCACGATGCCGGCCAGCGCCAGCGCCGAGGGGCCGTGCCGCCGCACCGCGCGCTTGGGCACCATGCCGATGCCCAGGCAGGCGACGGCGACGCCCGAGGTGATCAGGGCGGGGACCGCGACGACGACGTTCAGGTCGCTCATCGCTCGTCGGGACGGCTTCGCCGTCCCCCTCGCCTCCCCGTGAGCCGCACAGGGCGCCTCACGGGGTCACCTCGACGCCGGGCGGGAGGGCGCCGATCGGGTCGCCGGGCAGCGGCAGGTGCGAGGCCGGCGGGTTCTGGGACACGGGCGCGGCGATCTCCTCGGGCGGGCGGCCGGCGGCGAGCTGGGCCGGGGCGACGGCGCGGGCCAGGGCGGCCTCGGTGGCGCCGGCGATGCCGGCCGGCCAGAGCGCGATGAACAGCATGGCGGCCACCACCGGGCCGAGCACGATCGCGTCGCGGACCGTCAGGCGGGACCGCTCGGCCGCACGGGCGCGCAGCGGGCCCCACATGGTCCCCTGGTACAGGCGCAGCGTGTAGACGGCGGCGTAGACCACGCCGAGCATCGCCAGGCCGGCGAGGAGGGGGTCGTGGCGGAAGACGCCGGCCAGGATGAAGAACTCGCCCACGAAGTTGCTCGAGCCGGGGATCGCCAGGAAGGCCATCGACACGATCAGGAAGACGCCGGCGAGCCCCGACGCGCGCGCCGACAGGCCGCTCACCTCGTCGATCGTCTCGCCCTCGGCGCCGCGCGAGAGCGCGCCCACGATCACGAAGATCGCCGCGACGACGAGCCCGTGGCTCACCATCTGCAGCACCGCCCCCTGGGAGGCCTGCAGGTCGAAGGCCATGATCCCCAGCAGGATGAAGCCGAGGTGGGCCAGGCTGGCGTAGCCCACGATCAGGCGCATCGTGGTCTGGCGCCAGGCGAGCAGCGAGCCGTAGACGATCCCGACGATCGCCAGCAGCGCGATCGGCAGGGCCAGGTGGGACGCGCCCTCCGGGAAGACCGGCACGCCGATGCGCATGAACCCGTAGGCGCCGGCCTTGCTCATCACGGCGGCCAGCAGCACGGTCACCCCCAGCGGCGCCGCGCGGTAGGCGTCCGGCAGCCAGGCGTGGAAGGGCCACATCGGCAGCTTGATCGCGAACGCGATCGCGAAGCCGAGGAAGAGCCAGGTGCTCTGCGTGTCGCTGAACGACACGCCGCGCAGCTCGGCGATCGAGAAGGTGAGCTGCCCGGTCACGTCCTGAGCCGCGAAGGCCGTGGCGACGATCGCCACCAGCATCAGCAGGCTGCCGACCATCGTGTAGATGACGAACTTGAGCGTCGCCGCCCGCCGGTCCGGCCCGCCCCAGATCCCGATCAGGAAGTAGAACGGGATCAGCATCGCCTCCCAGAAGACGTAGAAGAGCACCAGGTCGCCGGCGGCGAAGAGCCCCAGCAGCCCGGTCTCGGCGGCGAGGATCAGGCCCAGGTAGCCCGCGCCGCGGTCGGGGAGACGCCAGCAGGCGGCGGCGACGGCCAGCAGGAAGATGCCGGCGGTCAGCGCCAGGAGCCAGATCGAGAGGCCGTCGACGCCGAGGCTCCAGCTGAGGCCCGCCTTCTCGGCCCAGCCGAAGTCGTCCACCAGCTGCAGCCCGCCGTCGCCGCGGTCGAACACGACCAGCGCGCCGATGACCAGCGCGGCGGTGCCGGCGGCGGCCAGCAGCGCGTGGATGCGGGCCTGGAGCAGGTTGCCGGCGGGCACCGCGAGGAGCGAGAGCGCCCCCGCGAGCGGCAGGAGCACGATGGCGGTCATCCAGGGCATCGCTACTGCACCGCCAGGATCACGATGAGGCCCATCACGGCGGCGCCGACGACGATCACGATCGCGTAGCTGCGCACCAGGCCGGTCTGGGCCCAGCCGAGCGCCCGCCCGGCTTCGCGCGCGCCGCGCGCCGCGCCGGCCACCGCGCCCTGCACGCCGCGGGCCTCCGCCGTGCGCCCGAGCTCGTCGCCCAGGTCGCGGCCGGTGTCGACGATCGCGGCCCCGTAGACCCGGTCGAAGCGCCACTCCTCGAGCAGGAACTCGCGGACCGCGCCG
>JAWVEV010000014.1:0-53357 GCA_033856535.1 Miltoncostaeaceae bacterium | reverse complement strand
CGGTGAGGGCGTCCAGCAGGCGCTGCTGAAGATCCTGGAGGGCACCGTGGCCTCGGTGCCGCCGCAGGGGGGCCGCAAGCACCCCCACCAGGAGTTCCTCACCATCGACACCACGAACGTGCTGTTCATCTGCGGTGGCGCGTTCGCGAACCTCGAGAAGATCATCGAGCGGCGCATCGGCAACAAGAGCGTGGGCTTCGCGGCCGACGTGAAGAGCCGCCGCATGCGCGACTCGCACGACCTCTTCAGCCAGGTGCTCCCCGAGGACCTCATGAACTACGGGCTCATCCCCGAGTTCATCGGCCGCCTGCCGGTCATCTCGGCGGTGCACCAGCTCTCGCGCGACGATCTCGTCCGCATCCTGACCGAGCCGAAGAACGCCCTGGTGCGCCAGTACCGGCGCTTCTTCAGCTTCGACGACGTCGACCTGGTCTTCGCCGACGACAGCCTCCGGGCGGTCGCCGACAAGGCCCTCGAGCGGGAGACCGGGGCGCGCGGCCTTCGCTCGATCATGGAGCTCGCCCTGCTCGACGTGATGTTCGAGCTGCCCTCGCGCGACGACGTGCGCAAGTGCGTGGTCACGAAGGAGACGATCGAGAAGGGTCTGCCGCCCACCCTGGTCACCGAGGCGCGCGGGCGCAGGGTGGCCGAGGCGGGCGGGGAGTCGGCGTAGCCCGGCCCGAGGCCAGCGGCGCGGGCGCCCCGCCGGGCGCCGCGGATCGGTCCCAGACCGACGGGCTTCGGGCCGAGCCCGAGCGCTTCGATCCCGCCGAGGCCGAGCCTCGCTGGATCGACGCCTGGCTCGACTCGGGGATCACCCACGCGGATCCGTCGGCCGAGGGGCCGGCGTTCACGATCGCGATCCCGCCGCCGAACGTGACCGGGGTGCTCCACATGGGGCACGCGCTGAACAACACCATCCAGGACCTGCTCATGCGCTGGCGGCGCATGGCCGGCGACGTGACCGAGTGGATCTGCGGCACCGACCACGCCGGCATCGCGACCCAGGCGGTGGTCGAGAAGGACCTCGCCGCGCAGGGGATCTCGCGCAAGGAGCTCGGCCGCGAGGAGTTCGTGCGGCGCGTCTGGGAGTGGCGCGAGGTGTACGGCGGGCAGATCATCGCCCAGCTCAAGCGCCTCGGCTGCACGCTCGACTACGACCGCGAGCGCTTCACGATGGACGAGGGCTACGCGCGCGCCGTGCAGCGCGTCTTCGTGGACCTCTACGAGAAGGGCCACGTCTACCGCGACCGCTACATGGTCAACTGGGACCCGGGGCTCGGCTCGGCGATCAGCGACCTCGAGGTCGAGGAGCGCGAGACCACCGACAAGCTCATCTCGATCGCCTACCCGCTCACCGACGGCTCGGGCGAGATCGTGGTGGCGACGGTCCGGCCCGAGACGATGCTGGGCGACACCGGCGTCGCGGTGAGCCCGGCGGACGACCGCTACCGGGACCTGATCGGCAAGACGATCACGCTGCCGCTGGTCGGCCGCGAGCTGCCGATCGTCGCCGACGAGCACGTCGACCCCGAGTTCGGGACCGGCGCGCTGAAGGTCACCCCGGCGCACGACCCGGCCGACTTCGAGATCGGCCGCCGCCACGGGCTCGAGGCGATCAACGTGATCGGCGAGGACGGGCGCATGACCGCCGAGGCCGGCGAGCGCTACGCGGGCCTGACCCCGGCCGAGGCGTCGAAGGCCGTGGTCGAGGACCTGCGCGAGCAGGGCTTCCTGCGCGCCGAGGAGGACTACACGCACGTCGTGCCCTTCTCGCACCGCAGCGGAGCCCGCGTGGAGCCGCTGGTCTCGCTCCAGTGGTTCTGCGACATGACCGAGCTCGCCAAGCCGGCCATCGCGGCCGTCGAGGACGAGCGCGTCCGCTTCCACCCGGCCACCTGGGGCGGGGTCTACCTGCGCTGGATGAACGAGATCCGGCCCTGGTGCCTCTCGCGCCAGCTCTGGTGGGGCCACCAGCTGCCGGTCTGGTACCGCGGCGAGGAGGTGTACGTCGGCCTCGACGCGCCCGAGGGCGAGGGCTGGGAGCGCGACCCCGACGTGCTCGACACCTGGTTCAGCTCGGCCCTGTGGCCCTTCGCCACGCTCGGCTGGCCGGACCCGACGCCCGAGCTCGAGCGCTTCTACCCGACACAGGTGCTCTCGACGGCGCGCGACATCATCTTCCTCTGGGTCGCCCGCATGGTGATGATGGGCCTCGAGTACATGGACGACGTCCCGTTCTCGGACGTCTACATCCACTCGGTGGTGCAGGCGCCCGACGGCCGGAGGATGAGCAAGTCGCTCGGCACCGGCGTGGACCCGCTCGAGCTGATCGACGTCCACGGCGCCGACGCCCTGCGCTTCGGCCTGCTGATGATGTCGAGCACCCAGGACGTGCGCTTCAACGAGGAGCGCGTCCGCCAGGGCCGCCAGCTCGCGACCAAGCTGTGGAACGCCGCCCGCCTGGTGATCGACCGCGGCGGCCGCTCGCTGTCGGCCGCGCCCGAGGCGCGAACGCTGGCGGACCGTTGGATCGCCTCCCGCGTGGCGGCCGCCATCGAGGAGTCGGACGAGCTGTTGGGTTCCTTCCAGCTCAGCCGCTACGCCGCCGGCATGTACCGCCTCGTCTTCGACGACTACTGCGACTGGTACCTGGAGCTCCTGAAGGCGGGCGAGGCCACGCCGGAGATGGCCGGGTACGTGCTGGAGCAGCTCCTGGCGCTGCTGCACCCGGCCACGCCGTTCGTCACCGAGGAGTGCTGGGCGCGCCTGCCGGGCAGCGATGGCCTCATGGCCACGCACCCGCCCGCCCGCGCGCCGGGCCCGCGCGACCCTGGTGCCGAGGACGAGTTCGCCCTGCTCAAGGAGGTCGTTACCGCCCTCCGCGCGTACCGCAGCGCGCAGGATGTCCCCAGTCGCGCCGAGCTCGAGGTGTCCATCGAGGCCGACCGGGCGGTCCCGGTCTCCGAGCGGGCGCTCGCGGCGCTCACCCGCGCCACCCTGCGCGACGATCCGGCGCCCGGCGCGCGGGTGGTCGGCGTCGGCTTCGGGCGCCTGCTGGTGCACGACCCCTCGGCCGACCCGGACGCCGACCGCCGGCGCATCGAGGCGGCCATCGCCGAGGCCGAGAACGAGCTGGCCCGCGCGCGGCGCCAGCTGGCGAACGAGCGCTTCATCGAGCGCGCCCCGGACCACCTGGTCGAGGCCGAGCGGGAGAAGGAGCGGCGCTACGCCGCGGAGCTCGAGGCGCTGCGGGCCGAGCTGGGGTCGTCATGAGCGTCGCCGAGCGCGCCGCCGCCGCCCGCGCCTGGATCGAGGGGCTCGACCTCCTGCGGATGAAGTTCGGCCTGGAGCGGATCCGGCTGCTGCTGGAGGCGCTGGACCACCCCGAGCGGGCGCGGCCGTCGCTGCACGTCGTGGGGACCAACGGCAAGTCGTCCACCAGCCGGCTGGCCGCCGCGGCGCTCGTGGGGCAGGGGCTCTCGGTGGGCACCTACCTCTCGCCGCACATCGAGGACTGGGCCGAGCGGATCGAGATCGACGGCCGCCCGCTCGACGACGCGGCCTTCGCCGACGCGGCCGACGCCGTGCGCGCCGCCGCCGAGGGGCTCGGCCTGCCTCCCGAGGAGGGCGTGACCCAGTTCGAGGCGCTCACCGCGATGGCCTTCCAGGCGTTCGCCGCCGCCGGGGTCGACGCCGCGGTGGTCGAGGCCGGCCTGGGCGGTCGCTACGACGCGACCAACGTGCTGGCGCCCGACGCGGCCGTGATCCTGACCAACGTCGCGCTCGAGCACACCGACCTGCTCGGCTCCACCGAGGCGGCGATCGCGGGCGAGAAGCTGGCGGTGGCCGCCGACGGCTGCGACCGCCTCGTGGTGGGTCCGCTCTCGCCGGCCGCCGAGCTCGCCGTGCGCGCCGAGATGGATGCCCGCGACCTGCGCGGCGCGACCCACGGCCCGGAGCTCTACTCGCGCCAGACGCCGGAGGGCGTCGACGTGGTCACGCCCTGGGCGACCTACACCGCGCTGCCGCTGCCGGTGCACGGCGCCTTCCAGCGCCAGAACCTTGCCGTCGCCCTGGCCGGCGCCGAGCGCCTGCTCGGGCGCTCGCTGGAGCCCGAGGGCCTTCGCCGGGCGCTCGCCGCGGTCCGCATCCCCGGCCGGCTCGAGGTGGTCGGCGAGGCGCCGCTCACCGTGCTCGACGGCGCCCACAACCCGGCCGGCATGGCCGCCCTGGTCGACGCGCTCCCGACGATCATCGGGCCGCGGCGCTGCGTCGCGGTGGTCGCGTTGCTCGGGGACAAGGACGCCCGCGGGATGATCGGCCAGCTGGCGGCGGCCGCGGACGCCGTCGTCGGCACGCGCTCGTCGCACCCGCGCGCGGTGAGCCCCGAGACGCTGGCGGCCCTCGCGGCCGAGCGCGGGCTCGACGCGCTGGCGGTCGAGGATCCGCATGAGGCGATGGCCGCCGCACGGACGCTCGCCGGCCCGGACGGCGCGGTGGTCGTCTGCGGGTCGCTCTACCTGCTCTCGGACCTGCGTCCGCGCCTCGCGCCGGCCTCCGAAACCCCCCCTGCTACACTCGCGCGGCTTCGGCTCGCCGCCCCACCGGATGACTGACATGCCCCGCCGGACGGCCCCTGCCACCACCCTGACCACTTAGAGCGATCGGCGACTTCTTCGACTCGGCCGCGTGGTCCGCGGCGTCCGTCCTGCTCCCGGTCTTCGCGGTGGCGCTCTGGTTGGCGCTCGCGTACTGGACCTATCAGGACGCCAAGCGGCGCATCGCCGCCCCGCCTTGGCGCGCCGCGGCGACGGCGTTGGCCCTGTTCTTCCCGTTCCTCGGGCCGGTGCTCTACGTGGTGCTGCGCCCGCCCGAGTACCTGGAGGACGCCCGCGAGCGAGCGCTCGAGGTGGCCGAGCTGGAGCACCGCGTGGCGCAGTTCGGCGAGCGGCGCAGCCGCGACGAGGTCGACCGCCTGCTCGCGGCCGAGGGTGACGCGGGCGATGCCGCGCTGACGGAGGCCGTGCGCCGGTCCGGCGCCCTGACCCGGGCCGACCTGGCCGACCTCGACGCCCGCCTGGGCGAGATCGAGACCCACCTGCGCCGCCTCGACGAGGCGGTCCACCAGCAACAGAGCCGGGCGGCGAGCGTCGCCCCGGCGCCGGCACCGCCGGCGGCACCACCACCGGCCGAGGTCCCGGCCCGCGCCGAGCGCGAGCGCACCCGGATGGCCGAGGAGATGGAGCTCTCGCGCGCCGAGCGGCGCGCCAAGCTCGGCCTGCCGCCGCTGGACTCCGACGTCGAGCGCCTGGACGCCGAGTCCGACGGCCGGCCCACCGTCTACGACGGTCTCGCGCCCGACAGCGGCGAGACCGGGCGGGCGCAGCGCCCGACCGGCCCCTCGCGCCGCCGTCGCCTCACCGACCCCGACACAGGGAGCCCGTATGACTGAGCGCTCGTTCGCGATGATCAAGCCCGATGGCGTGGAGGCCGGCCTGACCGGCGAGATCATCGCCCGAATCGAGCGCCGGGGGCTCTCGATCGTCCGGCTCGAGAAGTCGACCATCCCGCGGGAGCTGGCCGAGGAGCACTACGGCGAGCACCGCGAGCGGCCGTTCTTCGGCGAGCTGGTCGACTTCATCACCTCGGGCCCGGTCGTGAAGATGGAGGTCGAGGGGCTCGGCGCGATCGCGGCGCTGCGGACCATGATGGGCCCGACCAACCCGCTCGACGCGCCCCCCGGCACGATCCGCGGCGACTTCGCGCTGGACGTCGGCAGGAACGTGATCCACGGCTCGGACGGCCCCGAGTCGGCCGAGCGCGAGCTGGGGCTGCACTTCGGCGCCGTGGAGAGCGCGGTCTGAGCGACACGCCGGGGAGGCCCGCCGCGGCGGCCGGCCGGGGCCGGTTCGTCCCGGGCGGGCTCATCCTGGCGTCCCGTTCCCCGCAGCGCCGGGCGCTGCTCGCGGCGCTCGGCGTGCCGTTCCGCGTGGTGGCCTCGGTCTATGACGAGACCCCGGCCGACGGCGCCCTCGCGAACGCCCGCGGCAAGGCGCGCGAGGTGGCCGCGCGGGCGGGGGTCCCGGCCGGCGGCGCCGTGCTGGGCTCCGACACCGAGGTGGCCCTCGACGGGAAGGTGCTCGGCAAGCCCCGGGACGTCGCCGAGGCGCGGGAGATGCTGGAGCTGCTCTCCGGGCGGGTCCACGAGGTGCGGACCGCCGTCGTGCTCATCACCGCCCGCCGCGAGCGCGCGGAGCTCGACGCCACCCAGGTCGTCGTGCGACCGCTCTCGGACGAGGCGCTGGAGTGGTACCTGCAGCGCGGCGAGTGGCGCGAGCGGGCCGGCGGCTACGCCATCCAGGGCGCCGGCGCGATGCTGATCGAGCGGATCAGCGGCGACTACACGACGGTCGTCGGGCTCCCGATGGCGCGCCTCGTGGACGTGATGCTCGAGGAGGGCTTCAGTCCCTGGGCCTGAGTCTCGACCTGTGGTCGAGATTCAGGCCCTAAGGATTCAGCTCAGCGAGTCGACGCAGCAGGTCGCCGGCTTCCCGCTCCACCGCACGATGGCCGTCGCGGGAGGCCTCCAGCATCGCCGCGATCAGCGCCGACCGGTGGATCCGGGTGAAGTCGCCGACCGGGAACCCGTAGCGCGCCCTGTCCTCGTAGGCGGCGTCGCCGTCCAGGCCGAGGTGCCAGGCCGAGTACTCCTCCCAGCCGTGGCTCTCGAGGAAGGCGTCCTGCTCCTCGACCGACGGCCGGGCCGAGGCCCAGTCGCCGTCCAGCACCACGCGTCCGGACTCGATCAGCCGGCGAGCGTGGCGGATGCAGAGGTCGTTCTCGTCGAAGTCGGGCATGCCCGGCAGCCTACCGGCGCCCCGGCCCGGCGCCCGGACGCGACGCGTCTAGAAGAGCGGCGGGTAGCGCTCGAGCAGCTCGGCGTGGCGCCGCTCGCGCTCCCGGGCCTGGACCAGCGACGGATCGTCGGCCTCGTCCTTCAACCGGCGCAGCGTGGCGAGGATCTCGGATCGCCGCGCCGCCTTCTCCCGCTCCTCGCGCTCGGCCTTGCGGGCGGCCCGGCGATAGGCGCTGTTGTCGTCGGCGAAGAGGGGGGGCGAGGCCATCCCGGAAGGGTACCGCAGGGCCCCGGCGACGCCCCTCCCCGAACGACCGGGACGTCCTCCGCCGCTGGCGTCGGGAGGCGCGGAGGGGTAGCTTTCATGCGTCCTTCGCGCGCCGCCCCGTTGCGCGCCCCGCGAAGTGCCCATCTCCAAACTGGAGGCGACCGATCGGGTTCCTCAGCTACCTGACCGGCTTCGGCGGACGGGACATGGCCGTCGACCTGGGAACGGCCAACACGCTCGTCTACGTCCGCGGGCGGGGCATCGTCCTGTCCGAGCCGTCTGTCGTCGCGATCGACCATCGAACCGGCGAGGTCCATGCGGTGGGCATCGAGGCCAAGCGGATGCTGGGACGGACCCCGGGCAACATCAGCGCCATCCGGCCACTGAAGGACGGCGTCATCGCGGACTTCGACGTGACCGAGCAGATGCTCCGCCACTTCATCCAGAAGGTGCACCAGAACCGCTGGGCGCACCCGCGGGTGGTGGTCTGCGTCCCCTCCGGCGTGACCGGCGTGGAGAAGCGCGCGGTCGAGGAGGCCACCCTCTCGGCCGGCGCGCGCGGCGCCTACCTCATCGAGGAGCCGATGGCGGCGGCGATCGGGGCGGGCCTGCCGGTGGCCGAGCCCACGGGAAGCATGATCGTGGACATCGGCGGCGGCACCACCGAGGTGGCCGTCATCTCGCTCGGCGGCATCGTCGTGGCGCAGTCCATCCGCGTCGGCGGGGACGAGCTCGACGAGGCGATCATCAGCTACGTCAAGCGCGAGTACAAGCTGATGATCGGCAGCCAGACCGCGGAGGAGGTCAAGCTCGAGATCGGCTCGGCCTACCCCCTGCGGGAGGAGGTCCAGGCCGAGATCCGGGGCCGGGACATGATCACCGGCCTGCCGAAGACCGTGGTGCTCTCCTCCGAGGACGTGCGCGACGCGCTCGAGGAGCCGGTCGCCCAGATCGTGGACGCCGTGAAGAGCACGCTCGACAAGACCCCGCCGGAGCTGGCCTCGGACATCATGGACCGCGGGATCATGCTCGCCGGGGGCGGCTCGCTCCTCCAGGGGCTGGACGAGCGGCTGCGGCGCGAGACCGAGATGCCGATCCACGTGGCGGAGTCACCGCTCACCTGCGTGGCGGTGGGCTCGGGGAGATCGCTGGAAGAGTTCGAGGTGATGCAGAAGGCCTCCACGAACGGGCGGCACCGGAAGCGCTCCTACTGAGCACGCCCTCCAGGAGGCGCTCCTGATGGCGACCCAGGCCAACACCGCGCTCGCGCGACGCCGCACCGCCCTCCGCCGGGGCCTGGTGACGGCGCTCGCGCTGGTGGCCTTCGGGTTGTTCACGGGGTATTTCCGGGAGGGGCCGGGCGGCGTCCTTCACGACACCCAGGACGCGGTGGGCGGCGTGGTCGCGCCGGTGCAGGGGGTCGCGGTGGCCGCGATCGAGCCCCTCCAGGACGGCTGGAACTGGTTCAGCGAGCTGCGCGGCGCGCGCGAGCGCGCGGCGGCTCTCGAGGTGGAGGTGCGCGACCTGCGCCTCCAGGCGATCAACGACCGCTTCAGTGCCCAGGAGGCGGCGGACCTGGCCGCCCTGGAGGCGGCCGGCGAGAGCTTCGCCGCCAACTACGACCGGGTGCTCGCGAGCATCGACGGGCGCTCGCCCTCGCCCTGGTACCAGAGCGCCCGCATCGACCGCGGCAGCGCCGACGGGATCATCGAGAACTCGCCCGTGATCGGCGCCGGCGACGCCCTGGTCGGGGTCGTCACCGCGGTGCGCCCGCACTCGGCCAACGTCCGCTTCATCACCGACGGCAGCACCGGGGTCGGGGCGATCGTGCCCGAGGCCGGCGAGCTGCCGGGGCTGGTCACCTCGCCCAACCCGGGCCAGCTGCGGCTCACCGGCGTGCCGCGCGAGGCGGACATCGAGGAGGGCCAGGTCGTGATGACCGGCGGCTTCAACAGCGGGTCGCTGCCCTCGGTCTATCCGCGCGGGCTGCCGATCGGGGTCGTCTCGAGCGTGGGCAGCCGCGACGTCGACGCCGAGAAGGCGGTGCAGGTGAAGCCGCTGATCGACCCGCGCGCCGAGCACCACCTGGTGGTGCTGGCGCCGACCAGCCCCGAGGCGATCCGGCGGGCGCGCGGAGGGTGAGCCAGCTCACGACGCCGAGCGCCACGACGGCCACCCCGGGCATGGAGCGCTCGCTGATCTGGACGACCGTCGGCGCGGTCTGCGCGCTGGTGGCGGTGACGGTGCTGCTGGAGGTGTCGGTGATGCCGTACCTGCGCATCGCCGACGGGATCCCCGACCTGGTCGCCCCGATGGTCGTCGCGGTCGCGATCCTCCGCGGGACGATGGTCGGCGCGGTGACCGGGTTCGCGGCCGGCCTCCTGATCGAGCTGACCGCCCCGATCGGGACGCTCGGCGCGATGGCGCTGCTCTACCTGGCCGTCGGCGCCTGGTGCGGGCGCCACTGCGGCCGGCGCGAGTCGGCCCGGCTGCTGCAGCCGCTGATGCTCTCGGTGGCGGCCGCCTGCTTCGTGCAGGTCGGCTACGCGATCTTCCACCTGCTGCTCGGGATCCGGATGCCGGCGTCCGAGTTCGTCGGGAGGGCGCTGCTTCCGGGCCTCGCGCTCACGCTGCTCCTCAGCGCGCCGGTCCTGCTGGCCGCCCGCAAGCTGCTGGGCCAGGCCCGCGTGATGGAGCCGTTCGCCGGATGAGCTCGCGCCTGCGGCCGCCCGGCCCGCGCGTCGAGCAGCCCTCGGCGCACTCGACCGGCGGCAAGCCGCCGACGCTCACGCCCAAGGTCGCGCTGCGGATCGCGATCCTCGGCGGCATCGCCCTGACGCTCCTCGGGGTGCTGATCATGCGCCTCTGGTTCCTGCAGGTGATCTCGAGCGAGGCCTACGCCGCCAAGGCCGAGGGCAACCGCCTGCGGACCGTGGTGGACGAGGGCCCGCGCGGCAACATCCTCGACCGCCACGGGGCGGTCATCGTCGGCACGCGCCCCTCCTACAACCTGGTCATCCGCCCGCAGGACGTCCCCGAGGACCGCAAGGACGGCGTGCTCGACAAGCTCGCCGCCAAGCTGAAGGTGCCGCGCGCGGACCTCGACGCGAAGGTCGACGAGGGCGAGAAGACCCCGTACCAGGAGACCGTGCTCGACACCAACGTGCCGGTGAACCTGCGCCGGTACATCGCCGAGCGCCCGTGGGACTTCCCGGGGGTCAGCCTCAAGCCGACCTTCATCCGCGACTACCGCGACGGGCGGCTCGCCGCCCACGTTCTCGGGTACACCGGGCCGATCTTCGCGGAGCAGATCGACGCCTACCGCAAGAAGGGCTACCTCGGCAACGAGCGGGTCGGCAAGACGGGCATGGAGGCCGAGTACGAGCAGTGGCTGCGCGGCAAGCCGGGCGAGCGGAAGATCGAGGTGGACGTGACCGGCCAGCCGGTGGGGGAGCGGCCGGTCTCGGTCACCTCGCCCCAGCCGGGCAACGACCTGATGCTGAGCATCGACCTGAAGACGCAGCAGGCACTCGAGTCGGCCATCCAGCGCCGGGTCGACGGCTCGCTCTACTCGACCGGCGGCGCCGGGGTCGCGCTGAACCCGAAGACCGGCGAGGTCCTGGCGCTGGCCTCCTACGACACCTTCCGGCCGGCGGCCTTCTCCGAGGGCGACAGCAAGGAGATCGAGCGGTACTACAACGCCAAGTCGGACCCCCTCACCGACCGGGCGACCACCGGCCTGTATCCGGCCGGGTCGACCTTCAAGATCGTGTCGGCGATGGCGGGGCTCGAGGGCGACTACATCCAGCCCACCCAGCTGATCGACTCGCCCTCCACCGTCACGATCTACAAACAGCCCTTCAGCAACTTCCGGCACGAGCACCACGGGCTGGTGGACCTGCCGACCGCGCTCGAGGTCTCGAGCGACACCTACTTCTACCAACTCGGAAAGAAGCTCTACGAGACGAGGGGCCGCTCGCCGCTGAAAGAGATGGCGCGCCAGTTCGGCTTCGACGAGAAGACCGGCATCGACCTCCCGGACGAGAGCCCCGGCACCGTGCCCGACCCCGCCTGGCTGAAGGAGAACTTCTCCGAGGCGAACGGCTACGGCCCCGCGTGGCGGATCTACAAGCCGGGCTTCGACATCCAGCTCGCCGTGGGTCAGGGCTACCTGCAGGTGACCCCGCTCCAGATGGCGACGGCCTACGCGGCGATCGCCAACGGCGGCACGATCGTGACCCCGACCATCGGAAAGAAGGTGCTCGGACCGGGCGGCCGCGAGCTGCAGGACCTCGCGGCCGGGCGGCCCAGCCGCCGGCTCGACGTCGATCCGACCAACATCGAGGCGGTCCAGCAGGGCCTCTGGCTGGCGGCCCACGGGCCGGACGGCACCTCGACCTCGGTCTTCGGCAACGTCCCGGTCGACGTCGCCGGCAAGACCGGGACCGCCGAGGCGGGGACGGGTGAGGACCACTCCTGGTACGTCGGCTACGCGCCCTTCGACAACCCGGAGATCGTGATCGCGGTGATCATCGAGCGGGCCGGAACCGGCGCGAGCGCCGCGGCGCCGGTGGTCTGCGAGACGATGGCCGCGTACTTCTCGTACGACCCGGCCCGGTGCGGGTCGCAGGCGGAGGCGAACTGACCACCCTCGCCCCCTCCAAGGTCCGGTCGGCGCGCCTCGCGCCGCGGGAGCGGCTGCGCGCGATGGCCGGCGACCTCGACTGGGTGCTGCTCGCGGCGGTGATCGCCACCACGGCGCTCAGCCTCTTCGTGCTGAAGGAGGCCACGGGCGACGACGTGGCCGGGAGCCCGAACTACTTCTTCTTCCGCCAGATCCTGTTCATCTCGCTCGGCGTCGTGGTGATGCTGATCGCGGCGAGCTGGGACACGGCGAACCTGTCGCGCTGGGTCTGGCCGATCTTCTGGACCCTGCTGATCGCCCTGGCGGTGGTGTTCGTGCTCGGGCGGGCCGCCGGCGGCGCCACCCGCTGGGTGGACCTCGGTCCCTTCTCGCTGCAGCCCTCCGAGATGGGGAAGATCGGCATCGCTCTGGTGCTCGTGGGGGTCGCGGTCGAGCGGCGCGGCACGCTGAGCCCGACCGCGTTCACGCTCACGATGGTGGGCGTCACCGCCGTGCCGATGGTCGTGATCGCGCTCCAGCCCGACCTCGGCACCGGCATCGTCTACGGCGTCATCCTCGCGGCGGTCCTGTTCCTGGCGGGGGCCCCGTGGGGCCACCTGGCGGCCGGCGCGGCGATCCTCCTGATCCTGGCGACCGCCGTGCTTTGGATCCTCCCGGGGGCCGGGATCAACGTGCTCGCCGACTACCAGCGGGAGCGCCTGACCGCCTTCGTCGGCTCGGAGCGCGACACCAGCGACCAGGGCTACCAGCTCGACCAGAGCACCACGGCGATCGGCTCGGGCGGCGCGCTCGGCAAGGGCCCGGCCGGCGCCACCCAGACCCAGAACGACTTCCTGCCCGAGCACCACACCGACTTCATCTTCGCCGTGACCGCCGAGATGCTCGGCTTCGTGGGCGGCGCGGGGCTGATCCTGCTCTATGCGCTGATCATCTGGCGCGGCCTGCGCGTCACCGCGCAGGCGTCGACGCCGACGGACCAGCTCCTGGCGGGGGCGATCGTCGCGGTGCTCGCCTTCCAGGTGTTCGTTAACATCGGGATGACCGTGCGCCTCATGCCGATCACGGGCATCCCGCTGCCCCTCATGAGCTACGGCGGGAGCCATACCCTCACCACCTTCGCCGCCGTCGGGCTCCTGCTGGGGATCCACCGCCGCCGCTCGCATCTCACGGCCTAGTTGGGCGCCGTCGGAACCCTGCTGCGCGGCTGGCGGGCGGCAAAGCCCGTCCTGGACACCGTGCGCCAGGCCGAGTCGGACGCCGAGGACGGCGGGGTGATCACCGTCCTCACCACCGACCCGTCCACCGACGGCCGGCTCCGCGCCCTGCTCGGCGCCCCGACGGTGCGCCCGGCGCCGCTGGGCTCGCTGCTGGTCCACGCGGCCGCCCCGGGGCGCGACCCGGTGCCGGCGGCGCGCGACCTGGCCGATCACCTGCGCCGCGGCGGAGATGGTGCGCTCGTCATCCTGCTGGGGACGACCGCCGAGCGGCACGAGCTCGAGCGGCAGGTCCTGGCGGTGGAGCCGCTCGAGATGTCGCACGTCGCCCACGCGCCCTCGCTCGAGGGCCCCGGGGCGAAGCGGGCGCTCGAGGCGGTGCTGCGGGCGCTCGGCGACGAGGCGCTGGCCGCCGGCGCGCGCTACCCGGAGCTGCGGCCCCACGTGGCCGAGCACCTCATCGCGCGCGCCTCGCGCCGCGCGGCCGCGATCGGCGCGGTCGAGATCCTTCCTGGGGCCGACCTACCGGCCCTCTTGCTGATCCAGGTCGGGCTGGTGGGACAGCTCGCCGTGCTCCACGACCGTCCGCTCGGGGCCGAGCGCGCCGTCGAGGCCGCCGCCGTCGCGGTGGCCGGCGTCGGCTGGCGCAGTCTCGCGCGGGTGGCCGCCGGGTGGGTGCCCGGGCCGGCCTTCGCTTTGCGCGGAGGCATGGCCTACGCCGGCACCCGTGCGCTCGGCGAGGCGGTGCTCGCGCGTCTGTCCCGCGGGGAGGACCTGGTCCCCGAACGCGTCGCGACCGAGCTGCGCGGGCGTTTCGGGGGAGTTCTCGAGCGGCTCGGCGTATGAACGAGCCGCAGCGCCGGCAGGGAGGTTCGGTGAAGAAGCAGATCCTGGTCTCGGTGGACCGGGCCGAGACACGCGTGGCGATCCTGGAGGACGGCCGCGCGGCCGAGGTCTACATCGAGCGCCGTGGCCACCGATCGGTGGTCGGGCATGTCTGGAAGGGCCGGGTCGAGAACGTCCTGGCCGGGATGGAGGCCGCCTTCGTCGAGGTCGGCCTCGACAAGAACGGCTTCCTCCACGTGGACGAGGTCGTGGCGATGGGCGTGCCCAAGCGCAAGCGCCAGATCGCCGACCTGCTCAAGAAGGGCGACGAGATCCTGGTCCAGGCGACCAAGGACCCGATGGGGAGCAAGGGCTGCCGGCTGACGATGCAGCTCTCGCTGGCCGGGCGCTTCGTGGTCTACGTGCCGTACGGCGACGGGGTGGGCGTGAGCAAGCGCCTCTCCGACGACGAGCGGCGGCGCCTCCGGGCGATCGTCGGCGCGCTCCCGCTGGAGGAGGGCGGCCTGATCGTGCGGACCGCCGCCGCCGGCGCGTCCGCCCGCGAGGTGGCGCGCGACCTGGCGTACCTCAAGCGCCTGTGGGAGGCGCTCAAGGAGCGCGGCGCCCAGGCCAAGGCCCCGACCCTGCTCTACAGCGAGGCCGACATCTCGCTGAAGGTGATCCGGGACCTGCTCAACTCTGCCGTCGACGAGGTGCTGGTCGACGACCGCACCCAGTTCGACCGCATCCTGGCCTTCCTGCAGCGCACCTCGCCGGAGCTGGCCGAGCGCGTCCGCCACTGGGAGGACGACCAGCCGCTGATGCGCGCCTTCGGCGTGGAGTCGGCGATCCGCTCGACCATGGACCGGCGCGCGCCGCTGCCGGGCGGCGGCTACCTGGTGGTCGACGACACCGAGGCGATGACGGTCATCGACGTGAACAGCGGGCGCAACGTCGGCAAGGGCGGCAGCCGGCTCGAGGACACGATCACCCAGACCAACCTCGAGGCGGCCACCGAGGTGGTGCGCCAGCTGCGGCTGCGCGACATCGGCGGCATCGTGATCATCGACTTCATCGACATGGACGACGAGCGCAACCGCAAGGCGGTGAAGGCCGCGCTCGACGCGGAGCTGGCCAAGGACCGCACGCGGACCTACGTGGTCGACATCTCGCCGCTCGGCCTGGTGGAGATGACGCGCCAGAACATCTCGGACGGGCCGCGCGAGGTGATGACCGAGGTCTGCCCGATCTGCGCCGGCGTCGGCGTGGTGCCGAGCGACGAGACGCGGGCGATCGAGCTGGAGCGCGAGCTGCGCGAGACCCTGCCGGGGCGGGGCGGCGACCAGTTCGCCGTGACCGTCCACCCGCGGGTGGCGGACCTGCTCGGCGAGGACGACGGCGCCCGGGTGCGCCAGCTGGAGGAGGAGACCGGCAAGCAGGTGCGGCTGGAGCGGGACAGCTCGGTGGCGCCGGGGGCGATGCGCATCCGGCTGATCGACAGAGCGGCCGCCGGGGCGGGCTGAGGGGCTGATGCGGGTCGTCGTCGCCGGCGGCGGGATCGTGGGCCTCGCGCTGGCCGCGCTCCTGCGCCGGCGCGGCGTCGCGCCGACCGTGATCGAGCGGATGCCCGCCGGCATCTACGTCCGGCGGGGCTTCATGCTCGGCCACCAGGCCTATCTCGCGATGGAGGAGCTCGGCCTGATGGGCGAGATCGCCGCCGCGGGGCGGGCGATCGGCGCGACGCCCGAGGGCGGCTCCGCGGCGACGGCGGTCGAGGTGGGGCTGGTGCTGAACGGCCTCGGCCGGGACGTGCCGGTGATGCACGAGCACTCGGTGACCGCGCTCACCCGCGACGACGCCGGGCGCGTGACGGGCGTGGTCGCCGAGGGCCCCGACGGGTCGGTCGAGATCGCGGCCGACCTGGTGGTGGCCTGCGACGGAATCCGCTCGCGGGTGCGCGCCATGGCCGGCCTGGAGGCGCGCTTCACGCCCATGGCCGAGGGCAAGATCGAGTGGATGAGCCCGGTCCCGGAGTCGGGCTCCTTCGCGATGGCCTACCTCGCCGACGGCGGCCACATCGGGATGCTCAGCTGGCCCGAGGGCACCTTCGGCTGGCGCACCACGGCGCGGGTGGGCGAGGAGGCGGCCCTCGCCCCGGGGCTGGAGGCGCTGGTGGAGTCGTGGAGCCGCCTGCTGCCCGAGGCGGCCGCCGGCATCCGCGGGCTCACGAGCATCGACCAGGTGAGGTACGACGAGCCGGAGCTGCTCTCGTGCCCGCGCTGGTGGGCGCCCGGGGTGGTGCTGATCGGCGACGCGGCGCACTTCTTCGGCCCCGAGACCGGGGCGAGCGCCGGCATCGGGATCGGCGACGCGCACGCGCTGGCCCAGGCGATCGCGATGAGCGGGAGCGACCCGGATGGGGCCTGCGCCAGCTACGAGGCGTGGCGCACCCCGATCGCGCGCCAGTACGAGGCGATGGACCCGGGCCAGGCGCGGCTGCTCGGCGCCGAGCTGCCGGCGGGCCTGCCCGAGGAGCGCTGGCCGCCGGGGTGACCGCCCGCGGGGGGCTCCCGGTCCGGTTCACGCGCGGCGAGTCGCGGCGCTACCGGTCGGTGATGCTGCGCGGGGACGGTGTGGAGGTCGAGCTCGAGGGCGGCTCGTACGACCGGGTCGGCGGCCCCGCCGGCGAGGTGCCCCACGACCTGGCGCACCTGATCGTGGAGGACGAGTTCGGCCTGACCGACGGCGTGTGGGGCGTCCTGGCGGCCGGCGGCATGTTCGGGGGCGCCCGGGTGGTCGCCGGCCGGCGGCCGCCGCACGCGACCCGGCGCGGTCGGGAGACCGTCGTCGCGTCGCGTGAGCGGGTGATGCAGGCCGAGGTGCTCACCAGGGCCGTCTGCGACGCGTGCGCCGGCGACCTGCCCGCCGACCCGGTCGCGATCCGGCGGGCGCTGGGGAAGCGCTGGTGGTCCGAGGCGGTCACGGCGGCCGCGCTCGAGCGCTGCCGCGGGCGCCTGCACGAGGCCGGCGCGCGGTGGGCGGCGCTGGAGCCGGGCGAGGCGCTCGAGGTCACCTGGCCGCACGCGACGCGGCCCGGGCGGCGCCGGGCCTGACGCTCGGGGCGGTTGGCGCCGACCACGCCAACCGCCGCCACAGGTAGGCGGGGCGGGTCCGGGGGAACGAGGATGGGTGCGTGGCGCGCGCGCCCTCTCGACCCTGGAGCTCCCGGGACCGGGCCCTCGTGGCGCGGTCGGTCCTGACGCTCGCCGGCGTCCTGATCGCCTCGGGCCTGGTGGTGGCCGCGCTGGCGCTCCTCGACCTGCGGGCGCTCTGGCTGCTCGCCGTGGCCGCCGGTCTGGCGGCGCTGCAGCTGCTGGCGGGCGCCCGCCTCGCCCTGGCCGCGGCGGGGGCGCGCGCCGTCGGGCGCGACCGGGAGCCGGCCCTGCACACCACCCTGGAGCGCCTCTGCCAGCTGGCGGACCTGCCGAAGCCGCGCCTCGCGATCGCCGAGACGCCGGCTCCGCTGGCGTTCGCGGTCCGCCGGCCGGGTGGCAGCGGGGTCATCTGCCTCGGCCGCGGCCTGGTCGACGCGCTGCCGCCCGACGAGGTCGAGGCCGTGATGGCCCATGAGCTGGCGCACCTGGCCCACCGGGACGCGGCGGTGATGACCATCGCCTCGAGCATGGCGGCGCTCGCCGCCCTGATGCTCCGCTTCTACTGGTGGAGCGGCATCCCGGAGGACGACGGGGGGGAACGCCGGCCCCTCGCCTGGCGGGTCGTCCGCGGCGTCCTCTGGGTCCTCAGCCCCGTGGTCACGATCGGCATGGTGGTCCTGCGCGTGGTGGCCGTGGTGCCCGGCGCGGTCATCGCGCTGGTCGCGGCGCTCACGCTGCCGCCGGCCGCGGCGTTGTCCCGGGCGCGGGAGCTCGTCGCCGACCGCGAGGCGGCGCTGCTCACCGGCGAGCCCGCGACGCTCGCCTCGGCGCTGAACCGCATCGACGACGCCATGCCGGAGATCCCCACGGAGGACATCCGCCGCGCCGCGGCCGTGCGCGCGCTGCTGATCATGCCGTCGCATCGCGGCGGGCTCTGGGAGTGGGCTCCCCTGCGCAGCCACCCCTCGACCCGGGAGCGGATCGAGGCCCTGCTCGCGCTCCAGCGCCGCCTGGACGCCGTCCCGGCCGGCTGAGGTCGGGCGCCGCCGTAACGCCCGGCCCCGATTCCCGCACGGTCCCTGCAGGGAACGAGGCGCCGGCGGGCCCGGCGCCCGGGAGGAGGGGACATGAGCACGAGCGCCGTCGACCTGCTGGAGCGCGTGGAGGCGATCGGACCGGTCCTCCGGGAGCACGCGGGGGAGGCCGAGCGGGAGCGCCGCCTCGCCCGCCCCGCCCTCGAGGCGATGCGCGACGCCGGCCTGTTCCGCCTGCTCCTGCCGCGGTCGCTGGGCGGTGCCGAGACCGACCCGGTGACGTTCGCGCGGATCGCCGAGGCCGTGGCGCGCCACGACTCGGCCGCCGGGTGGGCGCTGCAGGCCGGCAACACCGGCGCGTGGTGGGGCTGCCGCTTCCCGGACGAGGGGATCGAGGAGATCTTCGCCGACCCCGACACCCTGATCGCCGCGGCCTTCCACCCGCCGGTCGACGCCGTCCCGGTCGAGGGCGGCTTCCGCGTGACCGGGCGCCGGCCGCTGGCGAGCACCATCCGCGACTCGCGCTGGCTGCTGGTGACCGCGGTGTTCGAGGGCGGCGCCGTCGCGACGCTGGTCGGCGCCGACGAGGCCGGGGTGGTCGACAGCTGGTACCCGCTCGGCATGCGGGGCACCGACAGCAACGACGTGGTGCTCGAGGACGTCTTCGTGCCGGCGCGGCGCACCTTCCCGCTCATGCCGGACTTCACCCCGGGATCGCACTACGGGGGGCCGCTCTACCGGCTGCCGGCGCTGACCTCGGTGGTGATCGTGCTGGCGCCGACCGCCCTGGCGATCGCGAGCGAGGCGGTCGAGGCGGTGCGCGCGCTGGCGCCGGGGAAGCGCTCGCTCGGAACGATGCACACCCTCGCCGAGCGGCCGGTCGCCCACCTGCGCCTGGGCCGCGCGGAGGGATTGATCCGCGGCGGGCGCGCCCTGCTGCACCAGGCGCTCGGCGACGCATACGAGCTCGCGGCCGCCGGCCGCCCGTTCACCCCCGAGGACCGGGCGTCGGTGCTGCTCGCCGGGGCGCACGCGGTGGCCGCCTCGGCCGAGGCGGTGGACCTGCTCTACGGGATCTCGGGCTCCAGCGCGATCTACGCGCGCAGCCCGATCGAGCGGCATTTCCGGGACGTCAACACGATCCGCCACCATGGCTTCGTCAACGAGAGCCGCTTCGAGGCCGTCGGCCAGGTGATGCTCGGGCTGGCGCCGGAGTTCGACCTGCTGCACTTCTAGGGCTCGATCGGTACAATCCGCCGTCGCGCCCCAGGGCGCACTGTCGCCGGACGCGGAAGATCAGGAGGACCGTGGCGGATTACGCCGTGATCGCCCTTGGGGGCAAGCAGTATCGGGTTCGTGAGGGCGAGCGCCTGCTCGTCGACCGCCTGGCCCACGAGGAGGGCGCGACCTTCGCCCCGACCGTGCTGGCCGTCGGTGGCGACGGGGGCACGCTCACGGACGGCGGGTCGGTGACCGCCCGGGTCGAGGAGCACCTCCTCGGCAAGAAGATCCGCGTGTTCACCTACAAGCCCAAGCGCAACTCGCGCAAGTCGCGGGGCCACCGCTCGCGGCTGTCGCGGGTCGTGATCGAGTCGCTCGGGGAGGCAGGCTGAGATGGCGCACAAGAAGGGTGGCGGCTCCAGCCGCAACGGTCGCGACTCCAACGCCAAGCGTCTGGGCGTGAAGGTCTTCGCCGGCCAGCTCATCCCGGCCGGGTCGATCATCGTGCGCCAGCGCGGCACCAGGTTCCGTCCGGCCGAGGGCACCGGCATCGGCCGCGACCACACGATCTTCGCGACGGTCACCGGCCGCGTCGAGTTCACGAACGGCCGCAAGGGCCGTCGGATCTTCGTGCGTCCGGAGGAGGCGGTCTCGGCCTAGCCGGGACCGCGGCCCCGGGAACGGGGCGGCGACATGCCGTTCACCGAGCGGGCCCAGATCCACGTGGAGGGAGGACGCGGCGGCGACGGCGCGCTCTCCTTCCGGCGTGAGGCGCACAAGCCGAAGGGCGGCCCGGACGGGGGCAACGGCGGGCGCGGCGGCAGCGTGCTGCTGGTCGCCGACCCGGCGGTGACCGACCTCTCGCGTTTCCGCCACGCGGTGCACCACAAGGCGGAGTCCGGCCGGGCGGGCGAGGGCTCGGCCAAGCACGGGCGCTCCGGGGCGGACCTCGAGGTGGCGGTGCCCCTCGGCACCCGCGTGCGCCGCGACGGCGAGGTGATCGCCGAGCTGCGCGAGGCCGGGCAGCGCTGCCCGGTGGCCCGCGGCGGCGGCGGCGGCGTCGGCAACCGGGCCTTCCGCTCGTCCACCCACCGCGCCCCGCGCGTGACCGTGCCGGGCGAGGACGGGGAGGGGACCTGGCTCCAGCTGGAGCTCCGCCTGGCGCTCGACGCGGTCCTGGTGGGCCTGCCGAACGCCGGCAAGAGCGCCGTGCTGCGCGCGCTCACCGGGGCCGCCACGACGGTCGCGCCCTACCCGCACTCGACGCTCGAGCCGGCCTTCGGCCCGCTCGAGGACGCCGCCGGCAACCTCTACCTCGTCGCCGACCTGCCCGGTCTGGCGGCCGACGGGACGCCACGACACGGGGCGAGCCTGGCGCAGATGGAGCGCGCCCGCCTGATCCTGCACTGCGTGGACGCGACCGACCCGGAGCCGGTCGAGGACCGCCTGGCCCGCGCCCGTGGGGGCATCGCCCCGTTCCGGCCGGCCGGCGTCAACGAGATCGTCGTGGCCACCCGCGCGGAGGACGGCGAGGTGCCGGCCGGCGCGCTGGCCGTCGACGTCGAGACCGGGGCGGGCGTCAACGCCCTGCGGGAGCGGGTGCTGGCCGAGCTGGCGGGCTGAGATGGCGATCCTCGTCGCCAAGCTCGGCACCTCGACGCTGGTCGACGAGGACGGGCAGCTGCGCGGCGCGGTGCTGGAGGCGCGGGTGCGCGACCTGCTCTGGGCGCGGCGGATGGGCCACCAGCCGGTGCTGGTCTCGAGCGGGGCCATCGCGTGCGGCCTGGCGCGCCTCGGCATCGTCGGCCGCCCGACCGCCCTTCCCGACCTGCAGGCGGCATCGGCCGTCGGCCAGGGCGTGCTCTTCCAGCGCTACCAGCAGGCCTTCGCGCCCCACGGCGCCACGCCGGCCCAGGTGCTGCTGACCACGGCCGACCTCGAGCGCCGCGACTCCTACCTCAACGCGCGCAACACCCTGGTGCGGCTGCTGGAGCTCGGGGCGGTGCCGATCGTCAACGAGAACGACACCACCGCCACCGACGAGCTCACCTTCGGCGACAACGACGTGCTCGCCGCGCGGGTGGCGATCCTGCTGAACGCCGCCTGGCTGATCCTGCTCACCGACCGCGAGGGCCTGTACGCCGACGGCCCGAACGGGCCGGAGCTGATCGGCGACGTGCCCCCGGGCACCCGGCCGACGGACCTCAAGCTCGCCGAGATGGGCGAGTCCGGGCGCGGCCGCGGCGGCATCGCCAGCAAGGTGGCCTCGGCGAGCATGGCGACCGGCGGCGGCGTGACCACCGTGATCGCCTCGGGGAGGGCCGACGACGTGATCTCGGCGGTGGCGTCCGGCCACCACGTGGGCACGCGCTTTCGCCCCGACCCGCGGCGCGAGTCGGCCTTCAAGCTCTGGCTGCGCTACGCGAAGCCGGCGATGGGCCGGGTGCGCGTCGACGCCGGCGCGGTGCGCGCGCTGGTGAGCAAGGGCACCTCGCTGCTGCCGGTCGGGGTCACCGGCTGCGAGGGCGACTTCGCCGCCGGCGACGCGGTCGAGGTGACCGACGCCGACGGCCGCACGGCCATCGGCAAGGGCATCAGCGCCATGTCCCGCGACGAGCTGCGCTCGGTCGCCGGCCTGAAGTCGGCCGAGGTGCGCCAGCGCCTGCCGGAGGCCGCGGCCGAGGTCATCCACCGGGATCAGTTCGTGCTGCTGGTGAGCGAGGGGCCGGAGGGCGTGGTCTAATGGCCGTCGTGACCTCGCTGGACCGCGTCTGCGATGACGCCCGCGCGGCGAGCCGCGCCCTGGCCCGGTGCTCGTCGCACGGGAAGAACGTGGTGCTCGGGGAGATGGCGGAGGCCCTGGAGCGGCGCTCCGCCGAGATCCTGCGTGAGAACCGCCAGGACGTCGACGCGGCCAAGCGGGCCCATGCCGCGCCCGAGCTCGTCGACCGGATCTACCTCGACGAGGACCGCGTCGCCGACATGGTCGAGACCTGCCGGCGCGTGGCGGCGCTGCCCGACCCGGTGGGGGTCACCGAACGCGGCGAGCGGCTGCCGAACGGCCTCGAGGTGCTGCGCCGGCGGGTGCCGCTCGGCGTGGTGGCCGCGCTCTACGGAGCCCGACCCGGCGCGACCGTCGACGCCGCGGCGCTCTGCCTGAAGAGCGGCAACGCGGTCATCCTGCGCGGCAGCCGGGCCGCGCTGCGCTCCAACCGGATCCTCGCCGAGGTCCTGACCGGTGCCCTGATCGAGGCCGACGCCCCGCCCGAGGCGCTCTCGCTCCTCGGCGAGGGCCACGACGAGCTGCGCCGGCTGGTCGAGCGCGAGGGGAGCGTGGATCTGGTCGTGGCCACCGTCGGCGAGGAGGTGGCCGGGCTGCTGCGCCAGCACGCCCGCGTGCCCCTCATCCTGGCCCGTCCGGGCCGCAACCACGTCTACGTCCACGCCGACGCCGACGTCGAGATGGCCCTGAAGATCACGGTCAACGCGAAGGTGCAGCGCCCCGGCGCGCCGGCGGCCGGCGACGGCCTGCTGGTGCATCGCGACGCGGCGCCGGCCTACCTGCCCGCCGCGGCCGCGCGGCTCGGCCAGCACGGCGCGCGCGTGCGGGTCTCGCCGGAGGTGCGCGACCTGCTCGGCGACGCCGGCGCCGGCCTGCCGACGGCGGTCGACGCCGACTTCGCCGGCGCCTCGCCCGACGTGGTCGTGCGGGTCGTCGACTCGCTGGAGGCGGCGCTCGAGCACATCCGCCGCCACGGCTCGGGCCACAGCGAGGCCGTCATCACCGGCTCGCTCCGAGTGGCCCGCGAGTTCCAGGAGGAGGTCGACGCCGCGGTGGTCTACGTGAACGCGTCACCCCGCTTCACCGAGGGCGGCGAGCTCGGCGCCGGGCCGCAGATCGCCACCTCCACGCGCAAGCTCCACGCCCGCGGGCCGATCGGGCTGGAGCAGCTCACGACCGACAAGCACCTCGTCATCGGCGACGGGCACGTCAGGTAGCCCCGCGCGCATCGGGGTGTTGGGCGGGACCTTCGACCCGCCGCACCTCGGCCACCTGATCGTCGCTGCGGAGGCCCGCGCCCAGTTGGGGCTGGACCGCGTGCTGCTGGTGCCGGCGGGTCTGCCGCCCCACAAGCCGGACGGCCCCACCTTCCCGGCGGAGCTGCGGCTGCGGCTGCTGGCGGCGGCGGTGGCGGACGAGCCCGGGCTGGCGGTGTCGCGGATCGAGATCGACCGGCCGGGGCCGAGCTACACGGCCGACACGCTGGAGGCCATCGCCGCCGAGGAGCCCGGCGCGGAGCTCTGGTTCATCCTCGGCGCCGACCAGCTGGTGATGCTGCCGACCTGGCGCGACCCGGAGCGGATCCTGGCGGCCGCCCGGCTGGCGATCGCCCCGCGCGCCGGCGTGACGTCGGTCCAGGCCGAGGCGCTGGCCGCGGCCATCGCCCCCGGCCGCGTCGATTGGCTCGCGACCCCGCTGATCGGGATCTCCTCGAGCATGGTGCGCGAGCGGATGGGCGCCGGCCGGCCGATCCGGTGGCTGGTGTCCCCCGCGGTCGAGGAGGTTCTGCGGGGGGAGGGTCTGGTAGCCTCGTAGCGTTCTCGTCCGATCAAGGAAGCCCCGCGGACCCTCTCGAGCTCACACAGGTGGCCGCCGCCGCCGCCGAATCGAAGAACGCCAAGGACATCGTCCTGCTCGACATGCGGGGCCTGGTCAGCTACACGGACCACTTGATCGTCTGCACCGGGCAGACGCCCCGCCAGACGAAGGCCATCGCGGAGGAGATCCGCCAGCGGCTGAAGCAGGACCACGGCGTGATCGCGCGCCGGGTCGAGGGCGAGCGCGAGGGCGAGTGGGTCCTGATCGACCTGCTCGACGTGGTCGTGCACGTCTTCACGCCGGAGGCGCGGGACTTCTACCGGCTGGACCGCCTGTGGCGCGAGGCGCCGCAGCAGACCTACGAGGTCGCGGCCTCCTAGACGGCTTTCGACGCCGCCGCCGGTTGCCTATACTCGACCGCTCCCGGGGGATTAGCTCAGCTGGGAGAGCGCTACGCTGGCAGCGTAGAGGTCACCGGTTCGATCCCGGTATCCTCCACTCCGGAAGCCCCGCAGATGCGGGGCTTTTTTGTGCCTTCGGCCGGTGCGGCCTCGCCGGGTTCGGCGGCGCCGGGCGATGAGTTTCCGAGGGGGGCCGAGTCCCCATGGATGACCCCGACGGCGAGACGAGAAGATCGCGGATGATCGTCTCGTTCCGCGCGAAAGGGAGCACCACCGCCCTGCAGGTCGCGATCACTCAGGAGGCTCGAGGTGCCGGACACCACATGCCACATGTCGATCTCAATGGACGGCTTCGTCGCGGGGCCGGACCAGAGCCGGGAGCATCCCCTCGGACGGCGCGGACGGGAGCTGCACGGCTGGCACATCGGCGACCCGCGGGCCAACGACGCGGACAGGATCGCGGCCGAGTGGCTCATGCGCCCCCGGGGCGCGTACGTGATGGGGCGGAACATGTTCGGCCCGATCCGCGGAGGCTGGGATGAGGACTGGTCGGGCTGGTGGGGCCCCGAGCCGCCGTATCACGCGCCGGTGTTCGTGCTGACCCACCACCGCCATGATCCGATCGAGATGGACGGGGGGACGACGTTCCACTTCGTCACCGAGGGCTTCGAGGCGGCCTATGACGCGGCGTGCGAGGCCGCCGGGGGCAAGGGGGTGGACATCGCCGGCGGCGCCTCGACCGTCCGGCAGGCGTTGATCGCCGGGGTGCTCGACGAGCGCACCCTCGACATCGCGCCCGTCCTGCTCGGCTCGGGCGAGCGCATCTTCGACGGCGTCGGGTCCTTCGTCTTCGAGCCCGTCGAGGTCCTCCATTCCCCGCTGGCCACCCACATCCGCTACCGCCGCGTCGGCTGACTCCGCCGTCGCGCTGCGCAGCGGGGTTGGTGAATCAGCCGGCTCGGCCGAAAATCCCGCCATCACCCGGTCAGGGGGTGACGGCCACGGGCACGCGCGGCGCGTCGGTCACGAGCACCTGCGCCGAGACCAAGCAGTTGCCACCCCGCGTGGTGAGCGAGAGCGAGATCGTCGCGACCTGCGAACGGGCCTCGGAGATGGTCCCGACGCTCCACCCCGTGACGCTCGTCGCGGCAAGCGTCGGCGCGAGCCGCGTGCCGGGTTCGACCTGACGCACGGTCGGAGAGCCGCCGGCTCCGCTCACGCTCACGATCTGGCTCGGGCTTTCCCTCTCCGCGCGCCAGAAGGCGCTCGGGCGGGCCTTGGCGCATTGGACGACCAGAGCGCCCATGCCCCGCACCCGCACGAGGGGCCGGCTCTGGGATCCCGTGAAAACGGCTGCGGTCCCGGTTGCCGAGCTCGTGGCATGGGACCCGAGGCTCTGGCCGTTGGCGCCCCGCGAAGAGCCCAGCAGGGTGGCGAGAACGGCGCCGGCCAAGAGGACGGCCACCAAGGTTTCCCACAACGCGCGTGGGCTTCGCAGGATTGGCTGCATCGGCCGTTTCCTTCTCGGGACCTCTGTGAGCGAGGCGGTGCCTCTGTCATGAGGATCCGCTTCAGGCCCCATCACGAGGTGCATGGATCGAGCCGGCCGGTCTCGACCTGAACGCGGCAGAGGCCCCCAGCACCGTCCTCGCCGGCGAGCGTCACGAAGACACCTTCCGCGCCCGCGGCGACGGACACCGCAGAGCGGCGCCCGGTCGAGATCGAAGGATCGACGACGACCCGGTCGGTCGTCGGATCCACGGCGCGAAGGCTTGCGCGCCCCACGAGGGGTTTGCGACCCACACCCGATCGGGGCCGATCGCCAGATCGACGGTCGGCGCGCCGGGGCCTCCCGGCTCGGCCAGGCGGATCGTGGACAGCGTCGTCATCCGCGACGGATCGATGCGGGTCAGGGTGCCGTCAACGCCGTTCATCACCCAGACCGATCCGAAGCCGACCGCCACCGCGGCCGGGCCTCGCCCGACGCGCAGGCGCCCCTCGATCCGGCCGGTGACCGGATCCAGCCGATCGAGCGCCCCGCGGCCGCGGGGCGTCGGGCTGACGCCCGGCCGAGGGAGACGAGGACCGATCTCGGTCACCCACAGAGCCCCCTCGCCGAGGGCCACCGCCAGCATCGCCCGGGGGCTCGGCCGTCGCCAGGGGCCGGCCGGCCGGCCACGGGCCACGTCGATGCGGCGCAGCCGGCTGACCTGCGACTCGATGGCCCAGGCGCTGCGCGCGTCGATCGCCAGGTCTGCGACCGCCCAGTGCAGTCCTCGGACCCGCGCCGCAACGCGGGCGGAGGCGGGGTCGATCACCTCCAGGCGACCGCGTCCCACCACCCAGAGTCGCCGCCGCCCCGTCTCGAGACCCCACGCCGCCTCGAGGCGCAGCGGCCCGGCCGTGCGGGCGAGGGTCGTCGGATCGAATCGCTCGACCTGGTGCACGGGCCGGAGTCCCTGGCCGTCCGCACTCCGCGCTATCGCCACCGAGGACATCCACACCTGCCCTCCGGCAAGGGCAAGGTCCGTCGGGGCGACGCCATCGCCCTTCGCCGCCCCACCGGGCGCCAGGAACAGCGCCGGCACGAGCACGGCCGCCACGAGCGCGAGCGCGCCGACCGCCACTCGGCACAAGGGGTTGTGGGTCAACGGCGACCCTCGCGACTCGCGGGTCGTCCACAAGGTCGATCGAGAAGCCATTTGGACCCTCTACGTCGGCGGCCGCATCGCGCGTCCCGCTCCCCGAGGGCGAGGTTCGGACGCGACCGGCGCAGCCTGTCGTTAGCCTCGACGCCGACGGATGAAGCAAGGCGGGAGACCGCGGTGTGCGGCGGCGGGAGGCTGGAATGCGGGCGGCGTTGAAGCTGGGCGGGGAGCGCAACTCGCTTTTCGGCGTGATCACTCTGTGTGTCGCGGTCGCGGCGGCGGTCATCGGCTGCCAGGGAGGCGGGTCGGACGCCGAGGCGGCAGCGCCGAGCGGGAGCGCGGCCGGCATCGCGCTGGCGAAGCGGGTGAACGCCTACTACTTGGACGCGCCGCGTCGGGCGGTGGCGATGCGAGTGCCTGTTCCCCCCGGCTTCGCCTCGATCCAGTGGGGACTCGTCAAGGGGGCGACCGAGGTGTTGGTGGCACGGGTCACCGCCGCAGGTGAGACCGAGATCACCATCGGGTCCCATGGGCGGTACTTCGCGCGGGAAGCCGGAGAGTCGTGCTGGCGATCGACGGGCGCCCCGGAGGGGCTCATCGGCGGGCCCACGATCGTCCTGAACGGGTCGACGTTCTCGACGCCCACGCGGGAGGGGAACCTGACGCGCCTTCCGGTCCAGGAGTTCGACCCAGGAACGGGCGAGACCAACCTGAGCATCTATCGAGTCGACGCGGAGTCGGGACGCATCGTCACCGCCCGACAGGAGGGGCTGACGATGACGGTGCGCACCTTGGCGACGTTTCCGACGCTGCCCGCGGTGTCGCCCATGTGCTCGCAGGTTTCCGCCGGCGCCCCGGCGGTCCCAGCGGCGCCCGTCCGCTAGCGTCGGCGCGTTGCGCCAGGCCTACGCACACGACGCGGTCCTCGCCATGGGGCCCGGCGACGATGACCGCGCTCCCGGCGCCGCCATCACCGTCGAGCTCTGCGGCCGCGTGGACCATGAGCCGCCCTGTCCGCTCGCGCCGCATCACACCGCCGCCGTCCGTGAGGGCGACGCGGTCCGCCTGAGGATCCTCTTCGCCACCGACCCCGAGCGTGAGCCCGAGGTCCGCCGGCGCATCGCCGCCGCCCTCGCGCGCTGGCGGCTCCTGAGCGACGGCCCCGACGCGATCCGTTCCTCCGAGGCGGACCACGCCGGCCGCCTCGTCGCGAGTTGACCGACGGCCTGACCGACGTCCCCCCGTCGCCCGACGGTCCCCGGGCGACGGACGACGCCGTCGTCCGCCCGGATCTCAGCGAGGCGCAGCTCGCGCGGCTCCGCGCCTACGGCACCCGTGAGGAGGTCGCGGCCGGCGAGCTGGTCATCCGCGCCGGCGACCCGACCTACGACCTGATCGTCGTCGAGCGCGGCACGGTCGACGTGGTCCGCCCGGCGACGCGCGCGACCCCCGAGGCGACCGTGATCCGCCTCGGCGCGGGCGGGTTCATCGGGGAGCTCGACTTGGTGACCGGGATGCGTCCGTGGCTGTCGGCGCGCGTCGTCGAGGCCGGGAGCATCCACCGGATCCCGCCGCCCCGCTTCCGGCGCATGATGGCCGAGGACGACGACCTCTCCGCCATCATCCTGCGGGCCCTGATCGCCCGGCGCGAGCGGCTCCGCTTCGGGGCCACCGCTCAGAGCCTGGAGATCGTCGGCAGCGCGACCGATCCGGTCGCGTCCGCGCTGCGCAGCTACGCGATGCGGCGCGCCCTGCCGCACGTCTGGGTCGATGCCGGCTCCGCCGAGGGGCGAGCGCTCCTCGATGCGACCGGGCTCCGCGACGAGGATCTCCCGGCGGTGTTCGCCGGCGAGTCCACGCTGCTGCGCGCCACGCCCGGGGAGCTGGCCGAGCACCTCGGCTTCGCGTACCGGCCGATGGGGGAGGGCGTCGCCGACCTCGTCATCGTCGGCGCCGGGCCGGCCGGGCTCGCCGCCGCGGTCTACGGCGCCTCGGAGGGCCTGCGGACGGTCGTGCTCGACGCCGTCGCGCCGGGCGGCCAGGCGGCGGCCAGCGCGCGGATCGAGAACTACCTCGGCTTCCCGACCGGGCTCGGCGGGGCCGAGCTCAGCCAGCGGGCGGTGGTCCAGGCGATGAAGTTCGGCGCCCAGCTCTCGGCCCCGTGCGGGGTCGCGGCGCTCGAGACCGGTGAGGACGGTCTCGCGGCGGTTCTGGCCGACGGTACGCGCATCGCCGCGCGGGCCGTGATCATCGCGACCGGCGCCCGCTACCGGAGCCTGCCGCTGCCCCGCTGGGACGAGCTGGTCGGCGCCGGCATCTCCTACGCCGCGACCGAGATGGAGGTGCGCGGCGCCGTCGGCCGGCCGGTGGCGGTGATCGGTGGCGCCAACTCGGCCGGCCAGGCGGCGCTGGCCCTCGCGCCCGTCGCGGGCTCGGTGGCGCTGGTGATCCGGGGCGCGGACATCGCCGCCGGGATGTCGAGCTACCTCGTCGAGCGGATCCTGTCCGACCCCCGGATCGAGGTCCGGACGTCGACCGAGGTGACGGGCCTCGAGGGCGGCGCGGCGCTCGAGGGGATCGTGCTCACCGACCGGGCGACCGGCGCCGCCGAGACCCGGCCCTGCGAGGGCCTCTTCTGCTTCATCGGCGCGCGGCCCGCGACCGCCTGGCTGCGGGAGATCGCCCTCGACGAGGACGGCTTCATCCTCACCGACCTGCGGCTGACGCCGGACGACCTCGGCGAGGCATGGCGCGCCCTCGGCCGGGCGCCGTTGCCCTTCGAGACCAGCGTGCCCGGGGTCTTCGCGGCCGGCGACGTCCGCCACGGCTCGATGAAGCGCGTGGCCGCCGCGGTGGGCGAGGGCGCGAGCGCGGTGCGCTCGGTCCACATGGCGCTCGCGGTCCCGGTCTGAGGAGGCGAGCGGGCCGCACCTCCGCCGCCGGATCGTCCGGGATCGTTCGGTAGCCTGCCCCCTCATGCGCGTCCTCATCACCGGAGGGGCCGGCTTCGTCGGCTCCCGCCTGGCGCGGCGGTTCCGGGGGGACCATCCGGACGCCCAGATCGTCGCCTTCGACAACCTGCGCCGGCGCGGATCGGAGACCAACGTCCGGCGCCTCGTCGAGATGGGCGTCGACTTCGTGCACGGGGACGTGCGCCAGGCCGACGACCTGCTGGCGCTCGAGGGCGCGTTCGACGTCGTGGTCGACGCCGCGGCGGAGCCGAGCGTGCACGCCGGCCTGGACGGCTCGCCCGCGTACGTGATCCAGACGAACCTCTCCGGCACGCTGAACCTGCTGGAGCTCGCCCGCCGGCGCGGGGGCGCGTTCGTCTTCCTGTCGACCTCGCGCGTCTACGCGATCGAGGCGCTCCAGGGCATCGCCCTGGAGGACGGGCCGACGCGGCTGGAGATCGCCGCCGAGCAGCCGCTGCGGGGGATCTCGGGCGCCGGCATCGCCGAGGGCTTCCCCGTCGACGGCGCGCGGTCGCTCTACGGCGCCAGCAAGCTGGCGTCCGAGCTCTTCGTGCAGGAGTACGCCGCCACCTACGGCCTGCGGGCGGTGATCAACCGCTGCGGCGTCCTCTCGGGCGCCGGGCAGTTCGGCCGCTCCGAGCAGGGGGTCTTCGCCCTCTGGGTGGCGAGCCATCACTTCGGGCTGCCGCTGAGCTACACCGGCTTCGGCGGGACGGGCCACCAGGTGCGCGACCTGCTGCACCCCGACGACCTCTACGACCTGATCGTGCGCCAGGTGAGCGACATCGACCGCGTGTCCGGCGAGGTGTTCAACATCGGCGGCGGCCTCGAGGGGTCGGTCTCCATGCTCGAGCTGACCGACCTGTGCCGGGCGCGGCTGGAGCGCGACGTCCCGGTGGGCAGCGTGCTCGAGACCTCCCCCGTGGACGTGCCCCTGTATGTCACCGACGCGCGGAAGGCGGCTGATACGTTCGGGTGGACGGCCTCTCGCACCCCGTCGCACATCGTCGACGAGATCGCGGGATGGATCGCGGACGAGGAGGAGACGCTGGCCCCGCTCTTCGGCGTGACGCGGAGGTGATGGCGTGAGCACCGCGATCGTCACCGGCTCCTCGGGGCTGATCGGCTCCGAGATGGTCCGCTTCCTCCACGCGCAGGGCATGGACGTGATCGGCGTCGACAACGACCTCCGCGCGTACTTCTTCGGCGAGGAGGCCTCGACCGCGTGGAACGGGCGCCAGCTGGTCGAGGCGCTCCCGGGGTTCGACCTCCGCGAGCTGGACGTGCGCGACGAGGCCGGGATCGACCGCCTCTTCCGCGAGCGGGGCCGCGACATCGAGCTCGTCGTCCACGCGGCCGCGCAGCCGAGCCACGACTGGGCGGCGCGCGAGCCCATGACCGACTTCACGGTCAACGCAGTGGGCACGCTCGTGCTGCTCGAGGCCACGCGGGCGCACTGCCCGGCGGCCACCTTCGTCCTGCTGTCGACCAACAAGGTCTACGGCGACGCGCCCAACGAGCTGCCCCTCGTGGAGCTCGAGACGCGCTGGGAGCTCGATCCGTCGGACCCCTGGGCGGAGCACGGGTTCGACGAGACCCTCCGGATCGACCGCTCGAAGCACAGCCTCTTCGGCGCCAGCAAGGTGGCCGCCGACGTGCTCACCCAGGAGTACGGCCGCTACTTCGGGATGAGCACGGGCGCGTTCCGCGGCGGCTGCCTCACCGGGCCGGCGCACTCGGGCGCGGAGCTGCACGGCTTCCTCGCGTACCTGGTCAAGTGCGTCGTCACCGGCACGCCGTACACGGTGTTCGGCTACAAGGGCAAGCAGGTGCGCGACAACATCCATTCGCACGACCTGGTGAGCGCCCTCTGGGCGTTCCACCGCCGGCCGCGTCCGGGCGCCGTCTACAACATCGGCGGGTCGCGCCACGCCAACTGCTCGGTGCTGGAGGCGGTGGCGCTCGCCGAGGAGATCGCGGGCCGCGAGCTGTCGCTGACGATCGGCGACGAGGCCCGGTCCGGCGACCACATCTGGTGGATCAGCGACGTCCGGGCCTTCCAGGCCGACTACCCCGAGTGGTCCTACCGGTACGACCTCCGCGCCACGGTGGAGGAGCTCGTCGAGGCCGCGCGCGAGCGGAGCGGCGCCCGGTGAGGCTCTCGGTCGTCATCCCGGCGCACAACGAGGTCGACGGCATCGAGACGACCGTGCGCGAGCTGCACGTCCGCCTGGCCCAGTCGGAGATCGAGCACGAGATCGTCGTCGTGGACGACCATTCGAGCGACGGCACGGGGGAGCTGCTCGCCCGGCTCGCCGCCGAGATCGCCGAGCTGCGCCCGATCGAGAACCTCGGGTCCGGCGGGTTCGGCCTGGCGGTCCGCGCCGGCCTGGACGCGGCGTCCGGCGACGCGATCGCGGTCTACATGGCCGACGCCTCGGACTCCGCCGAGGACCTGGTCGTGTTCTTCCGCGTGATGGAGGAGCGGGGCGTCGACTGCGTGTTCGGGACGCGCTTCGGGCCCGGCGGGAAGACCCACGCCTACCCGGCCGTGAAGCTGGTCATGAACCGCATCGCCAACCTGGGCATCCGGTGCCTCTTCGGCATGCGGTACGACGACACGACGAACGCCTTCAAGCTCTACCGCCGGCACGTGGTGGAGGGCATGAAGCCCTTTCTGAGCCACCACTTCAACCTCACGGTGGAGATGCCGCTGAAGGCCATCGTGCGCGGCTACACCTACGCGATCGTGCCGAACACCTGGACCAACCGGACCCTCGGGACCTCGAAGTTCGGCATCAAGGAGATGGGCTCGCGGTACGCGTTCATCATCCTCTACTGCTTCCTCGAGCGCTGGCTGTCGCGCGGGGACTACCGCAGCCCCGACGCCCCCCAAGCCGCGCGGCCGTCGCGGCGGAGGGCGCTGTCACGGGACTGAGCGGGACGCGGGGGCGCCGGGCGGGCGCGCGCTCGGTGGGCTTCCTCGCGGGGATCGCCCTGAGCGTGGTCGCGCTCTGGCTCGCCCTCCGGAACGTCCACCTGGGCGAGGTGCGCGACGCGCTCACGAGCGCGAGCGGGCCGTCGCTCGGCCTCGGCACGGTCCTGATCCTCGCCACCTTCCCGCTGCTCGGGCTGCGCTGGCACGCGGTCGCGGGCGTCCGGGCGAGCCGGCGCCCGACGATGATCGAGCTGACGCTGATCGGCGCCGCGGTGAACAACGTCCTTCCCGGCCGGCTGGGCGAGCTCGCCCGTGCCGCGGGGTTGGCGCGCGACACCCGCCGGTCGGCTTTCGCGGCGTTCGGCACCGTCGTGATCGACCGCCTGATCGACATGAGCGTCCTTGCGGTGTGCCTGGCCGCGACGGTGGCCTGGTCGCCGGTGCCCTACTGGGTCCGCTGGATCGTGGCGCTGGGGTCGGCGTCCGCGATCGCCGGCGTCGTGGTGGTCGCGGTGATCGTGGCGATGGTGCGCCGGCGCGGCGTCCCCACGGCGGGGCGCTGGCGGGTGCGGCTCGGCGCGTTCGCCCAGGGCCTGGACTGCATCGGCTCGTGGCGGGCGGCGCTGCGCGTGGCGCTGTGGGCCGTCTGCGTCTGGAGCGCCTGGATGGTCGGCGCCTGGTTCATCGCCCGGTCGCTGGGGGTCTCCCTCTCGGCGATCGAGATCATCTTCATGACCGGGATCGTCGGGCTCGGCTCGGCCCTGCCGTCGGCCCCGGGGTTCATCGGGACGTACCACTGGCTCGCGTCCTCGACGCTCGTGCTCTACGGGGTGGCGCGGCCGGACGCGCTCGCCTTCGCCGTGCTCGTCCACGCCTCGTGGTTCGTGCCGACGACCCTGGGCGGGTGCGCCCTGATGCTGCGCCGCGGCGTGACCTGGACCTCGCTGCGCTCGGTCTCGGTGCCCCCGCCCATCGAACGGAACGCCAACCCGACCTGAGGTCCCGCCGGTGAACTACCGCCGTCTCTACGAGTTCCGCTTCCGTGGTGTCGACCAGGCGTCGCGCACCGCGGTCTGGAGCGAGATCGCCCCATTCATCCACGCGCGCATGGGCAGCCCCGAGGCGGTGCTCGACCCCGCCGCGGGGCGGGGCGAGTTCATCAACGCCGTGCCGGCGCCCGAGCGGTGGGCGGTCGACCAGGTCGAGCACGTGGAGGGCACCTACGCGCCGGGGGTCCGCGCCGTGGTGTCGGACATCTTCGACGCCGAGCTTCCGCCGGAGACCTTCGGCGGCATCTTCGTCTCCAACTTCCTGGAGCACCTGCCGACCCAGGAGTCGGTGAGCACTTTCCTGGAGAAGATGCACGGCGTGACCCGGCCGGACGGGCGGATCGTCGTGATGGGGCCGAACTTCCGCTACTGCGCCCGCGAGTACTTCGACATGGCCGATCACACGCTGGCCCTGACGCATCGGGCCATCGCCGAGCACCTCTACACGGCCGGCTACGAGGTGGAGTCGGTGATCCCGCGGTTCCTGCCGTACTCGTTCACCAGCAGCCGGCTGCCGGCGTCGTCGGCGCTCACGCGGCGCTACCTGCACACGCCGGCGGCCTGGCGGCTGCTCGGCAAGCAGTTCCTCGTGACCGGGCGGCGCGGGGGCTGAGGCCGGCGGGCCGCCGGCGGGTCAGGCGGCGACCGGGATGCCGAGAAAGGTGATGCCGATCGGGCCCGGGCTGGTCCCGGTGACCGCGAGCGAGCCCGCCGTGAGCTGGTCGGGGAAGCCGGGCGTCCCCCAGACCGCCTTGGGCGTCGCCAGCAGCAGCGGCTGGCCCAGGAGCGGCTCGGCCACCGCGGTCACCCGGCCGTCCACGTTCAGGAACGGGCGCCGGTTGGGGCGGTAGAGCGACGTCCGCAGGCGATCCGCGAGCGAGCCGGCCGGGTGGATCTCCGCGACGATGATCGCCGGGGCGTCGCCGGGCTGGGGCACCGGGGTCGCCTCGCCGGGCCGGACGACGACCGAGAGGAGCTCCACCGGCGCTCCGCACCGGCTCGCCGTGTGCCGCAGGAGTTGCCAGCCGTTCTCCGCGGACACCTCCCGGTAGCGGCAGATGACCTCGAGCTGGTACCGCGGGCTCTCGTGCTCGTGGAGGTGCCCGTCGATGGTGGGCCCGGGCCGGCGGAGGATGAACCCGGGGGCGCCGCCGGAGTCGAGGCGGTCGGCGTTCAGGTCGTCCAACCGCGGCGTGAAGGCCCCGTAGCTCTGGAATACCGGGATCGGCCCCCAGCGCAGGCCGTAGGCCCAGACGACCCCGGCCTCGACGGGATCGACGTGGACCGGCGAGCGGCCGATCGCGCGGAGCATCGACGCGGGCACGCCGTAGCCGGCCCGCATGCGCTCGGCGTCCTCGTCGCGCCGCTCCGACCGGCGCGAGCCCGAGAAGAGGTACCCCAGGTGCTCGCCGGCGGTCTCGACGCGGGCGACCGGCGAGAGCAGCCGGTCGGGGGCGGGGCCCGGGACCTGCCAGGACTGCACCGTGAAGGCGACGGCGCCGACCACGAGGATCGCCGCGGCGGCGCGGCGCCAGGCCGTCCAGGCCACGGCGAGCGGCACGGCCGCGAAGGCCGCGAAGGCGCCGATGGCGTGGATGTCGTGGCGGACGAACCCGTGCTTGAACTCGAGGAAGGTGAAGACGCCGATGACGGCGGCCAGCGAGACCCCGCGCGCCCGGGGGATCCGCGGCAGCTCGCTCATCAGCAGCACGGCGACGGCGGTGATCAACGCCCAGAAGGCGGGGACCTCCCAGTCGCGGCCCGCCTCCTCGACGAACATCGCCGCGGAGTAACCGGTCACCGAGTCGAGGCTGCCGACGAAGAACGGGACGATGTCGCGCAGGCTCCAGCCGGCGAGGACCCAGATCGCGAGCAGGGCGGCGAGGGCCGAGCCGAGGAAGACGCCCAGGGCGCGCCAGCGGCCGGGACGGAGCCACCACGCCGAGACGGCCCCGATGACGATGCACCCGAGGCCGACGTTGAGCTTCACCAGGAGGAGGATCGTCGCGGCGACGCCGCCGGCGGCCAGGAACCACGGGGCGAGGCGATCGCGTATCGCGCCCTGGATCGCCAGGGCGCCGATCAGCAGGGCCACCACGAGCGCCGCCTCGATCCGGTCGACGAGCAGCCAGCCGACGAGGTAGGCCGCGATGATCGCGAGCACCGGCGGCATGAAGCGGCGCGCGGCCACGAGCATGCTCGCCACGAGCGCGCTCTGCAGGACGATCATGAACAGCAGCGCCTGTGCCGCGGTCGCCGAGTACGCGAGCAGCGGGACCGACAGATAGCCCAGCGGCCCGTAGGTGAACACCAGATCCGAGCCGGGGTCGAGGCCCTGACGCGCGCCGATGTGGAGCGCGAGCCGCCACGAGGGATCCAGGCCCGCGATCGGGTCCATCGTGGCGACGGGCCAGGTGACCGCCACCAGGATCGGCGTCGCGATCCAGATCCACCACCTGCCGGCGAAGGGCGCCGCGCGCAGGAGCCAGGCGGGGGGCCGCGGCAGTGACCCCGACCCGCGCCGGAGGCGATCACCGAGCGCGCGCCTCACCGCATCGGGTCGTGTCGGAGTCACAACGACGGGCACCCTAGCGGACGTCAGTTGGGTCACTCGTCGCCCGATGCGTCCGCCGCTCGCGCGGGGGCGGCGGGGCCGTATGTACAGTCCCGCCGGTTGGCTGCGCCGCCTCGACATGAGGGATCGAAGGCTCGCGTGGCCTCCGCCGCGAGCGCCCTCCCGCCCCGGACGACCGACATCCGGTCCCGCGCGCGCGGCCGGGCGCACTGGCTCGCGGCGCTCGCGATCTACCTCGTCCTGGCGGTCGTCCTCACCTGGCCCACGGCGCGCGAGCCGACCGCGGTGATCTACGGGGTCCCGGGCGACTCCACCGGCCAGATCGCGCTCACCGAGTACCGCGCAGACCTTGGCGTGGGTCCGCTCTCATCGGCGCGGACACCGGAGGAGAACGCCCCGTTCGGGCTCGCCCTGCCCGGCGCGACCTCGCTGCCGCAGGTCGCCGTCGAGGGCCCGCTCCAAGCGGTCCGCCTCGTGGCCGGCGATCCGGTGCTCGCGTACAACCTGATGATCCTGCTCGGCCTGGTGCTGACGCCCCTGGCCGCGTACTTCCTCTGCCGGAAGCTCACGGGGAGCTGGTGGGCCGGCCTGATCGCCGGCGTGGCCTACGGCTTCAGCCCGTGGCACATGGAGCGGGCGGCCGGCCACGTCCACTTCACGCACATGGAGTCGCTGCCGCTGGTCGTGCTCGCGCTGATCGCGATTCGCGAGGGCGCGGGCCGGCGCGCCTGGCTCCTGCTCGCCGGCGCCGCGGCGCTCGCGGCGTACACGCACACGTACTTCGCGCTGTTCCTCGGCGTCATCGTCGTCGCCTTCCTCGCCGTCGACGTGGGGTCGGCGGTTCACGGGCGCAGCCGGCGCGCGCTGCGCCGGGCGGCCGCCCGGGGCGCGCTCGTGCTGGGCGTCGTGGTCGGCGTGCTCGTGCCGCAGGGCATCTGGCTGCTCGCGCGCGGGTCCGACATCGACACGGCGCTGGTCGGCACGCGCGATCCGGGGGACCTCTTCACCTACGGCTCGCGCTGGTTCGAGTGGGTGGTGCCCACCCATCGCAGCGTGCTGTTCGGCGACTGGACCGAGCCGTTCCTGGCCGACCGCCTCCACGGCAGCAACCCCGGCGAGACGTCGCTCTACCTCGGCGCGGTGGTGATCGCCCTCGCCGCGATCGGGGCGGTGGTGGCGGTGAGGCGGCGACGGGTCGATCCGGGGCGCGCACGCATCGCGGCCTTCGCGGTCGCGATGATCGTGCTCGGCGGGCTGGTCTCGCTGCCGAAGCAGATCTCGCCGCTCGGGCTGGCGATCCCGGCGCCCTCCTCGCTCATCTCGCAGGTCTTCGACCCCTGGCGCGTGTACGCCCGCCTCTTCACGGTGGTCGATCTCGGCATGGTGGTGCTCGCCGCGATCGCGGTGGCCTGCCTGCTGCGCCGGGTCCCGGCTCGGGTGGTCCCGGTCGCCGGCGCGGCGTTGGCGGCCCTGGTCGCCCTCGACCTCAGCGTGACGTCGCTGACGTTCGCCGCGACGCCGCCGCCGGTCTACCGGCTCCTCGCCGCGCAGCCGCCCGGCGCGCGGGTGGAGTACCCGATCGCGAAGCCGGCCAGCACCGAGCACCTGACCTACATCTTCAACACCCGGGCAGCGGGGCGGCCGCTGATGAACGGCGGCAAGCCCCGGACGGCCGGCGCGAGCTTCGCCGGGCGGCTCTCGGATCCGTCCGACCCCTGGGTGCCGCGGACGCTGGCGGCGCTCGGCGTGCGGTACGCGGTGATCCACCGGGGGCTGTACTTCCACGGCGTCTTCCCGCGGCCGGCCGCCGGCGCCCGCCTCATCGGCCGGCGGGGCGGGGGCCTGCTCTACGAGGTCCTGGCCGCGCCGGCGCCGGTGGTCGCGGTTCCGGGCGCCGGGTTCGACGACCCCGAGGCGGTTCCCGGCGGGCGCTTCGAGCAGTGGCTCGTGGGCGAGTCGGGGACCATCGCCCTGGTCAACTCGACGAGCCGGCCGCGCGCGGTGGCCCTGGACGCGCGGCTGGACAGCTTCAACGGGCTGCGGACCGTCCGCGTCTGGAGCGGCGACCGGCTGCTGCTGGAGCGCCGCGTCGACGACCTGAGGGCGATCTCGTTCCGCGTCACGGCTCCTCCCGGCACGAGCGAGCTGCGCCTGGAGACCGACCGGCCGGCGAGGAGCATCGCCCCGGGGGATCCCAAGCGCGTCTCGCTCCGGATCGGCGGCGTCGAGGTGCGGACCCCCGGCGCCGCTCCGATCCGGGTGGGCTGAGGGCTACTGCGAGGCCACCGGCCGCACGGTGAGGATGGTCGGGCCCGTCCGCGAGCAGCTCGAGAAGGGGAAGGGGACGACCTTCGAGGCGCGCTGGTTCGGCGGGTACACCCGCAGGCCGGCGGCGGTCACCGGGCGGCAGGTGCTCGCGGGGTAGTTCGCCGCCGTGCCGATCCCGAGCGTCGCGACGGCGCTCGCTCCACGCTTGAGCACCACCGCGTGCGCCGAGGTGCCCCGGTCACGGGCGGCGGCCCGCCCGACCTGATGGCCGGCCAGGTCGACCGCCGAGACGCCGGGGTACCCGGCGAGGCGGCACGCGGGGCCGAGGTTGGTGAAGGTGAGCTGGTGGTAGGAGGTCCCGGCCGCGCCGCCGCCCTCGGCGGTGTTCAGCCAGAGCACGAGGTGCGCGGTCGTGCACGCCGGGGTCGGTGCCGCGCTCGCTCCGCTGGCGGGTCCGGCGGCCAGGGCCCAGAGGGCCGAGGCGCCGAGCGCGGCCGCGGCGCCCGCGCGAAGTGAATGGCGAATCGCGTTTCCCATGCTCAGCACACCTCCGTCGAAGCCCTGGATGGTCCGAAGGCCGATGGTAGGACCGCGCCGATCACCCCCGGTGAAAGCAGGGTGACGTCCCATCCGGGTATCTCTTCCGGGGCGTGAAGAGACCGAGCTCTCCCCTCGATAGCCCCCGCGCGCCCAGGCGCGCGGGGGCCGTCGACCGCTTCGACGGCTGGATCGCCGGCCTCGGGACCGCCGCCGGCCTCCGCGCCGTCGTCGGCTGCTGGCCGCGGTCCCCGCTCGGGGCGTTCGCCGACGTCATGGTCGAGCGCGCCGACGGACATCGCCTGTTGCTCGCACCGACCGACGAGGTCGCGGGTTACGTCGCCGGCACGTACGCCTTCGACGAGGTCCGCGTGGTGCCGTTCGACGTGGCGGTGCGCGGCGCCGATTGGCGCGTCGACGCCGGCCCGCTGGCGCTGAGCTTCACGGCCGGCCGCCGGCCGCTCGTCGGCGTCGTGCTGCGCCTGGTCCCTCGGGGGCTGGCCACACGGATCCCGTGGGTTCGCGCCGTCGGCCCGGTCGCGCGGCTCGCGCTTCCCGGCGTGCGCACCAGCGGCACGGCCGGCGGCGGCCGGCGCGAGTTCTACGCGGCGCTCGACCTCCGGCGGATCGCCGGCGGGGAGGTGCGCTGGGAGGGGGCCGATCAGGGCCCGGTCGCGCCGGTCGACCCGCCGGTGCGCTTCGGCTTCGGCTCGACGCCGGCCCGGCCGTCGCTCGTCCGCATCGTGACCCTCGTGCGGCACGGGGAGCGGCCCGGCCGCTGACCGGCCGGCGCGGGGCCTGTGGCACGATCTCCGCGACGCCCGGCCGCTCTGCCGGCGGCGTCGTCACCCGCGCCCAGGAGCTGCCCGAGACCATGGCCACGAGGACCGAGAGGCCCGGCGAGCCGCACGTCGCCGACCAGCACGACCTGATCCGCGTCACCGGGGCGCGCGAGAACAACCTCAAGGACGTCAGCGTCGAGATCCCGAAGCGCCGGCTGACGGTCTTCACCGGGGTCTCGGGCTCGGGCAAGAGCTCGCTGGTCTTCGGAACGATCGCCGCCGAGTCGCAGCGGCTGATCAACGAGACCTACAGCGCCTTCGTGCAGGGCTTCATGCCGAACCTGGCGCGGCCCGAGGTCGACGTCCTGGGCGGGCTGACCCCGGCGATCATCGTCGACCAGGAGCGGATGGGCGGCGACGCGCGCTCCACCGTGGGCACCGCCACCGACGCGAACGCGATGCTGCGGATCCTCTTCAGCCGCCTGGGCGACCCGCACATCGGCCCGCCGATCGCGTTCTCGTTCAACGTCCCGACCCGCAGGGCGAGCGGGGCGATGACCGTCGACAAGGGCAAGGGCGAGCGGATCGTCGTGCGCGACGCGATCTACCACGGCGGCATGTGCCCGCGGTGCGAGGGCCGGGGCTCGGTGAGCGACTTCGACCTCGGCGAGATGTACGACGACGCCAAGTCGCTCAACGAGGGCGCGCTGACGATCCCCGGCTACAGCATGGACGGCTGGTACGGGCGGATCCTCCGCGGCTGCGGCTTCTTCGACGCGGACAAGCCGATCAGGGACTTCAGCGCGAGGGAGCTCGACGACCTGCTCCACAAGGAGCCGACCAAGATCAAGGTCGACGGGATCAACCTGACCTACTCCGGCCTGATCCCGACGATCCAGAAGTCGATGCTGAGCAAGGACGTCGACGCGCTGCAGCCGCACATCCGGGCCTTCGTGGAGCGGGTGATCACGTTCACCGCCTGCCCCGAGTGCGGCGGCACGCGGCTGAACGAGGGCGCGCGGTCCTCCAGGATCGGCGGACTGAACATCGCCGACTGCTGCGCGATGCAGATCACCGACCTGGCGGAGTGGGTGAGCGGACTGGACGCGCCGGGGGTCGCGCCGCTGCTCGGCGCGCTGCGGCACACGCTGGACTCGTTCGTGGAGATCGGCCTCGGCTACCTCTCGCTCGACCGGCCGTCGGCGACGCTCTCCGGCGGCGAGGCGCAGCGCACGAAGATGATCCGCCACCTGGGCTCATCGCTCACCGACGTGACCTACGTCTTCGACGAGCCCACCGTGGGGCTGCACCCGCACGACGTGGCGCGGATGAACGACCTGCTGCTGCAGCTGCGGGACAAGGGCAACACGGTGCTGGTGGTCGAGCACGAGCCCGAGACGATCGCGATCGCCGACCACGTGGTGGACCTGGGCCCCGGCGCCGGCTCGGCCGGCGGCACGATCTGCTTCGAGGGGACCGTGGAGGGCCTGCGGGCGAGCGGGACGGTCACCGGCCGGCACCTGGACGACCGCCACACCCTCAAGGAGGGCGCGCGCACGCCGTCCGGGACGCTCGAGGTCCGCGGCGCCACCACGAACAACCTGCGGGAGGTCGACGTCGACATCCCGCTGGGCGTGCTGGTGGTGGTGACCGGGGTGGCGGGATCCGGCAAGAGCTCGCTGGTGCACGGGTCGATCCCGGCCGGCGCCGGCGTGGTATCGATCGACCAGGCCCCGATCCGCGGCTCGCGGCGGAGCAATCCAGCCACCTACTCCGGCCTGCTCGAGCCGATCCGCAAGGCGTTCGCGAAGGCCAACGGCGTGAAGCCGGCGCTCTTCAGCGCCAACTCCGAGGGCGCCTGCCAGAGCTGCCACGGCAACGGCATGATCTACACCGAGCTCGGGATCATGGCCACGGTCGCCACCACCTGCGAGGCATGCGAGGGCAAGCGCTTCGACGCCTCGGTGCTGGAGTACCGCTTCGGCGGCCGCGACATCAGCGAGGTGCTGGCGATGTCGGTGGACGAGGCGCTGGCCTTCTTCGCCGACGGCGAGGCGAAGACGCCGGCCGCGCACAGGGTCCTGGAGCGGCTCTTCGACGTCGGGCTCGGATATCTCACCCTGGGCCAGCCGCTCACCACGCTGTCCGGCGGCGAGCGGCAGCGGCTGAAGCTGGCGGTGCAGATGGCCGAGAAGGGCGGGATCTACGTGCTCGACGAGCCGACCACCGGCCTGCACCTGGCCGATGTGGAGCACCTGCTCGGCCTGCTCGACCGCCTGGTCGAGTCGGGCAAGTCGGTGATCGTGGTGGAGCACCACCAGGCCGTGATGGCGCACGCCGACTGGATCATCGACATCGGCCCCGGCGCCGGCCACGACGGCGGGCGGATCGTCTTCGAGGGCACCCCGGCCGACCTGGTCGCGGTCCGCTCCACCCTGACCGGGGAGCACCTCGCGGCGTACGTGGACCGCGGCTGACGCCGCGAGAGCGGCGCGCGGACGTGAGCGTGCCGAGGAACCGGCCCCTTCGGGTGGTGGCGCGGTAGCTCCCCGACACGAGCGCGAGGTTCGTGTCGCGCCCGTGTCGATTCCCGCGTCTCCCGTTCGTCGCCCGGGTGACGGGCCGGAACGGCCGGCCCTCACCCGAGGAGGAGCGAGATGCGGTTCATGGTGATCGTCAAGGCGAGCCCGGAGTCCGAGGCCGGCGGCATGCCGACCGAGGCCCAGCTGGCCGAGATGGGGCGCTACAACGAGGAGCTGGTCAAGGCCGGCGTCATGCTGGCGGGCGAGGGCCTCCATCCGAGCAGCCGTGGCGCGCGCGTGCGCTTCGACGGCTCCCGCCGGACCGTCATCGACGGCCCGTTCACCGAGGCCAAGGAGCTGGTCGCCGGCTTCTGGCTCCTCCAGGCGCGGTCGCTCGAGGAGTGCGTCGAGTGGGTCAAGCGGGCCCCGTTCGACGGCGGCGCGGAGATCGAGATCCGTCAGGTGGCCGAGGCCGAGGATTTCGGCGAGGCCTACACCGACGAGGTGCGGGAGCAGGAGGACCGGCTGCGCGCAGAGGTCCAGCGCCAGCACGGGTAGGGGATGGCCGGGATCGCGTGAGGGGTCTGACGACGGCGCCGCCGTCAGACCCCTCACCGCATCCGCCGGCTCACCACTTCTGCAGGATGAGCAGCTGCCGCATGGTGTCCTCCCCGAAGCTGCTCCTGCACTCCGCGCCCTCGTGGGTGAGGAGCTCGCCGAGGTTCGGGAACGGGTACGCGGTGCGGCCCGCGGCGTGGAACACCACCGAGACGAAGACCTGGCCGGCGTCGAGGAGCCGGGCGTCCGCGCGGCCGGTGTAGCTCGCGGTGCCGTTCGCGCCGGCCACGAAGGCGTTCGGAGCCGGCGCTCCCGCGCGTGCCCTGGGGAAGGCGTCCAGCGGCAGGGTCCGCTCCACCCCGGGGCACAGCGGCTGCTCGGAGTCCGGCTGCAGCGTTCCCCAGAAGATGGAGTACAGGCCTCCGGGGACGAGCCCGGTGAGCTGGATCCGGGCCTCGGTGGCGCCGCCCACGGTCCGCGCGGTGGACTCGGCGGAGGCCGCGGACCAGGAGCCCCAGGTCACGGGCGTGCCGTCGGGCGCCTCGAGGCGGACGCCGGCGACGTTGTAGAGGCCGGCGACGGCGTCCGTGGCCTCCGTCGGGTTCCTCAGCGTCGAGCCCACGATCTCGAAGACGTCGCGCTCGTAGATGTCGAGCCCGTCAGCGCGGTCCGGGGGCGCCGCGCCGGCGGGTGGGGTGAGCAGCAGCAGGGCGCCGGCGAGCAGGAGCAGGGCTCGGGCGAGGGTGGAGGATCTCGGCGTTCTCATGTCGGCTGGGTCCCCGGGCGGACGCGATCGTTACGCCGCCCGGCTCGCGCGCGGGCGGAGCGACCGGGCCGGCCGGCGGAGACGCGCGTTGCGCACGCGCTGGCGCGGCCGGAACGGCGATTGCCCCTGTGGGAGTCCTTGGGCGAATCCCTGGTCGGGATGTTGCGGGAGCTCGATTTCCGCCGGGTACCGGGTTGAATCGACCCCCGGCGCAGGCGGAGAATCGGTCGGGTGCGGAGACGGGTACCCAGCCTCCCGCGCGCCGCGGAGGGGGCCACGCCGAGGCTGCGCTACATGCCCGGCGTGGATGGCCTGCGGGCCGTCGCGGTCGCCGCGGTCATCGCCTACCACCTCGGGGCGGGCTGGCTCCCCGGGGGCTTCCTGGGCGTCGATGTCTTCTTCGTGATCAGCGGCTTCCTGATCACCTCGCTGCTGCTCGCCGAGCGCGAGGCGAAGGGCCGGATCGACCTGAAGCGCTTCTGGACGCGGCGCGCGCTGCGCCTCCTGCCGGCGCTCTTCCTGATGCTGATCGTGGTCCTGGCCGCGATGGTGATCATCCATCCGGGCGAGGTCGGCCGCCTGCGCGGCGCCGTGCTGGCGTCGCTCGGCTATGTCGCCAACTGGTACTTCGCGTTCGCCAACGTGCCGTACTTCGAGCAGTTCGGCCGGCCGTCGGTGCTGCAGCACCTCTGGTCGCTGGCGGTTGAGGAGCAGTTCTACATCGTGTGGCCGCCGCTGCTGGCGCTGAGCCTGCTGTTCGTGCGGCTGAGGTACCTGCTCATCGCCGTGGTCGTGGCGATCGCGGGATCGACGTTCCTGGCCTGGGTCCTGTGGGAGCCCTACGCCGACCCCTCGCGGATCTACTACGGCACCGACACGCGCGCGGTCGGGCTGCTGGCCGGCGTGCTGCTGGCGCTGGTCTGGCCCGCGGCGCGAAAGGCATCGGAGGCGAGCACGCACGCCCGGGCGATCCTCGACGGCGCCGGCGTGGCCTGCCTGGCCGCGGTGGCGTTCGGTCTGCTGACCCTGGGCGACCTGGACGAGCGGCTCTACCGCGGTGGGCTGCTGGCCATGGCCGTCGCCACCGCCGGCCTCATCGCCGTGGCCGCCCACCCGGCCTCACGTCTCGGCAAGGCGATCGGCAACCCGGTCATGGTCTGGATCGGCCTTCGCAGCTACGGCATCTACCTGTGGCACTGGCCGGTCGTGATGCTCACGCGCCCCGACGTGGACATCCCGCTCGACGGCCCGCCGCTCGTCCTGCTGCGCCTGGCCCTGACGGTCGGCGCCGCCGCGCTCTCCTACAAGTACGTCGAGACCCCGATCCGGCGCGCCGGCCTGAAGGGCAGCTGGGAGGCGATCGGCCGCTGGCGCGGGAAGATGGACAAGCGGGTGCGGGTGGCGACCGAGTCGGGCATCGCGGCGGCCTTCGTCGCCCTGGTGCTGCTCGTGGCACTCCTGCCGCGGACCGCCCCGAACGTGCCCGGCCTGACCGGCGTCGCCTCGGCGGCCCAGACGGCGCCGATCGTCGACCCCGACCCGCCCACCCCCCAGGAGGAGGCCCGGGCGGCGCGGCGCCGGCCCGTCCTGCTGGTGGGCGACTCGGTGATGCTCGGCGCCTCGCAGGCGCTGCGCCGGGCGATCGGCAAGCGCGGCGTCATCGACGCCCGCGTGGCGCGCCAGTTCCCGGAGGGCGCCGACGTCATCCGCACCCGCCTGCGCCGGATGTCCAAGGACACGATGGTCGTGATCCACCTGGGGACCAACGGCTACATCAAGTACTCGGACATCCACGAGCTGCTGAAGGACATCTCAAAGCACCCGCGGATCGTCCTGGTCACCGTCCGGGTGCCGCTCGAGTGGCAGGACTCGGTCAACGACCTGCTGCGCAGCGAGGCGAAGCGCTTCAAGAACGTCCGCGTCGCCGACTGGTACGGCGCCTCGGGCGGTTCCGGCCTGGTGGTCGACGGCGCGCACACCACCCAGACCGGCATGCGCGTCTACGCGAGGACGATCGCCGCCCAGCTCCGGTGATGGGCCGGGCCAGGCCCAGATCCCCTCGGCGCAGAACGCATAGTCCGTGACCGCGCTCATACCGGCACGGCCCGCTGTGCCGGGCCCTCGTACAGGCTCAGCGGCCGGATCAGCGCGTTGCTCTCGAGCTGCTCGATCGCGTGTGCGGTCCAGCCCGTGATCCGGCTCATCACGAAGATGGGCGTGAACATGGGCGTGTCGAAGCCCATCAGGTGGTAGGTCGGGCCGGCGGGGAAGTCGAGGTTGGGGTGGATGTCCTTCAGCTCGATCATCGTGCGCTCGAGGGCGTCGTACATCCGCACCCAGCGCTCGCCGTCGCGGACCGCCGCCACGTCGAGGAAGGCGTCCCGCATGGTCGGCACGCGCGAGTCGCCGCGCTTGTAGACGCGGTGCCCGAAGCCCATCACCTTGCGCTTGGAGGCCAGCGCGTCGCGCAGCCACTCGGCGGCCAGGTCGGGGTCCCCGATCTCCTCCATCATCTCCATCACGGCCTCGTTCGCCCCGCCGTGCAGCGGGCCCTTGAGCGCCCCGATCGCGGCGATCACCGCGCTGTAGACGTCCGAGAGCGTCGAGGTGACGACCCGCGCCGTGAACGTCGAGGCGTTGAAGCTGTGCTCGGCGTAGAGGATCAGCGAGACGTCGAAGGCGCGGACGATCGCCGGCTCCGGCACCTCGCCGAAGCACATGTGGAAGAAGTTCTCGCTGAAGCCGAGCGAGGGGTCCGGCGGGATGCGCGGCAGGCCGTGCCGCCGCCGGCGATCGAGCGCGACCGCGGTCGGCAGGCGGGCCATCATCGCCAGACCCTTGGCGAGCAGCGCCGCGCGGTCGCCGGCGCCCTCGGTGGGGTCCTCCGCGCCGAAGGCGCTCACGGCGCTCCGCAGCACGTCCATCGGGTGGCAGGTGTCCGGCAGCCGCTCGATCGCGGCGATCGCCGAGCGGCTCATCTCGCGCTGCGCCCGCTCGCGCTCGGTGAAGGCCGCCAGCTCGGCAGGCGCCGGCAGCTCGCCGTGCCAGATCAGGTAGGCGACCTCCTCGAAGGACCGCGTCGCGGCGAGCTCTTGGACCGGGTAGCCCCGGTAGGTGAGCGAGTTGGTCTCGGGGACGACGTTCGAGATCGCGGTGCGGTCGACGACCACCCCGGCGAGCCCCTTGTGAACCTCGGTGGCCGTGCTCATCGGGCGGCTCCTGTGGGAAGGGTGGAGTCGGCCACGGAGGCGTCGAAGACGCGGTAGTCCGAGTAGCCGATCAGGTCGTAGAGCCGGCCCCGGGTCTGCATGCGCGCCATCAGGCTTTCCTGGGTGCCGTCGGCCGCGATCGCGCGCAGGCCCTCCTCCACGGCGCCCATCGCCAGGCGCAGGGTGGTGACCGGGTAGATGACGAGGTTGATGCCGAGCGATTCGAGGGTCGCGGCGTCGAGCAGCCGCGACTTCCCGAACTCGGTCATGTTGGCCAGCAGGGGCACGTCGATCGCCGCGCGAAAGGCGGTGAACTCGCGCTCGTCGGCCAGGGCCTCGGGGAAGACCATGTCCGCGCCGGCGTCCACGTAGCGACGCGCGCGCCCGACGGCGGCGTCGAGGCCCTCGGGCCCGCGGGCGTCGGTGCGGGCGCAGATCACGAAGTCCGGGTCGCGGCGGGCGTCGACCGCCGCGCGCACCCGGCGCACCATCTCGTCCGCGCCCACCAGCGCCTTGCCGTCGAGGTGGCCGCAGCGCTTCGGGTTCACCTGGTCCTCCAGGTGGCAGCCGGCCAGGCCCGCGTCCTCCAGCGCCTGCACCGTGCGGGCCACGTTCAGGGCCTCGCCGAAGCCGGTGTCCGCGTCGATCAGCGCGGGAAGGGCGGTGGCGCGGGCGATCTCGGCGCCGCGGCCGGCCACCTCGCTCAGCGTGGTGAGGCCGACGTCGGGCAGGCCGAGGTCGGCCGACAGCGCCGCGCCGTAGACGTAGACGCCGTCGAAGCCGGCGTCCTCGACCGCCATCGCCACCAGCGGCGAGAAGGCGCCGGGCATCCGCAGCAGCCGCCCCGAGGCGAGGCCGGCGCGGAAGGCGGCGCGCTTGGCCGACGGGCTCGGCCGATCGACCGCGAGCAGGGAGCCGCTCATCGGTCGAAGATCCCGGTCGGGACGCCGGCGGTGAGGTCACCGTCGGCGGTGAAGGTGAGCAGGCCGAGCTGCTCGGGCCGCAGCTCGGGCAGCGACTCGGCGACCGCCAGGAAGCGGTCCTGCTCGGCCGGCGCGATCACGCCCTCGGCCAGGGTCCGGAACTTCTCGACGTACTGAGGCCGGGCGAAGGGCCGCGCGCCGCGCGGGTGCGCGTCGGCCACCCCGAGCTCGTCCTCGATGACCGTGCCGTCGTCGAGCGTCACCACGAGGCGCCCGCCGAAGGCCCGCCGTTCCGGATCGGGGTCGTGGTACCGGGCGGTCCACTCCGGGTCCTCGACGGTGCGGATGCTGTGCCAGAGCGCGACGGTGTCGGGCCGGCGGGCCCGCTCGGGCGCGTATGACCGCTCGTGGTGCCAGGCCCGGTCCTGCAGGGCCACCGCGAGGATGTACGGGATCGAGTGGTCGAGCGTCTCGCGGCTGGCGAGCGGATCCATCTTCTGCGGGTCGTTCGAGCCGGTCCCGATCACCTGGTGGGTGTGGTGGCTCGTGTGCAGCACGATCTCGCGCACCCGCGAGAGGTCGCCGATCGCCGGCGCCATGCGGCGCGCCAGGTCGATCAGCGCCTGGGCCTGGTACTCGGCCGAGTGCTCCTTGGTGTAGGTCGCGAGGATCCCGCGCTTGGGCTCGCCGGGCTCGGGAAGCTCGACCTCGTAGGCCACGCCGGCGCCGCCCAGCAGCCAGGCGATGACGCCGTCCTCCCCCTCGTAGATCGGGGCCGGCGAGCGCTCGCCGCGCATCGCCCGGTCGACGGCCTCGACGGCCATCTTCGCCGCGAAGGCGGGAGCGTGGGCCTTCCAGCTGGAGATCGTCCCCTTGCGCGACTGCCGGGTGGCCGTGGTCACGTGCAGCGCCTGGGCCACGGCCTGGGAGACGGTCTCGGCCGGCAGGTCGAGCGCCGCGCCGATGCCGCACGCGGCCGACGGGCCGAGGTGCGCCACGTGGTCGATGCGGTGCTCGTGAAGGCAGATGCCGCGCACCAGGGCGACCTGGATCTCGTAGGCGGCCACGATGCCGCGCACGGCGTCGGCGCCGGAGAGGCCGCAGTGCTGCGCGACGGCCAGGACCGGCGGGATGTTGTCGCCGGGGTGCGAGTAGTCGGCCGCCAGGAAGGTGTCGTGGAAGTCGAGCTCGCGCACCGCGACCCCGTTGGCCCAGGCGGCCCACTCGGGCGACACGCGCCGCGCCGCGGGCATCCCGAGCACCGTGGCGCCGGGCGCGAAGGGGTGGGCCAGGGCCTGGGCGCGGGCGCTCGCGACCGGCGGCCGGCGCAGCGAGGCGGCGGCCACCGCGGCGTTGTCGATCACCCGGTCGACGGCGGTCTCGACCGCGGCCTCGTCGAGCGGGGCGGGGTCGACGGCGGCCCGGGCGAGACGGAAGGCCAGCTCGTCCTCGGGGCTCAGCGGGTCGGCGGAGCGGCGCGTGCGCACCGTGTGGGTCGTCACCTCGGCGTTCTCCCTTGATCGTGCCTTCGCAGGATGCGTACAGTCACAGGTGCAGAAACTGTCGACTAGTGCGGGTTTGCGAGGGCCATGCGTGTGAAGTGCGAAGGTTGCGAATGAACCGCCGGTGAGGACCAAGCTCTTCATCGGGCCGCAGCTGCGCCGGGCGCGGGAGACGCGCGGGCTCACCCAGGCCGCGCTGGCGCGCCAGATCGGGATCTCGCCGAGCTACCTGAACCAGATCGAGCGCAACCAGCGGCCGCTGACCGTGGCCGTGCTGCTGCGCCTGAGCTCCGAGCTCGGGATCGACGTGCGGGGCCTCTCCGAGGACGACGGCGCGCGGCTGGCGGCCGACGTCCACGCGGCGCTGACCGACCCGGCCTCGGGGGCCGAGGAGGGGGTCGGCGGCGAGGACGTGCGCGAGCTGATCGCCTCGTTCCCGGCCATCGCGCGGTCCCTGGTGAGCCTTCACCGGCGGGCGACCGACGCGCGCCGGCGGGTCGAGGAGCTGGCGATCGGGCTCGGCGCGCGGCTGCCCGAAGGGGCGATCCTGCCGGTGTCGCCCTACGACGAGGTGCTCGACTTCGTCTACGACAACCGCAACCACTTCGCCGGGCTCGACCTGGCGGCCGAGCGCCTGGCGGAGCGGGTCGGCCCGGCGGCGGCGGCCGCCGCCGGCCTGGCCGCGCTGCTCGAGGAGCGCCACGGGGTGCGGACCGAGACCGCCGACGACCCCGACGCGCGCCGGCGGCTCGACCGGCGGGCCGGGGTGCTGAGGCTCTCGGCCGGGCTCTCGGCCGGCCGGCGGGCCTTTCAGCTCGCGGCGCAGTGGGCGCTGCTGGAGCACGCGGCCGACCTCGACGCGCTCACGGCGGCGCCGGTCCTCTCCAGCGACGAGTCGCGCGCGCTGGCGCGGATCGGGCTGGCCAACTACTTCGCCGGCGCGGTCATGCTCCCGTACCTCCCGTTCCTGGCCGACGCCGAGCGGCTGGGCTACGACGTCGGCCTGCTGGGCGACCGCTTCGGGGTCAGCATCGAGACCGTCTGCCACCGGCTCAGCACCTTGCAGCGCCCGGGCGCGGCCGGCGTGCCGTTCGTGTTCGTGCGGGTCGACCGGGCCGGCAACGTCTCGAAGCGCCACTCGGCCACCGACTTCCACTTCTCGCGGATCGGCGGCACCTGCCCGCTGTGGAACGTCTACGAGGCCTTCGCGACGCCCGGGCGCTTCCTGGCCCAGATGGCGAGCATGCCCGACGGCCGGGCGTATCTCTGGATCGCGCACGCGATCGGCCGGCGCGCGGGGGCCTACGGCAGCCCGGGGGCCGAGTACGCGCTGGGGCTCGGCTGCGACGCGCGCCACGCGCCGCGCCTGGTCTACGCGCGCGGGCTCGCGCCGGACGACCCGGCCACGGCGGTGCCGATCGGACCCGGCTGCCGCCTGTGCGAGCGGGCCGGCTGCCCGCAGCGGGCCTTCCCCCTGGTCGGCCGACCGCTCGACGTGGACGCCGACCGGAGCGTGCTGGAGCCCTACCCGGCGCGGTGAGGCCGGCCGATGCGGACGCGGCGTACGGTGCGGACGGCGATCGGCACGGCGACAGGGGGGCGACCATGGGGGAGGGGACCGGCCACGGCCTGAGCACGCGCTGCGTGCACGCCGGCGACGTGCGCGACGCCGAGGGCGCGCTGCACGCGCCGCTCTACAACCACACCACCTTCGGCTTCGACAGCACCGCCGACCTGCTGGACGTGCTGGAGGGCCGGCGGGTCGGGAACATCTACACCCGGTACGGGCTCAACCCGACGATCCGCGCGGTCGAGGCCAAGCTCGCCGACCTCGAGGGCGCCGAGGCGGCGCTGGCGTTCTCCTCGGGCATGGCCGCCGAGTCCGCGACGATCCTCGGCCACGTGCAGGCCGGCGACCACGTGGTGTGCATCGGCGACGTCTACGGCGGCACGCAGGAGCTGCTCGCCTGGAACCTCCCCCGGCTCGGCGTCCGCTCGACCTTCCTGATGGTCGACGAGGCGGACCGCCTGGCCGATGCGCTGGAGGAGACCACCCGGCTGGTCTTCTTCGAGACGCCGACCAACCCGGGGCTCGGCGTGATCGACATCGCCGCCGCCGCCGGGACCGCGCACGCCGCCGGCGCCCTGGTGGTCGTCGACAACACCTTCGCCAGCCCGGTGAACCAGAACCCGCTCGACCACGGCGGACCTGGTGGTGCACAGCGCGACCAAGTACCTGGGCGGGCACAGCGACCTGACCGCGGGAGCGGTCATGGGCTCGGCCGAGCTGCTGAAGCCGATCTGGAACTGGCGCAAGAGCCTGGGGCAGATCATCGCCCCGGAGGTCGCCTTCCTGCTCTCGCGCAGCCTGCGGACGCTGGTGGTGCGGGTGCGGGCGCAGAACGCCGGCGCCGAGGCGGTGGCGCGGTTCCTCGCCGGCCACCCCAAGGTGGTCGAGACGCGGCACCCGGCGCTGCTGGAGGGCCGGGCCGCCGAGATCGCCGCCCGTCAGATGCGCGGCTCCGGGGGCATGGTGACCTTCACGGTCGACGGCGACGAGGCCGGGGCCACCGCGGTGGTGGACCGCCTGCGCCTGATCGCCAACGCGGTGAGCCTGGGGAGCGTCGAGAGCCTGGCCACCCAGCCGGTCGCGAGCACCCACCACGACCTGACGCCGGAGGAGCGCGACCGGCGCGGCATCGCCGCCGGCCTGGTGCGCCTGTCGATCGGCCTGGAGGACCCGGAGGACCTGATCGCCGACCTGGACCAAGCCCTGAGCGGGTGAGCGGGCGCGGGTCGCGGGAAGCATTTCCCCGTGGCCGACCTGATCGAGTTTCTCGTCGAGCTGATCTGGTCCGGGGCGGGGGGCGGGTCCGCGGGCGACGAGCCGGCGGACCGGCGCGCGCGCAGGCGGGGGCGCCTCGTCCGGCTGGGACTCCTGGTGCTGATCCTCGCCGCGCTCAGCTCCCCCGCCTGGTTCCCGGGGCTGGCTGACTGACGGAGCCCCCCTCTGGGCGCCCACCGCCTGCCGCGTCATTCGACGCAGCGCGTTTCCATCAAATGTCGTCGGCGCGGAAGGACGCTGCAGATCGGAGCTTTCTGTCCAACGACAATCGCCACGCGGCGCTTGCGTCAATTGACGTCCAAACGCCGTGGCGCTCCCCGTCTCCTCACCGGAGGCCCGCGGGCCCCTGCGGCAAGGGGGGCGCTCCGCGCCGCACGCGGGCGCGGCGCCTCCTCGTCGGCCCGGGACCGTGAGCTCGACGCCGATGACGTCGCCCTCGCGGTCCACCACCGGCTCGACGCGCAGGCGGGCGAGGCGCGTCAACCGGCGCTGGGTACCCGTCAGGGTGCGACACTCGCCGCCTTGCGCGTGCGGCAGATGTCGCCGGGGAGCAGGGCCGCCGCCGAGAGCAGCCGCTCGACCTCGCCGCAGTCGTCGCGGGCGCCGCCGCCGGCTCCCTCCCGCGCGGAGGGCGGATCGGACAGGCTCGCCGGCGCGGGCTCGCCGTCGTCGAAGCTGAGCGTGATCACCGCGATCGCCCCCACCACCACCAGGGCCGCGATGGCGGCCCAGCGCCAGATCGTCCCCGCGAACTCCGACACGCGCGCTCCCGCCCGGCCGTGGTCGCCGGGGCGCGATGGCGTGCGGCCGCGGCGGGCGGCCGCTCGGGCCTCCACACGGAACTACTCCGGGAGGGCCGGATTGTTCCCGGCCCGGCGAGGAAATCTCCGCTCGGACCGGTCGAACCCGGCCTCGCCGACCCGTCAGGATGGTCGGCGGAAAGAATTTCGCGCCTGATGTCGATCCCGCCGCCGCCCGTTCGTCGCCTGGGTGACGGGCCGGGACGGCCGGCCCGCAGACCGAGGAGGAGCGAGATGCGGT
>JAWVEV010000013.1:0-3212 GCA_033856535.1 Miltoncostaeaceae bacterium | reverse complement strand
AGGTCACCCTTGCGCTCCAGCACCGGCCCGCGGGTGGGATGGAACCCCACCCCCAGCTCGATGGCGACGATCGCCGCCAGCGAGGTCTTGCCGAGCCCCGGCGGCCCCACCAGCAGCACGTGGTCGAGCGCCTCGCCGCGCTGGCGGGCGGCCTCCAGGAAGATGCCGAGCTGCGCCTTGGCCGCGTCCTGGCCGACGAAGTCGTCCAGCCGGCGCGGCCGCAGCGAGCGGTCGAGCTCCTCCTCGCCGACGGCCGGGACCGGGGCCGCGAGCCGCTCGTCGCTCACGGCCGGCTCACCTGCGCCGCAGCCGCTCCAGGCCGTGGCGCACGAGGGCCTCGGCCTCCAGCCCCGGCGGCGCCTCGGCCAGCGCCGCGTCGGCCTCCTCGACCTTGAACCCCAGCCCGAGCAGCCCGTCGCGGGCCGCCAGGTAGGCGTCGGCCGAGCCGGCCGGCGCCAGCGCGGCCCCGCCGGCGGTGCCGAGGCGGTCGCGGAGCTCGAGCACGACCCGCTCGGCCGTCCGCTTGCCGACGCCGCTCGCGGCCTGCAGGCGGGCGCCGTCGCCGCGGGCGATCGCCAGCCGAAGCTCGTCGGGCGCGGCGACGCCGCAGATCGCCAGCGCCATCCGCGGGCCGACCCCGCTCACCGACAGGAAGGCCTCGAACAGGCCGCGCTCGGCGACGGTGGCGAACCCGTAGAGGTCGAGCGCGTCCTCGCGCACCACCAGGTGGGCGAGCAGCCGCACCTCGCCGCCCGGCGCGGGCAGCGACTGGGCCGTCTGGACCGAGACGCGCAGGAGCATCCCGACGCCGCCCACCTCGACCACGGGTCCCTCGGGCTCGATCGAGGCCAGCCGGCCACGGACGCTGCGGATCATCCGGCGGAGGGTATCGCCCGGACCGGCTGGCGCCCGCTCAGCTCTCGGCCCGTCGCACGGCCCCCCGGAGGGCGGCCGAGCTCAGGTGACAGAGCGCCGCGGCCAGCGCGTCGGCGGCATGGTCCGTCGCCGGCTCGACCCGGGTGATGCGCGCCACCATCGCCCGCACCTGGTCCTTGCCCGCGCTGCCCACGCCGGTCGCCGCCTGCTTGATCGTGTTCGGCGTGTACTCGACCACCTCGACGCCGGCGCCGGCCAGCGCCACCAGGATCGCGCCGCGCGCCTCGGCCATCGCCATCGCCGCCTTGCTCACCGGGTGAACGAACCAGGCCTCGAGGGCCGCCGACGCCACGTCGTGGCGGGCGAGCAGCCCCTCGATGGCGTCGTGGATCGTCCGCAGCCGCTGGGGGTGCGGGGTCCGCGGCGACGTGCGCACGGTGCCGATGTCGACCACGCGCGGGCGCGCGGCCGGGCCGGCGACGACGGCGTAGCCGGTGTTGGCCAGCCCGGGGTCGATCCCGAGGATCAGCCGGCGACCGCCTCCAGGATCTCCTCGGAGATGTCGAAGTTGGCGTACACGTCCTGCACGTCGTCGTTCTCCTCGAGCGCGTCCACCATCCGCAGGACCTGCCGGGCCTCCTTCTCGGTGGGCTCGACGGTCGTCTTGGGGATCATGGTGAGCTCGGCGGACGCGTAGGGGATCCCCGCCGCCTCGAGCGCCCCGCGCAGCGTCATGAAGTCGCCGGGGTCGGCGGTCACCTGCCACTGCGCCCCGTCCTCGGCGACGTCCTCGGCGCCGTTCTCGAGGGCGACCTCCATCAGCTCGTCCTCGTCGACGCCCTCGGCGTCCACCATCACGACGCCCTTGCGCTCGAACTGCCAGGCGACGCTGCCCGGGGTCCCGAGCGAGCCGCCGTTCTTGGTGAAGATGTAGCGCAGGTCGGCGGCCGTCCGGTTGCGGTTGTCGGTGAGGATCGTGCAGATCACCGCCACCCCGCCCGGGGCGTAGCCCTCGTAGAGGATCGACTCGTACGCGTCGCCCTCGGCGCCGCCGGCTCCGCGCTGGATCGCGCGCTCGATCGTGTCCTTGGGCATCGAGTTGTCGCGCGCCTTCTGGATGGCCGCCGCCAGCGTGACGTTGGCCTCGGGGTCACCCCCACCCTCCTTCGCGGCGACGATGATCGCCCGCGAGAGCTTCGAGAAGATCTGGCCGCGCTTGGCGTCGGCCGCGCCCTTCTTGCGCTTGATGGTGCTCCACTTACTGTGCCCGGACACGAACGCCCCCTTCCTGCCGCTCGGCTTCGCCTGCCCGCCCCCGCGCCCGCTCCACCAGCCAGGCGTGGAAGCGCCGCTCGCCCGCCAGCTCGGGGTGGAATGCGGTGACCAGCATCGCGTCCTGGCGCGCCGCGACGGCGCGCCCCCCGAAATGGGCCAGCAGCTCCACCCCGGGGCCCGCGGACTCGATCCAGGGGGCCCGGATGAAGATGCCGTGCACCGGCGCCTCGCCCATCGCCGGCACGTCCAGCTCGGCCTCGAACGAGGCGGGCTGGCGCCCGAAGGCGTTGCGCCGCACGACCACGTCCATCCCGCCGATCAGGGTCTGCTCGCCGCCGGTTGTCTCCCGCGCGAGCATGATCAGGCCGGCGCAGGTGCCGAGCGTCGGCAGCCCCGACCCGACCGCCTCGCGCACCGCCGCCAGCAGGCCCGAGCGCTCGGCCACCAGGCCGAAGGTCGTGCTCTCGCCGCCGGGGATCACCAGCGCGTCCAGCCCCCGCAGCCCGTCGGGCGCGCGCACCTGGCACGGCGCCGCGCCCACCGCGGCCAGCGCCTCCTCATGCTCGGCCACCGCCCCCTGGATCGCGAGGACGCCGACCCGCGGGCGGCGGATGCTCGGCTCGGCCGCGCTCACCAGCCCCGGTGCTGCAGCAGCTCCGCCTCGGCGAGCGGCCCGATCTCGAGACCGGGCATGGCCTCGCGCAGTCCGGTCGAGACCCGGGCGAGCACGTCCGGGTCGCGGAAGTGGGTGACCGCCTCGACGATCGCGGCGGCCCGCGCCGGCGGGTCCTGGCTCTTGAAGATGCCGCTCCCGACGAAGACCCCATCGGCGCCCAGCTGCATCATCAGCGCGGCGTCGGCCGGCGTGGCGATCCCGCCCGCCGAGAAGTTGACCACCGGCAGGCGTCCCTCGGCGGCGACCTGCTCCACCAGGTCGACCGGCGCGCGCAGCTCCTTCGCGAGCGCGAAGCGCTCCTCGGGGGCGCACGAGGCGACCCTGGCGATCCCGGCCCGGATCGCGCGCATGTGGCGGACGGCCTCGACCACGTTGCCCGTGCCGG
>JAWVEV010000012.1:0-8428 GCA_033856535.1 Miltoncostaeaceae bacterium | reverse complement strand
TCGAATGACCGACCGCGCGGTGAAGTGACCGACGGCCCGGCCGCGGCCGGTCTCGCCCGGCTCAGCCGCGTCCCGTAGCGTTGGCCCGTGGCCACCTCCCCGGTCTGCGTCGTGTTCGGCGCGCGCAATGTCGGTCGCGCGATCGTCGGTGAGCGGCTCGGGGCGGGGTGGCGGGCGCTGGCCGTCGCGCGCTCGGAGGAGACGCTCGAGCGGCTGCGCGCGGCTCATCCCGGCGCGGTCACGACCCGCGGGGACGCCGCCGACCCGGCCGACGTCGCCGCGGCGCTCGATCTCGCCGAGAACGAGCTCGGCGGGCTCGACCTGGTGGTGAACGCGGTCACCGCGGTGCCGCGCGACCACACCTTCGGCGGCGGGCCGATCGCCGAGGCGCCGCCGGACCGGCTGGCCAGCTGGACCGCCGGCTTCCTGCCTCCGGCCTTCGAGGTGATGCGCGCCGCGAGCGCGCGGATGGTCGCGCGCGGCGCCGGCACGATCGTCCAGGTCTCGGGCGGCTCGGCGCGCCGCGCCTTCGCCGGCCGCGGCCCGTGGGGTGCCGCGCAGGCCGGCGCCCGGGCGCTGACGCAGGCGCTCGCCCAGGAGGTGCGCGGCGCCGGCGTGCACGTGGCGCTGCTGGTCGCCGACGGGATGATCCGGACCGACCGCAACCCCATGACCGGCCGCCCGGACCGGGACGGGCTCGACCCCGAGGACGTCGCGGCGGCGGTCGCCTACCTCGCGAGCCAGGCGCCGCGGGGCTGGTCCCACGAGCTCGTGATCACCCCCGCCGGGGATACCTGGGTGCCCTGACCGGGCCAATGGCCGCCGCGCTCTTCGCGTTCGAGGGCGTCACCGTTGAGGGCGGCTCCGGCCGCACGATCCTGAGCGAGGTCACCGCCTCGGTCCCGGACGGCGGGATCACGGTGATCGTCGGCCCCTCGGGCGCCGGCAAGTCCACCCTCCTGCGCCTCTGCAACCGGCTCGAGGTGCCCTCGGCCGGCCGCGTCCTGCTGCGCGGCGAGGACCTCGCCGGCCTCGACCCGCTCGCCCTGCGCCGGCGCGTCGGCATGGTCTTCCAGCGTCCCACCCCCTTCGGCGGCACGGTCGCGGACAACCTGCGCGTGGCGGTGCCCGAGATCGCGGAGGACGCAATGGCGGCCGCGCTCGAGCGGACCGGCCTGGCGGGCGGGTTCCTCTCCCGCGCCGCCGCCGACCTCTCGGTGGGCGAGGCCCAGCGCATGTGCGTCGCCCGCACCCTGGTGACCGAGCCCGAGGTGCTCCTGATGGACGAGCCCACCTCGGCCCTCGACCGCGACCACCGCCTGGAGCTGGAGCGGCTCGCGCGCCGGCTCACCCGGGAGGGCGTCCCGATCCTCTGGGTGACCCACGACGGCGAGCAGGTCGGCCGCCTGGCCGACTGGGTGCTCGCGCTGCGCGAGGGCCGCCTCGAGCGATCCGGGCCGCCCGACGCGCCCCCGACCGGCGCGCCCGCCGTCGCCGAGACCGGAGGCCGCGATGTCGGGTGACGTCACCTTCTGGGGGCTGGCGGCCTCGCTCGTGCTGGTGGGCGTCGCGATCGCGCTCTCCGCCTGGCGGCGGCTCGGCCTGGAGCGCGACCTCGTCCTGGCGTCGGCCCGGGCGATGGCGCAGCTCCTGGTGGTGGGCCTCGCGCTCGCCTTCGTGCTCGACGAGGACACCCCGCTCGCCCTCTCCTGGCTCTGGGTCGTCGGGATGACGGTCTTCGCCGCCGACGTCGCCCGCCGGCGCGCCCGCGAGGTGCCGCGCTTCATGGTCATCGCGCTGGCCGCCTTCCTCGCGACGTCGGCGGTCACGCTCGCCGTCGTCTTCGGGCTCGGGATCTTCCCGCTGGAGTCGCGGACGCTGGTCCCGATCGCCGGCCTGGTGATCGGCAACTCCATGAACGCCACCGTGCTGTCCGCCCGCCGCGGCGTGGAGGAGCTGCGCGACAAGCGGCTGGAGGTCGAGGCGCGGCTGGCGCTCGGCCAGCCGTCCTGGGCGGCCGCCCTGCCCTATCTGCGCTCGGCCGCCCGCACCGCCCTGGTTCCCCAGATCGAGACCACGAAGGCCGTCGGCATCGTGTTCCTGCCCGGCGCGATGACCGGGCTGATCCTGGCCGGCGTGGACCCGCTCGACGCGGTCCTGGTCCAGGTGGTGGTCATGTACCTGGTGCTGGCCTCCGCGGCCACGACCACGACCGTGGTGAGCATGGGCCTTGTGCGCCGGCTGTTCACGCCGGACCACCGCCTGCGACCGCTGGCGCGGCCGGCCGACGGATGATGCGGGGCGCCGGCCTGGACCCGGCGTCCCTGCTGGCGGCCTACGCCGCCGGCTGCTTCCCGATGGACGAGCCCGGCGCGCGCGGCCCGGTCGCGCTCTACGAGGCCGACCCGCGGGCGGTGCTGCCGGTCGACGGCCTGCGCGTGCCGCGCTCGGTGGCCCGCGCCCGCCGCCACGCCGGCTACGAGATCCGGGTCGACGGCGCCTTCCGTGAGGTGCTCGAGGCCTGCGCCGAGGGCCGCTCCGGCGTCTGGCTCACGCCGCGCCTGATCGACGCCTACGCCCGGCTCCACCTCGTGGGGCACGCCCACAGCGTCGAGGCCTGGCGCGACGGGCGCATCTGCGGCGGGCTCTTCGGCGTCGCCCTGGGGGCGCTGTTCACCTCCGAGAGCATGTTCCACCGGGCGAGCGACGCCGGCAGCGTGGCGCTGGCGGCCGCCGGCGACCTGGTGCGCGACGGGGGGTTCCTGCTGTGGGACATCCAGATGGCGTCCCACCACACGCTCCGCTTCGGCGCCGAGGAGATCGGCCGCGCGGAGTACCGCGCCCGGCTGCACCGCGCGCTGGCGGCGGACGCGTGGCTCCCGGAGCCCTGAGCCCGGGGCTCAGCCCCCGGGCCGCAGCAGGCAGAACATCGTCACGTCGCGCCGGCCGTCCTTCGCCAGGTAGAAGCCGCGCAGCACGCCCTCGCGGGTGAACCCGGCGCGCTCGGCCACCCGCTCCGAGGCGACGTTGCCCACGTAGGTCATCAGGTCGAGGCGCCCGATCCCGGTGTAGGTGAAGGTCCACGCCGAGAGCAGGCGCACCGCCCGGGTCGCGACGCCGCGCCGGCGCGCCCAGGGCGCCACCCAGTAGCCCACCTCGGCCCGCTCGTGGCGCCAGTCGAGCGAGGTGAGCGCGACCGCGCCGAGCAGGGATCCGTCGCCGGCGTCCACCACGGCCGCGTCGAGCGCCTCGCCGGCCCGGCGGGCCGCCTCCCGCCCGGCGACGAAGGCCCGCGCGTCGGACTCGCGGTAGTCGTCGGGGACCATCGTCCACCGGGCGATCTCGGGGTCGCGGCAGGCCGCGGTCATGTCGGCGACGTCGGTCGGCCGCCACTCGCGCAGGCGCACGACGCCGTCGGTGGGCGTCACCCGAAAGGGCGGGATCCTGCTCATGCCGCCGGCCGGCGCCCCACCGCCACCGCCGCCGCGCCGCCGAAGACCGCCGCGAGGGCCGCCAGGTGGGCCATGCCCCAGCCGACCGAGCCGGTGAGCTCGGGGTCGGCCAGCAGCGACTGGAAGAGATGGAAGGCCGGCCCGAAGGGCACGAGCGCCGCCAGCGCGCCGGCCACCCCGCCGTCCGGCAGCATGGCCAGCGCCAGCAGCGGCAGCGCGGCCATGAGCGCCGCGAGCAGGGCGGTGCGGGTGTCGCGGGCGATCGCGCCGACCAGCACCCCGAAGGCGCCGAAGGCGAGGCCGGCCAGGACCAGCGCCAGGACCCACCAGGCCCAGCGGCCGACGGTGAGCGAGGTGAGCAGCGCCACCCCGCCGAGTAGGGCCGCGCCCACCGCGGCGCAGGCGATCGCGGCAGAGAGGACCTTCGCGCCCACCAGCGCCGCCGGCGAGACCAGCCCCCGGCGCAGCCGCACCATCGCGTTGTCGTCGCGCTCGGACGAGAGCGCCGCGGCGGCCAGCAGCGCACCGGCCAGCCCCAGGCTCACCAGCAGGGCCCCGGCGAAGCCGAAGGCCGACAGCGGCTCGCGCCCCGTCGCCACCTCGCCCTCGCGCAGCTCGATCGGGCTGCGGATGGCCTCGGCGGCGGGGCGGGCCAGGCCGAGGTTGGCGGAGGTCAGGTTGATGAAGGTCACGAGCCGGTCGAGCCGGTCGGCCAGGGCCCCCTCGCCGGCGCTTCGCAGCTCGCGCTGCATCCGCTCCACCAGGACCAGGCTGCGCTTCAGGCCGAGCGCCTCGCCGGAGAGCCCGAACACCGAGACGCGCCCGCCGTCGAGCACCAGGTCCACCAGCCGCAGCACCTGGTCCACGTACTCCTGCGCCAGCCGCTGATTGATCCGGAAGACCGCGGCCTCCAGGCGGCGCCGGATGGCCGCGCCCTCGATCGGGTCGCGGGCGCCGGTGTCGAGCGTGAGCGCCGGCCGGCGCACGCTGGACTGCAGGTCGGCGATGAAGCCGTCGGGGATCGTCAGCACCGCGCTCACCCGGCCGTCCCGCAGTGCCCGGTCGGCCGCGCCGGCGCCGAGCTCGCGGACGGTGACCTCGTCGCCCAGGCGCCGGAGGTAGTCCTCCACGGAGAACCGCTCGCCGGCGACCTCGACCGTGCGCCCGGAGCCGTCCAGGTTCACCACCGCGATCGCCGGCCGGCGCTCGTCGCTCTGCAGCGCGGCCGCCACGATCAGCGCCACCAGCAGCGGGTAGACGACCAGCGCGAGCAGCAGCCCGGGCCCGCGGCGAAGCTGCCGCAGGTCCTTGCCGAGCACCAGGGCGAGCTTCCTCACCGGCTCACCGGCCCTCGACCAGCCGCAGGAAGGCCCGCTCGGCCGCGTCGTCGTCGCCCTCGGCCTCGCCGGCGCCGGCCAGCAGCTCCTCGACCCCGCCAGAGAACGCCACCCGGCCGCCGGCCAGCACCACCAGCCGGTCCGCGTGGCGGGTCGCCTCGTGCACCGACTGGGTGGAGAAGATCAGCGCCAGACCCCGGTCGGCCCGCAGCTCGCCGAGCCAGGCCCACAGGCGCACCCGCTGCTCCGGGCTGAGCGTGGCGGTGGGCTCGTCGAGCAGCAGCGCCGCGGGCTCGCCGGCCAGGGCGACCGCCAGGTTCAGCCGCTGCACGGTCCCGGTGGAGAGACGGTCGGCGCGCCGGTCGGCCACATCGCCCAGGTCGGCCCGGGCGATCAGGTCCTCGGCGGCGCGATCGGGGTCGGCCCGTCCCTCGAGCGCCGCGAACAGGCGGAGGTTCTCGCGGGCGGTCAGCCGCCCGTACACCGCCGGCCGCTGCGGCACCCAGCCGACCCGGCCCGGGGCGGCCCGCACCTCGCCCTCGCTCGCCCGGTCGGCGCCGGCCAGGATCCCGAGCAGGGTGGTCTTGCCGGCGCCGTTCGGCCCGAGCAGCGCCACCGACTCGCCGGGCGACAGGTCGAGGTCGACGCCGTCGAGCGCGGGCACGCCGCGGTAGCGGCGGCAGACCCCGCGCGCGGCGATCAGCGGCGCGGGGTCCGCCGGCGGGGCCGGCGGCTCAGGAATCGGGCCTCAGCCCGCCGCGGGTGGGGTGGGTGGCGGCCGCGGGGGTCTCGCGGGCCGGCGGCACGGCGGTCGGGGCTTCCGATCCGGCCGGCGGCTCGGCGAGCTCGGCGTCGAGCGTCGGCTCGCCGTCGGCCGGGATCTCCTCGCCGGGGGCCCGCCGGCCGCTCATCCGCTCGAGCACGAAAACCACGGTCTCCTTCACGATCACGACGACGGGGATTGCCAGGAGGATGCCGACCAGGCCGGCCAGCTCCTCGCCGATGAGCAGGCCGAAGATCACCACCAGCGGGTGCACCCCCACCGCGCCGCCCATGATCTTCGGCACGACGACGTGCCCCTCCAGCTGGTGGATCGCGATGAACGCGAGCACCACCCAGACCGCGGTGATCGGCGAGGTGAGCAGGGCCAGCAGGGTCGGCGGCACGGCGCCCAGGATCGGCCCCACGTAGGGGACGAACTCCATCAGGAAGACCCAGGCGGCGAAGGCGACGGCGAAGGTCGCCCCGTACGCGAAGACGCCGGTCACGCCGTAGATCCAGAGCACCACGCCGGCGCTGGTGCCGATGATCAGCGCCACCAGCAGCTGGGCCTTGAGGTACTCGGTGAGCGTGTGCTCGGTCCGGCGCAGGAAGGCCGAGGCCTCCCTGCCCCCGAGGCGTTCGGCGAACCTCGCGATCCTCGGCGCGTCGAGCAGCATGTAGATCGAGGCGACCAGGATGATGATCAGCGTGACCAGCGCGCCGAGCACGTCCAGGCTGTAGCTCACGAAGTCGTCGGCGACCTCGTCGACCCGCTCGCGGACCGCGTCGATCGCCTCGTCGGAGCGCTCCGAGACGTCGATCCCGATGCCCTTGCGGTCGAAGAAGGCCTGGAGCGAGTCGACCTGCCGCTGGGCCTGGTCGGTGTAGACGGGGAGGTTCTGCCGGATCTCCTCGACCTGGGTCCGGACCGGGCTGATCACGAGCATCACGCCCAGCACGACCGCCCCGATGAAGCCGGCGAACACGGTCAGCACGGCCAGCCCGCGCGGGATCCGCAGGCGCGTCAGCATCCGCACCAGCGGGTTCAGCAGCAGCGCCACGACCACCGAGACGATGAAGATCAGCAGGGCGTGGCCGATGGTCCGGCCGACCACCCAGAGCACCGCCAGGGAGGCCAGGACCAGGAGGACCCGGGCCCACGGTGGGACGGGGGCGGCGCGCCCGGTCATTCGTCCATGGTAGCGCCGGGCCCCGCCGCCTCCGGGGGGATCGGGCTGGCGCCCGCGCCCACACCTCGGGTACCCTGGCCGCAGTGCCGCCCCTCACCCGGGAGGAGCTCGCCGCCCGACGGATCGCGCAGCGAGCCACCGCACGCCGTCGTCGCCGACGCGGCGCCCTCACCGCCGCCGTCCCGCTCATCGCGGTGGCCGTGGTGTCGCTCGTGCTCGGCCTTGCCGGGGGCGGGGCGACCGGGCAGGCCGCCGGACCGCGGGTGGCATCGCCGGTGCTCTCGGTCGATCCGGGCATCCGCCGGCCGCCGCCGCGGCAGGTGATCGCCCGCGCCGAGGGGGTCGAGATCCTGCTCCCGGTGCACCGCGAGCGGCTCACCGCGATCGGCTACCACCCGATCGACGACGCGGCGGCGGTCGAGCTGGAGCCCGCCACGGGCACCGACTACGGCGAGCTGTCGCGCGAGGGCCGCGGCGGGCCGGCGCACGCCGGCCTGGACGTCGGCTCACCCGCCGGGACCGTGGTCTACTCACCGGTCGACGGCGTCGTCTCGAGCGTCGAGGACTTCGTGGTCTCCGGGAAGGCCGAGGGCTACGAGCTCATGATCGAGCCGGTCACGGCGACCGGGCTGGCGCTGCGGGTGAGCCACCTGGAGCCGGCCCCGGGCGTCGAGCCGCCCAGCGTGGGCGAGGCCGTCACGGCCGGCGTCACGGTGATCGGCGCCGTGAGGGACTTCAGCGGCGTCGCCAGCCAGCAGCTCTCGGAGCTGACCTCCGACAGCGGCAACCACGTCGACATCGAGCTGGTGCGGGCGGGCGGCGTCATCCCGTAGGGCCCCGTCGCGCCCGAGTACGCTGCTGCCCCGATGAGGGCGCTCATGATCGGCGACGTGGTGGGCGGGGTGGGCCTGCGGGCCCTGCTCAAGCGGCTGCCCGGGCTTCGCGAGGAGCTCGCGCCCGACCTGATCGTGGTCAACGCCGAGAACGCCGCCGACGGGGTGGGCACCTCGCCGCGCCAGGCGCGCGACCTGCTCGACGCCGGCGTCCACGTGCTCTCCGGCGGCAACCACACGCTGCGCAAGCGCGAGCTCTACCCGATCCTGTCGAGCGAGCCGCGCGTGCTGCGCCCGCACAACGCCGCCGTGAAGGCCCCCGGCAGCGGGCTGGTCGTGGTCGAGACCGCGGCCGGACCGGCGGCGGTGATCAACCTGATGGGCACGGTCTTCATGGACGCCGCCCAGAGCCCCTTCGCGGTCGTCGAGGAGCTCGTGGCCGAGGCCCGCGCCAAGGCCGACTGGGTCTTCGTCGACATCCACGCCGAGGCCACCAGCGAGAAGCTCGCCATGGGCCACCACCTGGACGGGCGCGTGACCGGCGTGGTCGGCACGCACACGCACGTGCAGACGGCCGACGCCCGCGTGCTCGCCGGCGGGACCGCCTACCTGACCGACCTGGGCATGACCGGCCCGCACGACTCGGTGATCGGCGTGCGCACCGACGTGATCCTCCAGCGTTTCCTCACCGGCGCCCCGGGGCGCTTCGCGACCGCCGAGGGCGGCGTGCTGGTGCAGGGCGCCGTGATCGACGCCGGCCCGGACGGACGGGCCACCGCGATCGCGACGCTCTCGCTGCCGGACGAGTAGGACCCTCCGGCCCCGGAACGACTCGGCGCCCCCCCCCCCGGGGG
>JAWVEV010000011.1:0-4213 GCA_033856535.1 Miltoncostaeaceae bacterium | reverse complement strand
CCCGGCCGGCGGCCCCGGTGGGCCAGGCCGGCGACGCTCGAGGTGCTGCGCGCCGGCGGCGCGCTCGCGCTGATCGGCGGCGCGGGCGCGGCCCTGGTCGCCCAGTCCGGCGGGTTCACCTCCGCGGTGCTGATCGCGGTGACGGCCGCCCTCGCCGCCGCCGGCGTGGCGCTGCTGGTGGGGCCGCGCCTCGCCCGGGCCCGGCTCGAGGCCGGCGCCGAGCGCGCCGAGCGGGCCCGCGCCGAGGAGCGGGTGAACGTGGCCGCGCGGCTGCACGACTCGGTGCTCCAGACTCTCGCCCTGATTCAGCGCAGCGACGACGCCGGGCGCAGCCAGCGGCTGGCGCGCCAGCAGGAGCGGGAGCTCCGCTCGTGGCTCTACGGCGGGTCGACGACGAACGGCGCGACGACCCTGTCGGGCGCGCTGGTCGACGCCGCCGTCCAGGTGGAGGAGCGGTACGGTGTCGTCGTGGACCTGGTCCAGCCGAGCGACGTCGCGCTCGACGACCGCCTGGCCGAGCTCGTCGCCGCCGCCTCCGAGGCGATGACCAACAGCGGCAAGCACGCTGGCGTGGAGCAGGTCTCGGTGCTGGCCCGCGTGACGAGCGACGAGGTCTCGATCTTCGTCCGCGACCGGGGCCGCGGCTTCGACACGGTGGGCGTCGCCGGCGACCGGCGCGGCCTGGCCGACTCGATCCGCGGCCGCATGGAGCGCGTCGGCGGCACCGTGCGGATCTGGTCGGCGGAGGGCGAGGGCACCGAGGTGGAGCTGAGCTTGCCGCGGAGGACGCCGTGAGCCCGCCGCTGCTGCGGGTCGTGCTCGTCGACGACCACGAGATCTTCCGCGCCGGCCTGCGCGCGGGGCTCGACCCCTCGATCCGGGTGGTCGGCGAGGCCGGCGGCGTCGAGGAGGCCATCCCGCTGATCCGCGCCGAGGACCCGGACGTCGTGCTGCTCGACGTCCACCTGCCCGACGGCGGCGGCCAGGCCGTGATCCCCGCGGTGCACGCGGAGCGCCCCGGCGTGAAGTTCCTGGCGCTCTCGGTGTCGGATCACGCCGAGGACGTGGTCGCCGTCATCCGCGCCGGCGCGCGCGGCTACGTGACCAAATCGATCTCGCCGAGGGACCTGAGCGACGCGATCCAGAGGGTGGCCGCCGGCGATGCGATCTTCTCCCCCTGGCTGGCCGGCGTGGTGCTGGACGCCTTCGCGGGACGCGACCCGGAGCCCGGCAAGGCCGGCGACCCGGAGCTGGACCTGCTGACCGCCCGGGAGCAGGACGTGCTCCTGCTGATCGCCCGCGGCTACACGTACAAGGAGATCGCCGGCCGGCTGCACCTCTCGGTGAAGACGATCGAGACCCACGTGTCGCGCGTGCTGCGCAAGCTGCAGCTCTCGAACCGGAACGAGCTCACCGCCTGGGCCCTGCGGAGGAGAATGATCTAGGCCGCCGGCGTGCCGGCGGCCACGGTGATCGGGCGCCGCTGCAGGAGCACGGTCTCGCCCTCGGCGAAGGCCCACTCAAGGTCGTGCCCGCCCTCCCACACCGCCTCGCAATCGACCGCGAGCCGGTGCAGCGCGGCCAGGCGGGCGTCGTCCAGGCAGGGCACGCCGGCCAGCCAGGCGGCCACCGGCTCGTCGGCCACCGACCCGTCGGCCAGCGGGCGCACCGCGGTCGGCATGCGTCCGCAGGTCCGCTCCAGCACCTCGCCCTCGCGGCTCACGCGGTAGCGGTCGGGCACCACGCGGCCCTGCACCACCGACTCCCCCAGCCCCCACGCCGCCTCGATCAGGCGCTCGTCCGCGCCGGTCAGGGGGTTGCGGGTGAAGAGCACGCCGGCCACCTCGGCCGGGGCGAGGCGCTGGACCACCACGCCCATCCGGGGCGGGCCCTCAACGCCCATCCGGGCGCGATACGCGAGGGCCGACTCGGTGTGCGCCGAGCGCCACACCTCGCGCACGGCCTCCACCAGCGACGTCCCGCCGAGCACGTTCAGCAGCGTGGCGTGCTGTCCGGCGAAGCTCGCGCCGGCCGAGTCCTCCCCGATCGCCGAAGAGCGGACGGCGAGGGGGCCGTCCGGGACCGGCAGCGAGGCGAGGACCTCGAGGGCCTCCGCCTCGCCCGCGCCGACCGCGTCGACGAAGGGCGCCGCCAGCGCCAGCCCGGTCGGGACCGGCAGCCCGGCCCGGAGGGCGACCGCGAGGGCGGCGGCCTTCCCTCCGAAGGCCGCCTCCGTCCCGGCGTCCGCCAGCGGCGCCCAGCCGCTCACAGGACCCGCACCTCGCCGGCGTCGCCGTCGACCTCGACGGTGGCGCCGTCCGGGATGAGGGCCGTGGCGTCGATGGTGCCGACCACGCCCGGGATGCCGTACTCGCGGCTGACGATCGCCGGGTGGGACAGCAGCCCGCCGGCGTTGGTCACGATCGCTCCCACCAGCGGCAGGACCACGTTGAAGGCCTCCGTGGTGGTCGGCGTGACCAGCACGTCGCCCGGCTGCAGCCGGTCCAGCTCGGCCGGCCCGGCGATGAGCCGCGCCGTCCCGGTGTAGCGGCCGGCGCTGGCCCCGGTGCCACGCACCACGGTCGCCTCGCTCACGGCCTGGGAGGGCGCGAAGAGCGCGTCGATCGCCACGCCGATCCCGCCCATGGCGCGCGCCACGGCCGGCGGGAGCCCGTCGAGCGGCGGCGGCGGGGAGGGCGGCAAGCCGAGGAACGGCGGCGCGTCGGCGGCGGTGTAGCTCGCCCGGAGCGCGGCTCGGCCGGCCAGCTCGTCGGCCGAGGGGCCGCCGGCGCCGGCGATCAGGTCCTTCATCTCGGCGTAGTCGGCCTCGAGCAGGTGGGCCGCCTCGTCGATCCGCCCGGCGGCGGCGAGCCGCGCGCCGGCCTCGAGGATGACCCGGCGCACGATCCCGCCGGCCCAGACCTCGCTGAAGTTGCCACGCTCGTCGCGGATGCCGTAGGTGAGCCGCACCTCGGCGAGCAGGCCGTCGAAGGCCTCGCGCTGCTCGGCCGGGACCCGGTCGCGCACGAACGCGAGCTGGGCCTCGAAGTCGCCGGCGTCCGCCGGGGCCTCGCCCTCGAGCCCGGCCCGCAGGCTCGCCACGATCAGCTCCGGCATCTCGAGCAGGGTCGGGTCGCCGACGTCCAGGCTGTCGAGCAGCCGGTGCCCGACCGTGCCGAGGTAGTCGTTGACGGCCTCGCCGGCCTCGCCCGGCAGGGCGCGGAGCCGGTCGACGATCGCCCGGGCGTCGCCGTCGGCCGTGAGGGCCGCGCGGGCATCGTCGTCGGCGCGAAGGACGGTGAGGACCCGGTCGAGCTCGACGCACGAGCCGGCCGACTCGGGGGCGCAGCCGCGGGTCAGAGCCAGCACGGTCGCGCCCGGCAGGCCGGTCCAGCCGGTCACCTGGGCCAGGAAGTCACCGACGGGCAGCAGGGCCGCCCCGTCCATGACGTGATGCTGCTCGACCATGCGCCACTGGTGCTCGCGGCACCGGTCGAGGTGCGCCAGGAGCGCCTCGGTGTCGAGCCCGGCGGGGTCGACGGCCTGCAGCTCGCGATGGGCGGCGACGGATGCCGGCTTCAGCTCGTGCTCCCAGCGCTCCTGGTCCTCGCGCCAGACCTTCTCGGCGAAGAGCCGCTCCGCGTTGCCGAACCGCTCCGGGATCTGCTCCTCCGGCGCGGGGGACGGGGCGAAGTAGGCCAGGCCGTTGACGAACCTCCAGGAGAGATCGTCGATCAGCAGGCCGTAGCGGCGGGTCATCTGCCGGAAGCCGGACGAGAGCGCGTCCTCGTGGAGCTCCTGCTGGTACCGGGTCCACGGGCGCGGCACGTGGCAGCTGTCGATGAGCCAGGAGCCGGGTCCGGGCGGGTCGTACTGCATCGGGGCGGTGGTGTCGGTGGTGTCGATCATCGGATTCTCCTTGGTTCCGGGCGTCGGGCGCCAGTCGTCGCGGTCAGGCCACCGGGGCGCCGAGCGCCGTCAGGAAGGCCGCGGTGTCGGTGAAGTCGCGCATCTCGGCGGCCAGGCCGCCGCGGACGCGCCAGACGTGGGCGAACGGGGCGTCGAGGCGGCGGTCGCCGGCGCGGCCGATGAAGCGGCCGAGCGCGACCACGGCCTCGCCATCGCCGAGCAGCTCGTCGACCTCGACCCGGAACTCGTCCCAGGCGGTCGCCGTGAGCGAGAACACCGTGTGGGCCACGGCCTCGACGCCCTG
>JAWVEV010000010.1:0-36743 GCA_033856535.1 Miltoncostaeaceae bacterium | reverse complement strand
CGGTCGGATGGATGCTCTTCGCCAAGCACCTCCGCCACTCCCCGAGCAACCCCGACTGGCCCGAGCGCGACCGCTTCGTTCTGTCGGCCGGCCACGCGTCGATGCTGCTCTACTCGCTGCTGCACCTGACCGGGTACGACCTGTCGCTGGACGACCTCCGGAGCTTCCGCCGGCTCGGCTCCCGCACCCCGGGGCACCCCGAGCGCGGTGACACGCCGGGCGTCGAGATCACCACCGGGCCGCTCGGCCAGGGCTTCGCCAACTCGGTCGGCTTCGCGATGGCCGAGGCCATGCTGGCCGCCCGCTACAACCGGCCCGGCCACGCGGTGATCGACCACCGCACCTGGTTCATCTGCTCGGATGGCGACCTGATGGAGGGCATCTCCCACGAGGCCGCCTCGCTCGCAGGGTTCCTCGGGCTGGAGCGCCTGATCGGCATCTACGACGCCAACGAGGTGAGCCTGGACGGGCCCACCGAGCTGTCGTTCGCCGAGAACGTGCCGGAGCGCTTCGCCGCCTACGGCTGGCGGGTGCTCGAGGTCCGCGACGCGAACGACCTCGAGGCGATCGACCGCGCCCTGACCGCGGCCGCGGTGCCCGACGGCCGGCCCACGCTGATCGTCTACTCCAGCCACATCGGCTACGGCTCGCCGAACAAGCAGGACAGCGCGCAGGCCCACGGCTCGCCGCTCGGCGAGGACGAGGTGGCGGCCACCAAGCGCAACTACGGCTGGCCCGAGGACGCGTTCTTCGAGGTGCCGGACGACGTCGAGGCGTGGCGGGAGGAGCTGGTCGAGCGCGGCAAGGGACACGAGGCCGAGTACGCCGAGCGGCTCGCTTCCTACACCGAGGCCTTCCCGGCCGAGGCCGCCGAGCTCGCCCGGGTGGGCCGGGGGGACCTCCCCGAGGGCTGGGAGGACGCGATCCCGCGCCACCAGCCGGGCAAGGGCATGGCCACCCGCAAGTCGTCGGGCGCCGCGCTTAACGCGCTGGCCGAGGTCGTCCCGGAGATCGTCCAGGGCGCCGCCGACCTCTCGACCTCGACCGGGACCGACCTGAAGGGCCTCGGCCGGGTCGGCCGCGGCGACTTCGCGGGGCGCAACATCTACTACGGGGTCCGCGAGCACGCGATGGGGGCGATCACCAACGGGATCGCCGCGCACGCCGGCCTGCGGCCGGTGTGCTCCACCTTCTTCACGTTCTCGGACTACATGAAGAACACGATCCGGCTGGCCGCGCTGATGCACCTGCCGTCGATCTTCGTCTACACCCACGACTCGGTCGGCCTCGGCGAGGACGGCCCGACCCACCAGCCGATCGAGCACCTGGCCGCGCTGCGGGCGATCCCCGACCTGGTCACGATCCGGCCGGCGGACGCGAACGAGGCCGCCGAGGCCTGGCGCGTGGCGATCGGCCGGCGCGACCGGCCGACGGCGATGGTGCTGAGCCGGCAGGACCTCCCCACCCTCGACGGGCCGGCCGACGTCGCGCGCGGCGCCTACGTGCTGGCCGACGGCGACGACTGCATCCTGATCGGCACCGGCTCCGAGGTCACGGTCGCGCTCGCGGCGCGGGACCTGCTGGCCGCCGAAGGCATCGGCGCGCGGGTGGTCAGCATGCCCTCCTTCGAGCTCTTCTCGGCCCAGCCGGCCGAGTACCGCGAGGCGGTCCTGCCCGGCGCCGTGCGCGCCCGGGTGGCGGTCGAGGCGGCGGCCACCTTCGGCTGGGAGCGCTGGGTGGGCCTGGACGGCGCGATCATCGGGATCGACCGCTTCGGCATCTCGGCGCCCGGCGACGAGGTGATGCGCGCCCTCGGCATCACCCCCGAGGCCGTCGCCGACGCCGCGCGGGGGCTGCTCGCATGAGGGGCCGCGCGTGCTGAGGGCCGAGCTCGGGCCGAACGCGTCGGCCGTCGCCGACGCCTGGCGGCGCGCCGGCGACTCCGGCCTGGCCGGACGCCTCCGGGCGGGGGACCCCTCGGCCTTCGGCGCCCACGCCGAGGGCGCGGCGCCGTGGATCGGGTGGCTGCGCGCGCCGCTGGAGATGCGGGCCCAGACGCACGACCTGGAGGCCCTCGCCCGGGCCTGCCGCGACGACGGCATCACCCACGCGATCGTGCTCGGGATGGGCGGCAGCAGCCTCTGCCCCGAGGTCTCGCGGCTCAGCTACGGCCGGGGGCTCGGGATCGAGCTCCGCGTGCTCGACTCCACCGACCCGGCCGCCGTGGCGGCCGCCGGCCGGGGGCTCGACCCGGGCCGGACGCTCCACATCGTCGCCTCCAAGAGCGGCACCACGGTCGAGCCGCTGGCCTTCATGGCGCACTTCTGGGCGCGCGCCGAGACGGCGCTCGGACCGATGGAGGCCGCCCGCCGGTTCGTGGTCATCACCGACCCCGAGACCCCGCTCGGCGACGACGCCCGCGAGCGCGGCTTCCGCGCGGTGCTCGAGAACCCGGCCGACATCGGCGGGCGCTACTCGGCCCTCTCGCTGTTCGGCCTGCTGCCGATGGCGCTCCTCGGCGTGCCGCTGGACCCGCTGCTCGACCGCGCCCAGGCGGCGCTGGCCGTCGACGCCGGCCCGAACCTGGGCGTCGCCCTGGCGGCCCTGGCCGAGGGCGGCCGCGACAAGGTGACGGTTCTGGCCGACCCGGCGATCGGCTCGATCGGCCTCTGGGTGGAGCAGCTGGTGGCCGAGAGCCTCGGCAAGGAGGGCGTCGGGCTGATCCCGGTCGCCGACGAGCCGCTCGACGACCCCGAGGCATACGGCGCCGACCGGGCCTTCGTCTACCACCGCATGACCGGGCACCACGACGCCGAGGTCGCCGCCCTCGCCGCCGCGGGGCACCCGGTGCTGACCCTGGAGCTGCGCGACACGCTCGACCTGGGCGCGGTCTACATGGCCTGGGAGCTGGCCACCGCGGCGGCCGGGGCGCAGCTCGGCGTGAACCCGTTCGACCAGCCCGACGTGCAGGCCGCCAAGGACGCGACCAACCGGGTGCTGGCGAGGATGGAGGCCGGCGAGGCGCCCGAGGACGAGCGCGCGGGGCCCGAGGCGGTCGCCGGCGCCCTCGCCGGGCTGGGCCCCGGCGACTACCTGGCGCTGCTCGCCTTCTGCCCGCCCTCCCCCGCGGCCGACCGCGCCCTGGCGGGGATGCGGACGGCGATCCGCGGGCGCGCCGGCGTCGCCACCACGGTCGGCTACGGCCCGCGCTTCCTCCATTCGACCGGACAGCTCCACAAGGGCGGTCCGCCCTCGGGCAGCTTCGTGCAGCTGCTGAGCGAGGACCCCGTGGACCTCCCGGTCCCCGGGAAGCCGTACACCTTCGGGCAGCTCAAGCGCGCCCAGGCGCTCGGCGACGCCGACGCGCTGGTCGAGCGCGGGCGCCGGGTGCTGCGCGTGGGGCTCGGCCCCGACGCCGTCGCCGGGCTCCGCGCGGCCGAGGTGGCGCTGGCACAGGGATCCCCGACGGGAGGCTGAGATGGAGCTCGCGATGATCGGCTTCGGGCGCATGGGCGCCGGCATGACCGGGCGGCTCACCGCCGGAGGCCACCGCGTGATGGTGGTCGACCCGGCCGCGAAGGACGACGACGTGAGCGCGGCCGGCGGCGAGGGGCCGATCTCGATCGAGGGCATCCCGGACGCGATGGACGCGCCCCGGATCGCGTGGTCGATGGTCCCGTCCGGCGCGGTGACCGAGGACGTCCTGTCGACCCTCTTCTCGACGCTCAGCCCCGACGACCTGGTGATCGACGGCGGCAACTCGAACTTCCGCGAGTCCCAGCGGCACGCCGAGGAGGCCGCCGAACGCGGCATCGGGTTCATGGACGTCGGCGTGAGCGGCGGGATCTGGGGCCGCACCGAGGGCTTCGGGATCATGGCCGGCGGCCGGGACGCGGACTTCGCGCGGGTGCGCCCGATCCTCGAGACCCTGGCCCCGGAGGGCGGGCGCGGGTTGGTGCACGCCGGCCCGGCCGGCGGCGGGCACTTCACCAAGATGGTCCACAACGGCATCGAGTACGGCCTGATGCAGGCCTACGCCGAGGGCTTCGAGATCCTCCAGGCCAGCGAGTTCGACCTCGACCTCGGGGCCGTCGCCGACGCCTGGCGCCACGGCACGGTCATCCGCTCCTGGCTTCTCGACCTGGCCGCGTCGGCGCTCCAGCGCGAGCCCGGCCTGACCAGCCTGCGCGACTACGTGGAGGACTCGGGCGAGGGCCGCTGGACCGTCGCCCAGGCGATCGAGACGAACGTGCCGGCGCCGATCATCACCCTGTCGCTGCTCGAGCGACTCCGCTCGCGCCAGGACGAGAGCTTCACCGCCAAGGTCGTGGCCGCGCTCCGGCGCGAGTTCGGCGGGCACGCGGTGAGGCCCCCCGAGTGAGCAGCGCCGCCCAGCTGGCTCCGGCCGACCTGGGCGAGGGGCTGCGGCTGGCCCGCACGCCGGCGCCGGCGGCCATCGTGATCTTCGGCGCGTCGGGCGACCTGACCCACCGCAAGCTGATGCCGGCCCTCTACAGCCTCGCCGTGCAGCAGCTCCTGCCGCCGGAGACCGCGATCGTCGGCCTGGCGCGCAGCGAGCTGGACGACGACGCCTTCCGCGCGCGCATGCGCGACGGGGTCCAGAGGTTCGGGACCGAGCCGCTGGACGAGGAGGTCTGGGAGGGGTTCGCCCGCCGCCTCTCCTACCTCTCCGCCAGCTTCGACAGCCCGGGGGGCTACGAGCGCCTGCGCGCGACCCTGAAGCGGCTCGACGCCGAGCGCGGGACGCGCGGCAACCGGCTCTTCTACCTCGCGACCGCCCCGGAGTTCTTCCCGGTGATCGCCGAGGGCCTCGGCGCCGCCGACCTCGCCGGCGAGGGCCCCGAGCCCGAGCGCTTCGCGCGCCTGATCGTGGAGAAGCCCTTCGGCCACGACCTGGCCAGCGCCCGCGAGCTCAACGCCCGCCTGGGCCGCCACTTCCGCGAGCGGCAGGTCTACCGGATCGATCACTACCTGGGGAAGGAGACGGTCCAGAACCTGCTGGTGCTGCGGTTCGCCAACGCGATCTTCGAGCCGGTCTGGAACCGCCGCTACGTCGACAACGTGCAGATCACGGTGGCCGAGGACATCGGGGTGGGCACCCGCGCCGGCTACTACGAGCGCTCGGGCGCGCTGCGCGACATCGTCCAGAACCACATGCTCCAGCTGCTCTCGCTGCTCGCGATGGAGCCGCCGGCGCGCTTCGAGAGCCGCGACGTGCGCGACGAGAAGGTGAAGGTGCTCCGCGCGATCGAGCCGTTCACCGCGGCCTCGGCCGCCGCCGAGGCGGTGCGCGGCCAGTACGGCGCGGGCTGGGTGGCCGGCGAGTGGGTGCCGGGCTACCGCGACGAGCCCGGCGTCGACCCGGCCTCGAAGACCGAGACCTTCGTCGCCATGCGGCTTCACGTGGACAACTGGCGCTGGGCGGGCACGCCCTTCTACCTGCGCACGGGCAAGCGGCTCCCGCGCCGCGCCACCGAGATCGCGATCACCTTCAAGCCGGCGCCGCACCTGCCCTTCGCATCGACGGACATCCAGAGCGTCGAGCCCAACGTGCTCGCGCTGCGGATCCAGCCGGACGAGGGCACCTCGCTGCGCTTCCAGGCCAAGGTGCCGGGGACGCGGCTGGACCTGCGCAACGTGGGCATGGACTTCGCCTACGGCGCGTCGTTCCTGCGCCACTCCCCCGACGCGTACGAGCGGCTGCTGCTGGACGCGCTGCTCGGCGACTCGACGCTCTTCGCGCGCTGGGACGAGGTGGAGCGCGCCTGGGAGATCCTCCAGGGCCTGATCGAGCACTGGGAGGCGGCGCCCGCGAGCTTCCCGGACCACGACGCCGGCACCTGGGGGCCCGAGCCGGCCGACGGGCTGCTCGCGGCCGACGGGCGGGAGTGGCGGCGGCTGTGAGCACCGCCGCGGCGGTCGAGGTCGGGGCCTGGGAGGGGCGCGACGTCCACCTGCCCGAGGTCTGCCGGGCACTGGTGCAGCTGCGCCGGCCGGAGCCCGGGCAGCCGCCGTTGACGCTGGCCAGCGTGCTGGACATGATCGCCGTCGCCCCCCGGCCCGAGGACGTGCCGGAGATGGAGGCGATCATCCGCGGCATGGCCGACCACCAGCCCTCGCGGGCGGTGATCGTCGCCAGCGTCCCCGACGCCGGCGCGGGGATCGACGCCCGCGTGCACGCCGCGCGCCGGCCCGCCGGCGGGGACCTGCAGGTCTGGGTCGAGATGGTGACGCTGACGCTGCGCGGGGCCAGCCGGGGCGGGGCGGCGAGCGCGGTGCAGCCGCTGCTGCGCCACGACCTGCCGACCTTCCTCTGGTGGCCGGGCGAGCCCGAGCGACGCGGGTCGGAGCTGGGCGCGCTGGTGGCCCTCGCGGACCGGGTGATCACCGAGTGCGGGCGCGACGGCGCGAGCGGGGCCGGCGAGCGCCTGCGCGCGCTGGCGGCCTGGGCCGGGAGCGCGCCCGCGGCGCCCACGGACCTCGCCTGGGCGGCCGTCACGCCCTGGCGCCAGCTGCTGGTCCAGCTGCTCGACGCCGAGAGCGTGGCGCGGCTGCGGGCGCACGGCGGGAGCGCGACGATCCGCCACGCGGGCGCGGAGCCAACGGCCGAGGCGCTGCTCCTGGGCGGCTGGCTGATCGACATCCTCGGCGGCGGGCTGGCGGTGGAGCTGGCCGGCGGCACGGCCACCGACGACCGGGTCGCCGAGGTGTCCGTGGGGCTTGCCGCCGGGCGTACGCTGAGGATTGCGCGCGCGTCCGAGCGTGCGAGCGCGGAGGTGCGGGTGACCGAGGCCGACGGGTCCGAGGGCCGCCGGGTGCTGCCGCTGCCGCGGCGCTCGCGGGCGGCGCTGCTGGCGGGCGAGCTTGAGCTGCAGCGCCGGGACCGCAGCTTCGAGCGCGCGCTGGGGCGGGCCGCCAACCTTGCCGGGGGCCCGCCGGCCGAGCGGAGGAGCCGATGAGCGAGCCGAAGATCATCGTGGTGAAGGACACCGCGGCGCTGGCCGACGAGGCCGCCGCCCGGATCGAGCGCGTGGCGCTCGAGGGGACGCCGGACCGGCCGGTGAACATCGCCCTCGCCGGCGGCGCCACCCCGCGGGCGACCTACCAGCACCTGGCCGGGCGCTGCCCGCCATGGCGGCGCATCGCGTTCTTCTTCGGCGACGAGCGCCTCGTGCCGCCCGACGACGAGGGCTCCAACTACCGCATGGCCAACCGGGCGCTCCTGAAGCTGACGCCGCTCGACCCGAGCCAGATCCACCGGATCAAGGGCGAGCTGCCGCCCGAGGAGGCCGCCCGCGAGGCCGAGCGCGAGGTGCGCGCCGCCGTCCCCGGCGACCCCTGGCCGGTCTTCGACCTGGTGCTGCTGGGCATGGGGCCGGACGGCCACACGGCCTCCCTCTTCCCCGGCGACCCGGCGGTCGAGGAGCGCGAGCGCGCGATGGTGGCCGTGCACCGGCCCGAGCTGCCGCAGCCCTGGCGCGTGAGCATGACGCTGCCGGTGATCAACGCGGCCAGGCGGGTGCTGATCGTGGTCGCCGACGGCACCAAGGCGGCGGTGGTGGCCCGCGCTATCGCCGGCGACCCGTCGATCCCGGCCGGCCGGGTGCGGCCCAGCGCCGGCGAGCTGGTCTGGGTGCTCACCGAGGACGCGGCGGCCGACCTGTAGGCCGCACGGCGGCGGGAGACACCCGGCCGTAACGCGCTCGTGACACATCCGTCGGAGGATCGGCCCATGCCGACCATCCGAGCGCGGAGGTGCGCGAGATGAGCCCGCCAGCCACGACCGCGGCGCGCGCGAGGGCGCTGACCGCCGAGCCGATCCCGACGGGGTCCACGGGACGGCCGAACGACGACCAGGGGGACGGGGGCGCCAACCTCGGGCCCGACACCGGGCGCCCGTTGATGAAGGCCGACGGCACGCCGTTCGTCCCGGAGGTGGACGATGACTGAGTCCGACTCGCGCCGGGCGGTCGCCGACGCGGCCGTGGCGTTCCTCGAGCGATGCGCCGGCACCTACACGTACCGGCAGACCCGCCCGTACCCGCCCGGGCTCTACGACCCGGCGGCCAAGGACAACCTCGACTGCTCGTCGACGGCGACCCTGATCTACAAGGACGCCGGCCAGCCGGATCCCAACGGCCGCGGGTTCGACGGCTGGGGCTTCACCGGCTCGCTCGTGGGACAGGGCGAGCGGGTCGACGCGATCCTGCCGGGCGACCTGATCTTCTACGGCGACCCCTTCGGGCAAACCGGGCACGTCACGACCGCGATCGGCGGCGGGATGTGCGTCAGCTTCGGCTCGACGCCGATCTCGCGGCGCGAGGTGAACTACCGGCCGATCACGCAGGTGCGCCGCTACTCCGTGACCGTCCCCGAGCCGGTCCCCGAGTTCTACTTCGAGGAGCGGCCCTGGTCCGCCGGCGGGCGCGGCCCGAAGGTGCTGGGGCCGTGGTGGATCGACGACGACCTGGACCGCTCCAGGGCCGCCCGCGACGCCGTGATCGCGCGCTTGCGGGCGAAGGGACGAGCCGCCGTGCCGATGCTCGGCCGCGACGGGAAGCCCTACGTCTACGACTTCCTGCCGGGGACCCACGGCGCCTTCCCCGTGCGGCGCGGCCCGTGGGACACGCCGGAGGAGCGCGACCGCCAACTCCGCCGGCGCGCCGCCGAGAGCGACGCCCCGCTGCGCCCCTTCGAGGGCCTGGCGCGGTCGTCCTACCCGGCCTGAGCCTCCCGGTTCCGCCCCCGCACGCCAATTGGCGCCCCCAGCGCCGATTGGCGTCGGGGGCGTCGATTGACCCAGGGCCGGCGGCGCACCAGTCTCGACGCCGGACCCAACGTCGTCGTGGTCGAGCTCGCCGCCCCCTCTACAGAGCATGAGACCGCCTCGTCACGTCCTGATCGGCTGCGTCGCGCAGGGGGCGCTCGGCGTCGGCCTCCGGCTTCTCGCAGGCGTCGGGCCGGTGGCCGCGGCACCGGCGCCGACACCGCCCTTCGAGCTCATGAGAAGCGGCGAGTCGTGCGCGATGCGGGCCGAGCACGCACCGGACTGCCTGCGCGATCTCGCCGGCAGCCTCGTCGCCTATCTCCGCGATCCCGAGGCGCGCGTCGCCTGGTGGCGAACGACCGCGTGGCGGCTCGGGTTCATCTCTCGCTCGAGACCGGAGGGGAAGCGCCCCGTCTTCGCCGTGCTCGCCGTGGGCGACCTCGCCTGGCCCGCGTTCTGGGGCCCGGGCCAGAACGTGCCGGGCGACCGCGGCCTGATCTTCCGGATCGACGTGCGCACCGCCAGGGTCTCGTCCCTCGGGGGGACTCGGGCCGAGCCTCGGCAAGCTGGGGCCCGGTCGTCGCCTGACCTGAGCCGATTGGCGCCGGTGGCGCCAATCGGCGCGGCCGGCGTCAGGCGCCCCGCGGGGTCGAGAGGTGCGTGTGGACGATCCTCCATCCGGCGTCCTCACGGCGGAGCGCGTACGTGGCGCGGGCGGGGATGGTGGTGCCGTCCGGCAGCGCGAAGACCATCCGACCGACCACCACGGCCGCGTCCGGCCCCAGGCCCAGCTCGCGCATCTCGTAGTCGGCCGTGACGGCGCCGGCCTCGGCGCGGAGCACCTCGGCAATGGCATCGTGCCGCTCGTGCCACTCGTGTGCGTCCGTGCCGACGAGGATCACGTCGTCGTCGGCGTAGGCGCGGATCAACGGCTCGGGATCGGCCCGGTTGAACGCCTCGAAAGTGGCCTCGAGGTCGCCGAGGGCGGTTGACGTGACGTGCATGCGTGCCTCCCGGGTGGACTGCGTACGCCACTCCGATGCGGCGGCGGCCGGCCGAGTTCGATCGAACTTCCGGCGCCCACCGCGCATCGTCCTCGCATGCCGCGCTTGCTCCGCGCTCCCGAAGGACACGAAACTGGCCGTGTGATCGCCGCGGACGCCGAGCTCGCCCGCGCCGCCGCCGGCGGCGATGCCGGCGCGCTCGGCGCCCTGCTGCAGCGGCACTCCGCGTCCCTGCTCGCGGTCGCGATCCCGCTGGTCGGCCGCGACGACGCGCAGGACGCCCTCCACGACGCCTTCCTCGTCGCCCTGCGCGGGATCGGCGAGCTTCGCGACCCCGGCGCCGTCGGGCCGTGGCTGCGCGCGATCGTGCGCACGCAATGCCTGATGCGTCTCCGCGCGCGCCGCGAGGCGCCGGCGGAAGACCTGGCGGCCTCGGTGGGCGCGGATCCGGCCGCAGGGCCGCAGGACGCGGTCGAGCGACTGGCCCTGCGGGACTGGCTCTGGGCGGCCCTCGAGCGCCTGTCCGAGCCGCTGCGGGTCACGGTGCTCCTGCGCCATTTCGGCGGACGACCGGCCTACGAGGACGTCGCGGCGACCCTCGGCGTCCCCGTCGGGACGGTGCGCAGCCGGCTGAACGAGGCGCGCCTGCGGCTGGCCGACCTGCTGCTGGTCGAGGCGGCGCGCGCCCATCCCGACGCGGGCCGCCGGCTCGAGGCCGGCGAGCGCCATCTGCGGGAGGTCGTCGAGGCCGTCAATCGCGGGGACATGTCCGGCTACGCCGAGCCCCTCCACCGGGACGTCCTCGGGCTGGCTCCCGGCGAGGAGATCCACGGGCGCGACCCGCTCATCAGGGCGCTCCACGACAGCACGCCGGCCGCCGGCGTGCGGGTCCGCTTCGACCGCGCCGTCGCGAGCGCCGGCATCACCGTGCTCGAGGCGGGCCTCGAATGTCCGCCCGACGACCCGGACCACTGCCCGCCCGAGACCACCCAAATCCACTTCCACCCGAACGGGCGGACGGAGCGGATCCTGTTCGCCTACTCGCACCGCCCGGCCGCGCCGGCCTGACCGGGCTCAGCCGAGGAGCCGGACCGCCTCCTCGGCGTCTTCGGCGAGCGTGACCAGCTCCAGGTCGTGGTCGCCGATCACGAGCTCCTTGCGGAGCTCGGGCAGCAGCCGGCGCCAGCGCGGGCCCACCAGGATCAGCGGCCGCGGCGAGACGTCCCGGGTCTGGAGCAGGTTCCAGGCCAGGGCCACCTCGGAGAGCGTTCCCACGCCGCCGGCCACGGCCAGCCACGCGTCGCCCTCGAGCAGGATCCCGACCCGCGCCAGCAGGTCCTCGGCGGCGCGCTCCTCGGACACCCACGCGTTCGGCGCGATCCGCGCCTTCCAGGCGGCCACGGTGACCCCGATCACCCGCCCGCCGGCCTCCCCCGCGCCCCGCGAGACCGCCGCCATCGCGCCGTCGTAGCCGCCGGTGCACACCGCCCAGCCGGCCTGGGCCAGCAGGCGCCCCAGCAGCCGCGCCTCCTCGTACTCCGGCTCGCCCGGGCGCACCCGCGCGCTGCCGAACACCGTCGCCACCCGCTCCCCGGCGGGCGGCTTGCCCGCCGCGCTCAGCGTCCCGCCCATAGGGGCCCGTCAATAGGCCGCTCGGGCGTCTGACGGCTGCAAAGCGTCGCCCTCCGGCCCGCCCGTCGAAAGGTCATGCGCCCGGCATTGCCCTGAGGGACGGGCGGGCCGGATTGCTCGCTTTTCGCTCGCCAGCCGCACGACCGGCACGTTATTGACGGGCCCCTAGAGAACGAGCCCGCGGGCCTCGTCGACGACGCGGTCGCCCTCGGCGTCGGCGCGGATCCGCTCCTCCTCGGGCACCTCGGGGGCCGGGTCGTCCGAGAGCCGGGCCGGCATCGGCTCGCCGGTGCGCGACTCGGCCAGCGCGACCCAGTCGGCGGGCAGCTCGTCGGGCAGCTCGGCGCCGATCATCTCGGCGAAGAGCATCGTCCAGGCGCGCGGCACCACCTGGAAGGTGTAGCCGCCGCCGCCGAGCGCGACCCACCTGCCGTCGGCCGCGTCGAAGGCCAGGTCGTGCAGCGCCTTGTAGAGGCGCGGGAAGGCGGACATGGTCACCTGGAGGTGCGCCAGCGGGTCCGCGTGGTGCGGGTCGGCGCCGTTCTGGGTCACGATCACGTCGGGCCGGAAGGCGCGCACGGCCGGCGCGATCACCTCCTCGACGGCCCGCAGGTACGGGCGGTCGCCGGCGTACGGCGGCAGCGGGATGTTGATCGAGGTGCCCTCGCCGTCGCCCACGCCGCGCTCGCCGATGCCCCCGGTGCCCGGGAAGAGGTACCGGCCGGTCTCATGCACCGAGCACGTCAGCACGCGCGGGTCGTCGTAGAAGATCCACTGGGTGCCGTCGCCGTGGTGGACGTCCACGTCGATGTAGGCGACCCGCTCGGCGCCGGCGTCGAGCATCGCCTGGATCGCGACCGCGCAATCGTTGTAGATGCAGAAGCCGGCGGCCCGGTTGGCGAAGGCGTGGTGGAGCCCGCCCCCGGCCGAGAAGGCCTGGTCGGCGCGGCCATCCCACACGGCCATGCAGGCCTCGATCGACTGGCCGCAGATCGTCGCCGCGGCCTCGTGCATCCCGGCGAACGCCGGCGTGTCGCCGCCGGCCGCCAGGCCCCACTGCCCGGCCTCCCAGGCCACGGCCATGCCGGGGTCGGCGCTGTAGCGCTTGACCGCCGCCACGTAGGAGGGAGCGTGGACCCGGGTGATCTCCTCCTCGGTCGCCACGCGCGGCTCGATCATCAGCACGCCCGGGGTCTCGACCAGCCCGTAGGCGCGCATCAGCTCCACGGCCAGCAGGCGCCGGATCGGCGTGAGCGGGTGGTCGTCGCCCAGGTTGTAGGACTGGGACGCCTCGCCGTACACGAAGGCGGTGCGGGTCACGCCGGAAAGCCTAGAGCAGGGCGGCGGCGCGGCGCCTGCCGCCGACCGTCAGGTCGAGGCCACCACCGCCCACGGGACGATCCGCCAGGCGGTGACCAGTCCCGCGCGCACGTAGGGGTCGCCCTCGGCGAACGCGGCGATCGCCTCCTCGCCGACGTCGTGGAACACCAGCGCGCCCCCGGTCGGCGGGTCGCCGAGGGCGCCGGCCATCCGCATGCTCCCGTCCGCGACGGCCGCCCGGATGCGCTCGAGGTGCTCGGCGCGGTGCGGCTCCCGCCGCTCGACCACGTCCTCGACGTAGTCGTAGAACAGGACCAGGTGACGGCCGGTGCTCACGATCTCTCCACGGTCAGGGTGTAGTCCGAGGATCCTCGCAGGGCGTACACGTTCACGAAGTACCGGCCGCTTCGCGGGGCGCGCATGCGCACCGACTTGCGCCCCTCGCCCTCGTCGTAGCGCAGCACGTTGCGATCGCCGTTCCCGCCGGCCGTCGAGACCGTCGCCGTGCCGGCGCGCCACAGGTAGAGGCGCAGGTCGCCGCGCGGGTGCGTCAGCGTCACGTCGAGCCGCTGGCCCTTCTGCAGGACCACCGGGTAGACGTCCTCGCGGTCGTCGGCCACGTCCACCCGGGCCTCGATCCGCTGGATCGGCTCCTGCTCCTTCGCGCGCTGGCCCTCGCCGATGAACTTGATGTCGTCGTTGACCTCGTCCGGGTCATCGGCCGGAGCGCGCAGCGTGACCGCCGCGCGCGGGTTGACGATCCCGTAGCCGCTCTGGCGGTCGAGGCCGCGCTTGCCGGTGTCGATCGCCGTGTTCACCAGCTGGCGCAGCACCTGGTACGGGCTGAGCCGGTTGCCGTTCGCCGCCTGGATCAGCGCGGCGACGCCGGTGACGTAGGGCGCGGCCATCGAGGTGCCGGTCTTGGAGGCGTAGCCGGGGGTCTGGTCGCGATCCTCGACCGCGATCGGGACGGTCGAGACGATGTCGACGCCCGGGGCGATCACGTCGACCGAGCGGTTGTGGTTCGAGAAGAGCGCCGGGCCGTAGGGCTCGGGGCAGTCGACGCTGACCTCGCCGTCGCACTGGGCGCCCACGCCGACCACCTTCGGGAAGGCCGCGGGGTAGTTGAGCGTGTTGATCGAGTCGCCCTCGTTGCCGACCGCGGCCACGATCAGCGCGCCCCGCCCGGTGGCCCAGTAGACCGTGTCCCGGAAGGCGCGCGTGTACCCCTCGCCGCCCGAGGAGATGTTGATCACCCGGGCGCCGTTGCGGACCGCCCAACGTATGCCGCGGATCATGCTCTCGTCGTCGCTGTTGCCGACCGGGTCGGTGATCTGCACCGGGATCACCTCGGCCGTCCCGGAGCGCGCCGGCGCCACGCCGACGATCCCGATTCCGTTGGCGGGGGCGGCGGCGATGCCGGCGACGTGGGTGCCGTGGCCGGTGGTGCTCCAGTCCGAGACGTCCGCGGAATCGCGCACCGTGCTGCGCGGCGCCACCAGGGCGCCGGGGTCGGACGCCCACTCCTCGTGGTTGGCGTCGATGCCGGTGTCGAGGATCGCGATGCGCGGGCGCGACGTGATCCCGGCCAGCTCGGGCCGCCAGGTGGGCCCGCGGAAGAGGCCCCACTGCACGCCGGGGTCATAGAGCGGGTCGTCGATCACCGGCGCGCCGGGGAGCGGGTCCGGCGGCTCCGGCCGCGCCCGGGCCTGGCCGCCGCGCGCGAGCGACCACTCGACGCCGGCCACGCGCGGCAGCGCGAGGGCGCGCTCGCGCGCCTCACCGAACCGGTCCGGGTCGACGATCCAGATGCCGGCCTCCGGGAGCAGCGGCTCGGCCTCGCCGAGCGGCGCCAGGCGCCTGCGCGCGACGGCCGCGCGCGGGCTGTCGAGGAACGTGACCATCAGCCGCGCCCGGCCGGGCAGGGTCCGGCCGAAGGTGCCGTAGGGGGCGCTGTCGGAGGTGGCCGGCGAGGCGGGGTCGGGCGCCTTGGCCGGCACGGCCGCGGCGGCGGCCGGCGCCAGCGCGGCGGCCGCCGCGACGACGGCGACCCCCAGGAAGGGGCGGAGCGACCTCATCGCCTCAGGAATACCGGTTGGTGATCGGCATGCGGCGGTCCTTGCCGAAGGCCCGCGCCGTCACCTTGATCCCGATCGGTCCCTGGCGCCGCTTGTACTCCGCGCGGTCGACCATGCGGATCACGCGCGCCACGACGTCCTCCGGGAGCCCGCGCGCCACCAGCTCGCCGGCGTCCAGGTCCTGCTCCACGTATCCCTCCAGGATGCGGTCCAGAAGGTCATAGGGAGGAAGCGAGTCCGTGTCGAGCTGGTCGGGTCGCAGCTCGGCCGTCGGCGGGCGCTCGATCGTCTCCTCGGGGATCACCTCGCGCCCCTCGGAGTCGTTGCGCCAGCGGGCCAAGCGGTAGACCCAGGTCTTCGAGAGGTCGCGCAAGGGGGCGAAGCCGCCGACCATGTCGCCGTAGAGGGTGCTGTAGCCCACCGAGATCTCGCTCTTGTTCCCCGTGGCGAGAACGAGCGATCCGTGCTTGTTGGAGAGCGCCATCAGCAGCGTGCCGCGGGCGCGGGCCTGAAGGTTCTCCTCGGTGATGTCGGGCTCGCGGCCGGCGAATGCCTCGGCGAGGGTCTCCTCGAAGGCGGCGACCACCGCGGCGATCGGGAGCTCGATCAGCCGGATGCCGAGGGCCTCGGCCAGCGCCTCGGCCCCCCCGAGGCTCTCGACCGCGGAGTACCGGGACGGCATCGCGACGCCGGTCACGCGGGACGGCCCCAGCGCGTCGGCCGCGAGCGCGGCGGTCACGGCCGAGTCGATCCCGCCCGACAGGCCGAGCACCACGCCCGGGAAGCCGTTCTTGTCGACGTAGTCGCGCAGCCCGAGCACCACCGCGGACCACAGCTCGGCCGGGGCCTCCAGGGTCGGGGCGGCCGGCGAGGGCGGCGGGACCGAGCCGTTGCTCGGCGGGGCCACGGCGATCGCCGGCAGCGGGTCGAGGTCCGGCGGGTCCAGCCGTCGCACCAGCGGCTCGCGCAGGCGCCGGCGGGCGGAGAGCGAGGGCTCGACGTCGGCGATCAGCAGGTGCTCCTCGAACTGCGGCGCGCGCGCCACGACCTCGCCCGAGGCGTCCAGCACCACCGAGCGGCCGTCGAAGAGCAGCTCGTCCTGGCCGCCCACCTGGTTGCAGAAGGCGAGCGCCGCCGAGCAGTCGCTGGCGCGGGTGGCCAGCATCCCCTCGCGCCGGGCGCCCTTGCCGACGTGGTACGGCGAGGCGGACAGGCAGCACACCAGGTCGAGCCGCGCCGTCGCGAGGTCCCCCGAGATCGGCCCCGGGTACCAGATGTCCTCGCAGACGACGACGCCCACGCGCGCGCCTCGGATCTCCACCGAGAGCGGCACCGTGCCGGCCTGGAAGTAACGCGCCTCGTCGAAGACGCCGTAGTTCGGCAGGTAGCGCTTGCGGTAGACGGCCTGCACGCGCCCGTCGGCCACCAGGGCGGCGGTGTTGTAGCAGTCGCCGTCCCACTGGACGGCGCCGATCACGCCCACCAGCCCGCGCGGCGCCCCGGCGGCCACCTCGCGCAGGGCGCGCTGAGCCTCGCGCGCGAAGCCCGGCCGCAGCAGGAGGTCCTCCGGCGGGTAGCCGGTCAGGGCCAACTCGGGCACCAGGGCGATGTCGGCGCCGACCGACGCCGCGGCCTCGAGCGCGTCCGAGACGCGCCGCGCGTTGCCGGCGATGTCGCCCACCACCGTGTTGATCTGTGCCAGGGCGACCCGCACGCTCGTGCTCCCACCGCGGTGGACCGGGGGTCCCGCGTCGCCGGACCGGGGCGGCGCGATAGGCTGGACCCGAGAGGACGATAGCGCCCTTTCGGCGGCTGCCCCGCCCACCGGGCCGCGCCTCTCGGAGACGCACCAACGAGGCGCCCGAGCCCCCGCTCCGGGCGCGCAGGAGGCCACATGTCAAGTCTTCCCCCGCAGCGCACGGGCAGCGGCAGCGGACCCCCGGGCCGGGGATCCAAGCCGGCCGTCAGCGCCCGCGAGGGCGTCGAGGAGGCCGAGCGCCGCCTCGGCCGGCCCTGTTACCTCGCCGGCCAGAAGGTGCCGGGCCGCTACCGGTGCGTCACCTGCCAGTTCCAGATCATGAACCGCGGCGTGCTGCCCACGTGCCCGGACTGCGGGGAGCGGGTCTGGGTCTACATGGAGGACGGCCCCCGGCCGGTCCCCGAGGGCGAGACCCCGGCCTCGGCGTCGGCCGCCCCGGCCGCCGCCGCGACGGTGCACGAGGGCGTCAAGCTCGACGCGCCGACGCCGGTGAAGGTCGAGGAGGGCGTCAAGCTCGAGCCATGACGGCGCGCTGCCGCACGGTGCGGGCGGGCGCGTTGCCGCGATGCGAGACGGGCGCTAGATTCCGGTGAGGGTTCGGCTCGACGGCGTCTGGAGGAGCGGGCGTGTCGTGGTGGGGCTGGACATCGATCGGAGTGCTCGCCTATTCGGGGTTCGTGGCCCTGGTGGTCCGTGCCTGCCGATGGTCCGCGGGGCTGTCCCGCGGCGTCGGCACGCCCCGCGCGGGCGCCCTGCCGCCGCTGACGCCCGCCGCCCCGGGCCCGGGGCCGAGCTGAGTCCCATCCCGGCCGCCCCGGCCGGCTGACCGCACGGAGGCGGAATGGCGGACCTGGAGGGACGGCGGGCGCGGCTGCGCGCCGGAGGCACGCGGGCCGCGCCGGCCGGCGCGGCGGTCGCCGAGAGCCCGGACCTGATCGCGCGGCTCGAGCTCGACGGCACCTTCTCGCGGGTGAACGACGCGGCGGTCCGCCTGCTCGGCTGGACGCCCGCGACCCTGCTCGGCCGGCGCCTGACCGACCTGGCCCACCCCGACGACCGCTCGATCGTGGCGGTCCGCCTGGAGCACGCCGGCGCCGGCGCGGGGCACGGCCAGACCGTGGCCTTCCGCGGCCGGCGCGTCGACGGCGGCTGGGCGCACCTCGAGACGCGGATCGAGCCCGAGCGCGACACGAGCGGGCGGGTGGTGGGGCTGTCGAGCGCCACCCGCGACGTGACCGCCCGCCGCGAGAGCGACCGCCGCGCCCACGCCCGGCTGCGCGAGGAGGCGGCCCTGGGGCGCGCCGCGGCCGCGGTGGCCCGCGGCGCGGGCGCCGAGGAACTCTGCGCGATCGCCGCCACCGAGGCGGCGACCATGCTCGGAGCCGACTGCGGGGTGGTGTTCACTCTGGGGCCCGGGGGGAGCCTGCGCCGGGTGGCGGCCGGCGGCCCCGAGGACGCCCCGGCGGCGCTCGACGCCCCGGCCGACGTCCCGCTCGACGCCGAGACGCCGCTGGCGCGGGCCTTCGCGACCGGGGCCCCCTGCCCGCCGCTGGCCTACGCCACCCTGGGCGGGCCGATCGCGGCCGAGCTCGCCCGGAGCTGGCACGCCGGGGCCGCCGCGCCGCTGATCGCCGACGGCCGGCCGGTGGGCGTGGTCGGCGTCCTCGCGCGCGACGACGAGGCGCTGGAGCCGGGCTGCGAGAGCGCCCTGGCCCGCCTGGCCGAGCTGCTCGTCGCGGGGGCGGCCCACCGCCGGCCGGCGGAAGACGCCCTGGTGGACGCACCCACCGGGCTCTACACCCGAGCCGGGCTGGCGCGGCGCCTCGAGGAGGAGATCGCCCGCGCCCGGCGCCGGGGCTACAACCTGTGCCTGGCCGTGGTGGACGTGCGGCCGGCGCCCGCCGCGCTGGCCGCGGGCGACCGCCTGGAGGCCGCGCGGATCGCGGGCCGGGTCGCCCGCGCGTCGGACGTGGTCGCACGCCTCGGCGACGGGCATCTCGCCTGGCTCCTGCCGGAGTGCGAGCCCGCCGACGCGGAGCGCGCGATCGCCCGCCTGCGCGACGCGCTGGCCGGCGCCGGGCCGGCGGCGCTGCGGGCGGCGCGGGTCGAGATCGGGGTGTGCGACCTGGCCCACGAGGCCGCGCCGGCGCGCCTGCTGGAGCGCGCGTCGATCCGGGCCGCGACCCCCTGAACCTCCGGGGCCGTCGCCAGAGTCGGCGCGATCAAACCCCCCAAAAGGTTCTACGGAGACCACCCGCGCGGCGGGGGTTTTCCAGCCCGCCGCGGCGCACAATTCGCCACGGCGGTCGTTGGAGCCCTGTTCCTCCCTGAGGGGGCTCGGCGGCCGCCACCTTGGGTCACGGCACACCGCGCGAGGGCGCCGGACAGGGAGAGTCCGGCGCCCTCGGCGTGTCTCAGGTCAGAACGAGCCCGTTACGGCTGCCCGGTCTGGACCGGCGGGGTCAGGTTCGCCCGCGTGATCGAGCCGTCGACGATCTGCTTGCCCGTGATGCCCGAGGCGAGCTGGGCCTGCAGGTGGTTGATCCGGCGCACCGCGGCCTGCGAGATGCGCTGGTTGATGAGCAGCTGGTTCTTGGTCAGCTTGACCGCGCCCGGGTTGCGAGCGCCGGCCGGGGCCGTCGTGATCGGCTTGAACGCCGTCGAGCCGGCCGCGTTGGTCGGCGCGCCGCCGCCGAGCAGGCGACGCATGTCGGTCGCCAGCGGGGTCGCGTCGAGCGTGCCGAGCTGGAAGTCGCCGGCGGTCAGGGCGTTGAACCGCTTCGTGGCGGCGTTGACACGGCGCACGGCCGCCTGGGCGATGCGCTGGGAGATGATCAGCTGCGTCCGCTCGAGCTTGACCGAGGCGGGGTCGCGGGCCTGCTGCTGACGCTTCGGCACCGGGCGCGGCTTGCCGACCGCGGTGGCGGGGCCGGCCGGCTCGGGACCGAGGAGCGCGGTCACGAAACCACCGTTGAAGTCGTCCGCCGACAGCGCGCAGTCGCGGATGTCGTTGCCGGTGAGGCCCTTGGTGATGCGGTCGATGGTCGCGTTCACGCGGCGCACGGCGGCCTGCGAGATCCGCTGGTTGATGAGCAGCTGGCCGGCGCTGAGCGTGACCTTGCCCGGGTTCCCGCGGCCCTTGGCCGGCTGCGGGACCTCACGGCTGTCCGTGGTGCAGGCGCCGAGGCCCCCCGCGCCCGGCAGGACCTGGCGCGGGCCTCGCGGCCCGGTGCTCGTGCCGCCGCCGGGACCCGGATCAGCGTCGACGGTGAGGATCACGTTGTCGTAGTTGACCTGCTGGCCGCCGAGCAGGGACAGGAGGCCGCGGAAGAAGGTCCGGATCTCGATCTTGTACTGGTGGCCCGTGACGAACAGGTTCGGGTTCACGTTGACCGTGACGTTCTCGAACTTGGCGTCGGCGGGAAGCAGCGGCGTGAACTTCGGATCGTCCGGCGGGACGAGGACGGAGGTCGTGCCGGAGGTGAGGTCCGTGAGCTGCACGAGTGACTGTGCGGCGCCCAGGTTGATGAGCGGGATCAGCTGTGCCCGCCGGTCGTAGCTGAAGGCCGCCATGTGCACGGCGCCCTCGGCGTAGGTGAAGGTGCTGGACCAGGTGGTCTGGGCCTCGGCCTCGACCTCGCCCACGGCACCCACGATCGTGCCGTAGCGCGACTGCAGCGAGCCGCCCGGGAGGCCCAGGGAGCTGTCGAAGTTGTTGGCGGCGGAGCAGAGCGGATTTCCGGGGAGCAGGGCCGCCGTGCAGGTGGCCTCGCTCGACTCCCAGTCGTGGGCGTTGTGGTCGAAGGTGTTGTTGTTTGGATACGTGAAAGTCGCAGCGGACGCCTGGCCGGCAAGGCCCAATGTGGCAGCGGCGCCCACGGCGGCGGCGAGCGCGACTCGGCGTCGCGCCCGGGGACGGCTCGGCGCGGCCGTCGCTGGTGCTGTCGTCAATGAAACCCCTTTTTTGTTCGACCCGGGCTCGATCGATGGCACGGCCCTACGGTCGAACCTAACGAGGCGGCCAGACGGCGTGCAACGGGATCGTCCCGCTTTTGCAGGTTTCTTTCGTGTTCCCAACCCCTCACGTGTCAGATAAGGTTTGCCTTACGACAGGGATCGGCCGCCCTGCCCGAGGATCGACGGCCATTTTCCGGAGGGACCGCGACGTGAGCGAGCACGACCTGGACCGGGTCATCCCGCCGGACCTGCGGGCGGCCATCGCCGACGGCTGGGAGGGCGTCACGCTGCTGGCCGACGCGCCCGCCGAGCAGCCGGTCACGGTGGTGTGCGCGGCCCGCGCCGCCCGGCTCGGCCGGATGGCGGGCTGCGCCTTCACGGTGGCCGACGCCGCCGCCGGCGGCGCGCCCGGGCGGCTGCTGGTGCTCGCGATCGAGGAGAACGACGAGCCCGAGGAGGCCGACGACCCGCACGAGCCCGCCGGCTGCCCGGCGATGAGCGTCGGGATCGACCTGGCGTACCCCGAGGCGCGGGCGCTGGTCGAGCGCGCCTGCTCCGCCGGGGCGATGCGCATCGCATGGGTGCCCGCCGGCGGCGACGTCGCGGAGCCCCCGCGCTGCCAGGCCATCGAGCTGGGCGCGGGCGGGTGCGCCGAGCTCCGCGCGGCGATGGCGCGCGTGGCCGAGTGGCACACCGGCGCGCCGGTGCCGCTGGGCGTCTCGTCGTCGGCCTGGGCGCACGCGCGCCGCTCGCCGCCGCGCCTGGTCGAGGGCAGCTTCGCCGAGGGCCGGGTCGCGCTGGTGGTGCCCGCGCGCACGCTCTGGGGCGTCGAGTCGCAGGGCGGCCGGGTCGCGTTCGCCTCGCCCCTGATCGGGGCCGCCGGCCGGCCGGACGAGCCCCCGGCCGGGGGCCTGCGACCCATCGGCGGCCCGGCGGCGCCGGCGCCCGTCGCCGACCTCGAGCTGCGCTTCGTCTGGGACGAGGGCGCGACGGCGGTGCACCGGGTGGCGATCGACCTGGCGGAGCCGTCCCAGCGCCGGCTCGCCGCCCGGCTGGCCGACCAGCGCCGGATGATCGTGATGGGCGTCGAGGAGGGCTCGGTGGGCCCGCGGGCGCACGTGCGGGTGAGCCTGGGGCCGCTGGCGCGGAGCCTGGTGCTGCGCGCGACCCTTGCCGCCGAGCGCCGCCACGAGGCCGAGGCGAGGACCGCCGGGAACGGCTGAGGCGGGAGTTCTCGCGGCCTCGCATCGCAGGCCGCTTCAAAGAACCACAACAGTCGGGGCGCGGAATGCTTACCTCGCGCTCTCCGGACGCATATCGCCAGGTCCGACCATGACCTTATGAGCACGGTCCACACCCGTCATGCGTCAGGATGTGCGCCCACGCCGAATGCGGGAGGCACGTTGCGGGGGCTGCTCGTCGGGATGCTTGTTGCGCTGCTGGTGGCGCCCGCCTTCGCGGTGGGCGCCACGACGCCGCAGACCCCGCCCCCATCTCACGCCAGGCAGATCTTCGGCGACGACGAGGCGCCCCCCAGCTCGGCCCGCCTGCAGCTCGAGGGCAGCGGCGTGGTCCGGCTCGAGGGCAAGCTCGTCACCTACGGGCTGATCCCCGAGGACGCCACCCTCTGGGTGCGCGACATCGCCGGGGACGCGCGCTTCTTCCTCGACGGCGACAGCCGCCGGCTGCGGCCCGGGGCGATGGTGCGGATCCGCGACGCCGGCGGGCGCATCTACCTCTCGGGCTCGCGCGTGGTGCTGCAGATCCGGGCCGACGACATCAGCCTCTCGACCGCCGGGCGCGGCAAGGCGAGCGTCAGCGGCGACGGCGCCTTCTCGCTGAACGACGAGCGCGAGCGGGTCTGGCCCTCGCGGACGAAAAGCCCGCTGAGGTTCGCGATCGAGCCGCCCGAGCCGGCGTCGCCGGACGAGGGCGAGCCGACCCTGTGATCTCCGCCCGCGTCGCCCGTTTCCGCGAGGAGCGGTTGGCGGCGTCCTCCGCTCGCACTAGCATCGCTCCGGTCATGGCCGACGAGCGACAGCTCGTCCTCATCGTCGAGGACGAGGCGAACATCGCATCCTTCGCGCGTATGTACCTGGAGGCCGCCGGCTTCCGGGTCGAGGTCGCGACGCGGGGCGACGACGGCCTGAAGGCCGCCGAGGAGCACAACCCGGACCTGGTCGTGCTCGACCTGATGCTGCCGGGCATGGACGGCTACGAGGTCACGCGCCGCCTGCGCCAGCGCAGTCAGGTGCCGGTGATCATGCTCACCGCGCGGGACGACGCGGTCGACAAGGTGGTCGGCCTCGAGCTCGGCGCCGACGACTACATCACCAAGCCCTTCAACCCCCGCGAGCTGGTGGCCCGGGTGCGGGCCGTGCTGCGGCGGGCGGCCGAGCGCGCCCCGGAGGCCCCGACGTCCCCGAGCGCGGCGAGGCTCGAGATCGACGCGCTGCGGATCGAGGTGGGCGGCCGCGAGGTCTACGCCGACGGCGAGGGCGTCGCCCTGACGCCCAAGGAGTTCGACCTCCTGGTCACGCTGATCGAGAACCGGGGCCTGGTGCTCACCCGCGAGCAGCTGCTCGAGCGGGTCTGGGGCTTCACCTTCCTCGGCGACAGCCGCACGATCGACGTCCACGTCCGCCAGCTGCGTCGCAAGCTCGGCACCCACTGCCCGATCCAGACGGTCTGGGGCACCGGATACAAGGTGCCCGTGGCGCGATGAGCCTCGCGGGCCGGCTCCCCCGGCCCTGGAGGACCCTGCGCGGCCGCATCGCCCTCGCCTCCCTGGCGGGCCTCCTGGCCGCCTCGGTGGTGTTCGCGGTGGTCGGGACCCAGCTGGTGCGCTCGGAGGCCGAGCGGGTCTCGCGCCACGAGTTCGACCGGCAGGCCCGGGCGCTGGCCGACCTGGTGAGCACGCGCGCGGAGGAGGCCGCCACCCGCGGCGAGGAGTTCACCTTCTTCCGGGTGGAGAACCTCCGGACGCTGGTCGGCCCCGGCACCAAGCTCTACGCCGACGGCCTGGAGCTCGCGCCGGGCGCGGAGCGGCCCTACGACACGTTCCCGCGCGGCGCGGCGCAGGCGCTCGAGTACGGCGTGCTGGAGCGCGACGGCGTGCAGCGGCTGGACTTCGTGCGCCCGGAGACGGGCGAGATCACCGAGGCGTCGGCCGCCCCGGTGAAGCTCGGCGGGCAGATCGTGGGCGCGATCCTGCTCTCGCGCCCCTCGAGCGAGGTCGCGGCGGACTGGGGCGCCCTGGCCCGCCGGGTAGCCCTGGCGGCCGGCGCCGGCCTGCTGGTGGCGCTCTTCCTGGTCCTGTTCCTGACCAGCCGGCTCACGCGGCCGCTGCGCGCGATGCGCGTGGCCACGCGCCGAGTGGCGCGCGGCGACCGCCGGGTCACGCTGCGGCGCACCGGGACCCAGGAGCTCGACGCGCTCTCGGACGCCTTCAACCAGATGGTGCGTGAGCTGGCGCAGAGCGACGCCGCCTCGCGCGACTTCCTGATGCAGGTGACGCACGACCTGCGGACGCCGCTGACCGCGATCCGCGGGCACGCGCTGGCGCTGGCGGACGGCGTCGTGCCGCCCGACGACGTGCCCCGCTCGCTGGCCGCGATCAGCGGCGAGGCACGCCGGCTGGAGGCGCTGGTGGCGGACCTGCTCGACCTGGCCCGGCTGGACGCCCGGCGCTTCCGCCTGGACCTGGCCGACGTGGACCCGGCCGAGGTGCTCGACCGGGCCTTCGACGCGCTCGAGGCCGAGGCCGCCGCCCGCGGAGTGCGCTACGAGCGCGACATCGAGCCGATGCCGACCATGGTCACCGACGAGGCGCGCGTGCGTCAGATCGTGGGCAACCTGATCGAGAACGCCCTGAGCTGGACGCCGGTGGGCGGCACGGTCCGGCTCACCGGCCGGGTGCGGCAGGGCGGCGGCCTCATCGCCACCGTGAGCGACAGCGGGCCGGGGCTGGTGCCGGGCGACGAGGAGGTCGTCTTCGAGCCCTTCCGGTCGCTCGACGCCCCGGACGGGCGCCGCGGCACCGGGCTCGGCCTGGCGATCAGCCGGGAGCTGGCGCGGGCGCTCGGCGGCGACGTGCGCGCCGACGTGCACGGCGACTCGGGCGGGCGCTTCGTGCTGGAGCTGCCGCGCGCCCGCGAGGCCCAGGAGGCGCTCGCCGCCTTCGAGCCCCGCTGAGGACGGCCGGCGTCTTTCGTCGCCGCGCCGGCGCCGGCGCTCCCGAACCGCCTCGCGCGCCTGCCGGCCGAAACGCCGCTCGTCCCGGCGGTTGCCGCGGACGTCCATGCGCCGCTCCAGCGACTCGGCCTCGCGGCGGAGGGCGTCGAGCGCGTCGACCCGCTCGGGGGCGATGAGCCCCGCCGCTGCGGCGGCCCGCACGGCGCAGCCCGGCTCGCCGGCGTGGCGGCAGTCGCGGTAGCGGCAGCCGCGCGCCAGCTCGGCGACGTCCGGAAAGGCGGCGTCGAGGGCGCCGGCGGCGACCCCCAGCTCCCGCAGCCCCAGGGTGTCCACGATCGCCCCGCCGCCGGGGAGCGGGAGCAGCTCGCGGGCGGTGGTGACGTGGCGGCCCTTGGCGTCGCCGGCCCGGACCGCCCCGGTGGCGCGGTCGATCCCGGTGAGGGCGTTGGTGAGGGTGGTCTTTCCCGCCCCGGACTCACCGAGCAGGGCGATGGTGCGGTCGGGCGCGGCGAGCGCCGCGACCTCCGCGACGCCGGCGCCCTCCCGCGCGCCGACGAGCAGGACCGGGACGCCGGGCGCGGCGGCGGCCACCGCGCGGCGGACGCCCTCCGGGTCGTCGGCGAGGTCGGCCTTGGTGAGCGCGACGGCCGCGGCGGTGCCGCCCTGGGCCGCGAGGACGAGGGCGCGGCGGAGCCGGCCGAAGCGCAGGGGCCGGTCCAGCCCGAGCACGGCGACGAGGACGTCGACGTTCGCGGCGATGGCCTGCTGGCCGGCGGCGCGGCCCGGCGCGCGGCGGGAGACCGTGCCGCGCCGCTCGAGGACGTGCGCGACCGCCTCGCCCGACAGGGAGAGCCAGTCGCCGGCGGCCAGCGGGACCGACCGGCGGAGCGCGACGGGGCCCTCGGGGGCGAGGGCGATCAGGCCCCCGCGGTCGACGCGCGCGCAGCGGGCCGGCCGGAGCGAGGGGTCGCCGAGCGCGGCGAGCTCGCCGGCGCGGGCGTCGTGCCACCCGATCGGGCGCAGGACGTCGTGCGGATGGTGCTGGTGCAACGGGGAGCCTCCCGGCTGGGCGGGCGCTCCGTGGGGCGGCGGTCCGAGGAGGTCCTAGGCCGCGCTGCGGTCGGTGGCGCCCGAGGGGAACGGGTCGTGGAGGTGCTGCCGGAGCACCCGGGCCTGCATCGCGCTCAGCAACACGCCTCCCCCCTTTCCTCGTTCGGGTTCACCTGACCGCGGCGGACGATACGCCGGGGCGCCGGGAGGCGTCAAACGGGCCGAAGCCCAAGTCGCGGTGCCACCAAGAGGTGACACATCGGCCTTGAGCGTTGACGGGGGAAGTCCGATCGTCCGTCGCGTGACCGGTGACATGACGTACGGCGCCCACGCGCGCCGCCGAATGGAACTTCGAGAGGTCACGGAGGCGCATGTGGAGGCGGTGATCGCCACCGACGACAGGGTGTTCCAGACGCAAACGGGGCGCTGGGCCTACGAGGCCATCGTCGACGGCTCGTGGATCACCGTGATCCGCCGTCCCAATGGCACGATCCACACCGTCGCGCGTGGCCGTGGGGTCGGGCCCGAGCGTATCCTCATGAGGCCATGACGCCCGTCGCCATCACCTACGACAGCGAGTCCGATGCCCTCTCGATCGACTTCCCGGGGGCCGGCCCAGGGCGCTCCGTGCGGACGGAGCATCTGGACGAGGTGCGCCTCGTCGACTACGACGCCGGCGGGGAGCTGATCTCGATCGAGCTGCTCGACGTCTCGCGCGGCGTGGAGATCGACGGCCTGCCGGAGCCCGACGTCGTGCGCACCGCGCTCGAGCGGGTCGCGGCCGAGCAGGGGTGGCCCAGCGTGGTGCGCGGCTAGCCAGGATCCGCCCGGCGCAATTGGCGCCACAGCAGCGGCGACAGGGGCGGGGCCTCCGAACGGCCACGGGCCGGTCGCGATGACCGGCCCGTGGGGTCCGCCTGCGGGACGTCGCCGTCCCATGAGGTCCGGCTAGGCCGGCGCCTCCTCCGGGTGCGGCTCGAGGACCACGGCGCCGCGCTCGCCGGTGCGGACGCGGATCGCCTCCTCGATGTCCGAGATGAAGATCTTCCCGTCGCCCGGCTCGCCGGTGTGGGCGAGCTCGAGGATGCAGTCGACGGCGCGATCGACGTCGCCGTCGTCCAGGACGACCTCCAGCTTGATCTTGGGACGCAGGAACACGGTGGTCCTGGCCCCCCGGTAGCTCTCGGTGAAGCCCTTCTGGCGCCCCGAGCCCTTGACCTCGGTGACGCTCATCGAGGGAAGCCCCATGTGCGCCAGGCGGTCGTGGATCGCCTCGAGCGCCTCGTGGCGGATGAAGGCCTCGATCTTCTTCATGACGTCGCTCCCGTCGGCGAGGTGGCCGGCTTGCCCGGCGCGTGCGCCGGCGCGGGGAGGGGCCGCAGCGACGGCTCGGCCGAGGTGGCGCCGGGGACGTCGATGAAGCGCTCGGGGTAGCCGAACATGCCGTGCTCCGAGATGTCCTGGCCCGCGATCTCCGCATCCTCGCTCAGACGGAGGCCGAGCGTGTACTTGATGCCGAGCATGACCAGCGCGGAGGCGGTGAAGGTGAAGGCCACCGTGGCCGCCACGCCGTAGAACTGGACCCACAGCTGGTGGCCGCCGCCGCCGTAGATCAGGCCCTCGGCGCCGCCGGTGCGGTCGGCCACCGCGAAGAGGCCGATCGAGAGGGTGCCCCAGATGCCGGCCACGCCGTGCGCCGGGAGGGCGCCCACCGGGTCGTCGATCTTCATCTTCTCGACGGCCAGCACGAGCGGCGGGAGGATCAGCCCGGCGACCACGCCGATGAGCAGCGCGGCCCAGCTGTCGACGAAGGCGCAGGGGGCGGTGATGGCCACCAGGCCCGCGATCGCGCCGTTGCCCATCTGGCTGACGTCGAGCGTCTTGAAGAGCCACAGCGAGGCGATCATCGCGCCGATCACGCCGGCGCCGGCCGCCAGGTACGTGTTCATGATGATGTCGCCGATGTTGATGCCGACGGCGGCCAGGCCCGAGCCGCCGTTGAAGCCGGCCCAGCCGATGAACAGGATGAAGATGCCGAGCACGGCCAGCGGCATCGAGTGGCCGGGGATCGGGATCGCCTTGCCGCCGCGGAACTTCCCGATGCGCGGACCCAGGATCAACGCGCCGGCGGCCGCCGCCAGGGCGCCCTGCAGGTGGACGATCGACGAGCCGGCGAAGTCGAGGAAGCCGTCCTCGAAGAGCCAGCCGCCGCCCCAGGTCCAGTGGGCGACGAACGGGTAGATCAGGCCGGCGTAGAAGACCGCGAAGATCACGAAGCCGACGAACTTGGTGCGGTCGAGCATCGCGCCGGACACGATCGCCAGCGACACGGCCACGAACGCCACCTGGAACAGGAAGAGCGCCTCGATCGGGACCCCGTAGCCGTCGTACACCGCGAACGTCGTCGGGATGTCGCCGTTCAGGAACCAGCCGGTCGATCCGACCAGGCCGCTGCCGTCGCCGAACGCGATGGCGAAGCCGAACGCCCAGAACATCACGAGCGCGATCGACAGGTTGCAGAGGGTCTTCGCCATGATCGCCCCCGCGTTCTTCATGCGGGAAAGACCGGTCTCCAGCATCGCGAAGCCGGCCTGCATGAACAGGACGAGCACGGCCGCGAGGACGACCCACAGCGTGTTGACGGCGTCGGTGAGCTCGGAGCCGTCCTGGGCCGCGGCGAAGGCCGGGGCGATCAGGAGCAGAGCGGCGACCAAGAGCGGTACGCGACGCAAAGCGCTGAATCTCATCTGCGCTCCTAGGGAATGGGGGCAGCCACGGGGGGCTCGGACGTGGACCGAGGGTACGTTCGGGCCGTTTTTTGCTCTTTGGCCCCCTGGATGAAGGTTGCGGCGCGCGATGCGCCGCGCGGCCACCCGGCCGGTCGGGGCGGGCTCAGCCCTCGCGGAGGCGCACGAGCAGCTCCAGCACGGCCTCGCCGGCGGCGTCCAGGCTGCGCGCGGAGACCTTGTCCAGCGTGTCCGCCGGGGTGTGCCACGGCGGGTAGTCGAAGTCGATCAGGTCGATCGCCGGGATCCCCGCCCGCATGAACGGCGTGTGGTCGTCGAGGATCTCGCCGCGGCGGCGGAGCGGGAAGACCGCGCCCACCCCCACCCGGCGCGCGGCCGCGCGGAGCTCGATCCAGAGCGCGCGGTGCGAGCCGTCCTCGCGCGGCAGCGACAGCCGCTCGTCGCCCACGAAGTCGATCACGATCACGGCGCCGATCTCGCGCCGGTGCGCGGCCAGATAGGCCCTGCTGCCGCGCAGACCTCCCGAGAAGAAGTCCGTCGACTCCGGCGGCTCCTCCTCGCCGTCGAAGAGGACGAAGCGGATCTCGAGCCGGTCGGCCGGCGCCGGCCGGCGCGCCAGCGCGCGGGCCAGCTCGAGCACGGTCGCGGTGCCCGCCGCCCCGTCGTTGGCGCCGACGAAGCCCGGCAGATCCTTCGTGTCGTAGTGCGCGGCGACGACGATCGCCTTCTGTCCCACCCCCCGCCCGCGCGCCGGCAGGCGGCCGACGACGTTGCGCAGGCCCCCGGGCACGACCTCGAGGCGTCCCGCCGGCAGCGCCCGGCGCAGCCGCGCGGCCAACCTGCGCGAGGCGGTCGAGCCGGCGGGCCGCGGGCCGATCGCCACCTGGCGCCGCACCTCCGCGAAGGCGCGGGCGGAGTCGAACCGATCGACGGTCGCCCGAGGGACCGGCGCGGCGGCGTCGCCCGCGCTGGCCGAGCCGGCGCCGCAGCCGGCCGCGGCGACCATGGCGAGCACGGCGACGAATGGCGCGAGGCGGGACCGCATGGGCGCCAAGCGTAGGCCAGCGGGGTGGCGCGGGCGGGTCGTCGGGGCGCCGGAGCGGGATACCCTGGCCGGATGAGCGGCCCCGTCCCGCCGGCGACGCTGGCCTCGGAAGAGGGCGGCCTCCGCGCGCCGGCCGAGCGTCTCGACCCCCGTGCCCGCCTGCTCTGGGTCGCCGACGTCGCGCTCGTGACCGCCGCCCTGGTCGTGGCCGGCGCGGTCGCCCTGATCGTGATCGGCGTCGTCGCCGAGGTGCCGAAGCCGCTGCTCCTCTGGGGCGCCCTCGTCGTGATCGCCGCGATCGGCGCCGGCGTGGCCGCGACCGTGCCCGGGGTGCTCTACCGGACCTACCGCTGGGAGGTCACCCCGCTCGGGCTCTACGTGCGCCGCGGCTGGATCCGGCGCACCTGGACCGTCGTCCCGCACAGCCGGATCCAGTCGATCGAGACCACGATCGGCCCGATGCACCGCCTGCTGGGGCTCGCCCAGGTCGACGTGCGCACGGCCTCCGGCGAGGGCGGCGCGTCGGTGCCGGGGCTCAACGAGGGCCTCGTGGCGCGCCTGACCGCCCAGCTCGCGGCCGCCGCCGGCGAGGGAGATGCCACGTGAGGCGCCGGCCCGACGAGGCATGAGCGACGTTCCGGTCGTCGAGGGGCGCCTCCATCCGCTGGCGATCCTGCTCACCGCCGGGCGGGTCGTGCGCGCGGCCGGGATCGGGGGCGTCGTGGCGCTGCTCTCGGCGGGCGGCTCCCCGCTCTGGTTCCTCGGGGCGCTGGCGATCGGTCTGGCGATCGGCGTGCCCCTGGCCGTCCTGGCCTGGCGGCGCTTCACCTACCGCGTGATCGGCGACCGGCTCGAGATCCGGGCCGGCGTCCTCACCTCCTCGCTGCGGACGATCCCGTTGGATCGGATCCGCGGCGTGGACATCTCCGCGCCGTTCCTGCACCGGCTGGTCGGCCTGGTCTCGGTGCGCGTCGACGACGCGACCGGCGGGAAGCGCTCCTCGGGGCTGCGCCTCGCCGCGATCCGGCGCGGCGAGGCCGAGGACCTGCGCGACGCCGTGCTCGAGCGCCGCACCGCCGAGCCCGCCGCGGCGGCGGTCGAGGCGGAGTCGCCGGCGGCGGCGGAGCTGGCCCGGGTGAGCACCGGGATGCTGGCGCTGGGCGGCGCCAGCAGCCTGCGCTTCCTCCTCGTGCCGTTCGCCGCGCTTGCCGCGCTCTTCAACCTGGTGGACGACCTGCCCGTGGCCGACCGCCTGATCGGCGCGGCCGAGGACCGGGCGCCGACCGACCCGCTCGTCCTGGCGCTGAGCGCGGCGGCCGCGATCGCCATCGCCGCCGCCGTGGCCGCCATCGGCAGCGTGCTCGTCGACGGCGGCTTCCGGCTGAGCGAGCGGCGCGGCCGCCTGGTGGCCGAGCGCGGCCTGCTCGACAAGCGAAGCGTGAGCATCGACCGGCGCCGCGTCCGTGCGTTCGAGGTGCGCGAGTCACCGATCTGGCGGCTGATCGGGCTCGCCTCGGTGCGCGCCGTGGTGGGCGGGGTGCCAGAGGGCTCCGGCGACGCGAAGGGCCGCACGGCGCTGCTTCCGGTCGAGCGCCGGCGACGGGTGTGGGTCCTGGTGCGGCAATTGGCGCCCGGCGTGCCGGAGGGCCTCACGCCCCACCCGCCGGCCGCGCGCCTGCGGCGCCTGACGCGCGCGGTCGCGCTGCCCGCCGTCGCCGCGATCGCGACCGGAGCCCTCGGCCTGACCGCGCCCGCGATCGCCCTGGCGGTGGCGACCCTGCTGATGGCCGCGGTGGGCCTCGACCGCCACCGCAACCTGGGGCACCGCCTGGAGCGGGGCTGGCTGGGCCTTCGGGAGGGGAGCTTCGTGCGACGCCACGCCCTGATCGAGCCGGGCTCCGTGGTGGCCTACCGGATCTCCGCCTCGCCCTTCCAGCGCCGCGCCGGTCTCTGCACGCTCACGGCGTATCTCGGCCAGGGCGCCGGCTCGCGCCGCGCGCTCGACCTGGACCACGCCGACGCGGTCGCGCTGCTCGCCGGCGCCGAGCCCGAGCTCTTCGGCCCGCTCGTCGAGCGGAGGCCGGGCTAGGCCGCGGCCGACTCCCGGCGCGCGCGGGCCTCGGCCGCGGCGGCGACCAGGCTGCCGATGAGGCCGCTCTGCGGGTCGGCCTCGGGGTGCCACTGAACCCCGAGCAGATAGTCCGGCCCGTCCGCCTCGATGGCCTCGACCAGCCCGTCCTCGGCCGACCAGCCGGTCACGCGCAGGCCCTCGCCGACCTCCTCGACGCCCTGGTGGTGGTGCGACTTGATCTGGTGCGGCGAGCCGCCGGCCGCCGCGAGCGCCCGGGAGCCCTCCTCCAGGCGCACCTCGTGGTCGGCGCCCTCGAAGCTGCCGAGCGAGCGCCGGTGGTCGGCCATCCCCGGCTCGTCGGGAAGGTGCTGATGCAGGGTGCCGCCGGCCGCGACGTTCAGCACCTGCATCCCGCGGCAGATGCCGAGCACCGGGATGCCGCGGGCGGCCGCGCGCCGGGACAGGACGATCTCGACCTCGTCGCGTAGGGGCACGGATTGCTCGGCGAGCGGATGCCGCTCCGCGCCGTAGCGGCTCGGCTCGACGTCGGGTCCGCCCACCAGCATCAGGCCGTCGACCAGGTCGAGCACCGCGTCGGGGTCCTCGGCCACCGCCGCGTCCGGCGGCAGCAGGACGGCGATCCCGCCGGCGCGCTGGACCGCCTGGATGTAGTTGTGCGGGACCAGGGCGGCGTCCATCTCCCACACCGACCAGCGGGCGCGCTCGAGCACCGCGCAGATGCCGACCACCGGCCGGCGCGGCCCGGCCGGGACCTCGGTGTCGGACGCGCGCGGATCGGCCATCGGCGGCAGGCTACCGGGCGCCGCCCTCCCGGCGCGCGGCCCCTCGGCATGAGCTTCTGGCGTCTTGCGTGCGGATGACGCACCCGAACGCCCGAAAACGGGCATTCCGGCGCCGCGCGCGGGGTAATGTGAGCCGATGATGGCCGCGTCATACGCCATCGCCGGGGTCCTGCTCTTCGGCGCGGTGGTCCTCGCGGTGGGACTGCTCCTCGGGCTGCTCCTTGCGGTGAAGGCCGTGGACAAGGGTCCGGGAGGGTCCTGACGAGCGACGCCGTCCCGCGGCGGGCGGCGACCGCCGCCGCCGCCGCCGTCCTCGCAGCCGTGCTGGTGGCCTTCGGGGCCGCGACGGCGGGTGCCCGCACGGCCCAGGGCGGGGCGTCGGACGACAAGATCGTCGGCAGCACGACCTCGGACCGCCTCTACGGCGGGGGTGGTGACGACCGCATCTCGGGCGGCCTCGGCACCGACCGCCTGGTGGGCGAGAGCGGCGCCGACACGCTCACCGGCGGTCCCGGCGACGACCGGCTGCTCGGCGGCGGCGGGGTCGACCGGCTGAATGGCGGCGCGGGGGCGGATGCGCTCTTCGGCGGCGCCGGGAACGACCGGCTGACCGGCGGCGCCGGCGCGGACTCCCTGTTCGGCGGCGAGGGCGACGACCACCTGGTCGCGCGCGACGGCGAGGTCGATGCGGTCGCCTGCGGGCCGGGCGACGACACCGTGGTGGCCGACGCCGGCGACGAGACCGCCGCCGACTGCGAGCACGTCACCCCGCAGCCCGCCGGCCTCACCCGCGGCGTGCCGTACCCCTACGGCGGCGTCTGGCCGACCGCCGACGGCTGGCGGCTGGAGGTGCTGGGCGTGACGCCCGACGGCACCTCGGCCGTGCTGCACGAGAGCGAGGCGAACTCCTCCCCGCGGCCGGGCGACGTCTACGCGCTGGTGCGCGTGCGGGCCACCCGCACCGCGTCGCGCGAGGCCGAGTTCGACGGATCCATCCGCCTGCGCGCGATGGGCCCGACGTCGGCGCTGGTCTACTCGAGCTACGAGGACTCGTGCGGGCTGACGCCGGACCCGATTCCCGACGAGCCGGTGGCGACCGGCGACTCGGTGGACGGCAACGTCTGCTGGTCCGTCCCCGAGGAGGTGGCGCCCGGCCTGGTGATGGTCGACTCGCCCCTCACCGAGGACGAGCAGCGCTTCTTCGCCCTGCGCGACTAGCTCGGCGCCCGGCCCGCGGGCTCAGGCGGCCGAGGCGGGCCTCCAACGCGGGCGTCGCCTCCGCCCGGTCGGACCCGGGCCCGGCCAGCAGCTCGCGCAGGGCCGCGCCGGCGTCGACGCGCGGCTCCCAGCCCAGCACCTCCCGGGCGCGCCCCGCGTCCATCAGCGGCACCTGGAGCGCCATGTCGAGCCAGCCCGGCGGGCTCGGCTGCAGCCGGAGGCGCCAGCAGAGGTCCATCGCCGCGCGGGCGGCCGGCGCGGGCACGGGGACCCGTCGCGCGCCGAGGATCGCCGCGAGCGACGCCGGATCGAGGACCGGGTCGGCCGCGAGGTTGAAGGCGCCGCGGGCGTCGCCCACGACCGCCAGGCGGTAAGCCTCCGCGACGTCGTCGGCGTGGACGCCCTGGACGCGCAGGCCCGGGATGTCCGGCACGGCCGGGATGCGCGAGGGCCGCCAGAGGGCTCCCGGGACCAGCGGACCGGCGAAGAGGCGCCGGACGCGCTTCGCGGCCGCCGCCTTGAACGTGAGGGCGGGCCGCATGCGCACGACCCGCAGCTCCGGGCTCCTCGCCTCGACGTCGTCCAGCAGCCGCTCGACCTCGGCCTTGTGGCGCGAGTAGAAGCTGCTGGGGATCCCCCGCGCCGGCCACGACTCGTCCACCCGGCGGTCCTTCGGCCCGGGCGAGTAGGCGCCCACCGACGACGCGTGGACCAGCGCCGGCACGCCGGCGGCGCGCACCGCCTCGATCACCCGCGCGCTGCCGAGGACGTTGGCGCGGTGAAGCGCGGCCGGGTCGCGGGAGGGCTGGATCGCCCAGGCCAGGTGCACCACGGCGCCGGCGCCGCGCACGATCGGCGCCAGGTCGTCGGCGGCGACGTCGGCCGCGACCCAGGCGAGGCCGGGCAGGCGCATCCCGCCCGCGCCCGACGGGACCCGGCGGGCCACGCCGACGATCGACTCGACCGCCGGGTCGGCCGCCAAGCGGCGCAGCAGGCTCGTGCCCACGTTGCCGGTGGCCCCGGTGACGACCACACGCATGTGCGTGGGCTCCCCGCGCCGCCGGCGGCCGAAACGGGCTCCGCGCGACGGACTCGGGATCGTCCAGAGCGACTCTTGAGGGAACCGGGATGACGTTGCGCGGCGCATGGCGCCGTGGTCCTCGGGAGCGGCCGCCGGCTCTTCCCCGACGACGCGCCCGACAAGCTGCCGCTCGAGCTGGTCGACGTCCGCGCCTTCGAGAACGGGGTGACGCTCCAGACCTACCGCGCCCGCGGGCAGGGGCGGCCGGCGCGAACGACTTAGGACTTACGGCAGCCGCACCACCACCGCCTCGTCCGGCCCCAGCCGCAGGTCGCCCGGGTCGGCCGGCCCCTCCGGCCGGTCGGGATCGCTCGAGACGACCAGCCGCCCCGAGCTGGCCAGCCCCGCCGCCGCGCCGGCCGCCCGCACCGCCGCCCCGGTGAAGTTGATCGCCACCAGGAAGCGCTCCTCGTCGAGCTGGCGCAGGTAGCCGAAGATGCCCTCCCCCAGCGCGACCGACCGCTGCCCGCCGGCCCGCAGCGCCGGGGTCCGCCGGCGCAGCCAGATGAGCCGCCGGTAGAGCGCGAGCGTCGAGCGCGGGTCGGCCGACTGGGTCTCCGCGTTCCGCCGCTCGGCCTCCGCGACGATCGGCAGCCACGGCTCGCCGGTCGTGAACCCGGCGCCCGGGCCCGCCGCGGAGGGCGGACGCCAGGGGATCGGCGCGCGCTCGGGATCCCGTCCGTCCACGTCGACGACCCGGTCCGGCGGGATCGGCGCGTCGGGCAGCCCCAGCTCCTCGCCCTGGAACAGGAACGGCGTCCCGCGCAGCGTCAGCAGGAGCACCGCCGCCGCCCGCGCGATCGCCGGCCCCCGCCCCGTCCCGCCGTCGTACCGCGTCGCCACCCGCGAGTGGTCGTGGTTCGACAGGCACCACGCCGGCCACACGTCGGACGTCGTCAGCCGCTCGAAGTCGTCCACCACGTCCCGGATGGCGGCCGCCTCCCACGGCTGGCGCAGGAACACGAAGTTGTGCGCCAGGTGCAGCTCGTCGCCGCTGTTCAGGTACTCGGCGAGCCGGGCCTGGTCGAGCAGGTACACCTCCCCGACCGCCGCCCGGCCCTCGTACTCCTCCAGCACGCGCCGGATCCCGCGCAGGCGCTCATGCGTCGTCGGCCAATCCTGGCTGCGGGGACGCGCGCCGGCGACGTCATCCCGCAGCTCGGGGTCCTTGCCGAGCTTGTGGGCCACGTCGATCCGGAACCCGTCCACGCCGCGGTCGAGCCAGAACCGCAGCGTGTCGTGCATGGCCTCACGGAGCGCCGGCTCGTCCCAGTTCAGGTCCGGCTGCTCGGGCAGGAACGAGTGCAGGTACCACTGCCCGGTCGCCGCGTCGTGGGTCCACGCCGCGCCGGCGCGCGCGAAGTCGCTGCGCCAATTGTTCGGCGGCCCGCCGCCGGGCGCGCCGTCGCGCCAGACGTACCAGCCGCGCCGCGCGCTCTCCCGCGAGGCCCGCGAGTCGAGGAACCAGGGGTGCCGGTCCGAGCTGTGGTTCGGCACCCAGTCGACCATCACCCGGATCCCGCGGCGGTGGCAGGCGCCGATGAGCCGGTCGGCGTCCTCCAGCGTGCCGAAGCGCGGATCGACGCCGGTGTAGTCGGCCACGTCGTAGCCGAAGTCGGCCATCGGCGAGGGGTAGAACGGCGAGAGCCAGATCGCGTCGACGCCCAGCGAGCCCTCGGTGCCGTCGTTCAGGTGGTCGAGGCGCTCCAGGATCCCGGGCAGGTCGCCGACGCCGTCGCCGTCGGAGTCCGCGAAGCTGCGCGGGTAGATCTGGTAGACGACGCCGCGCCACCAGTCGGGCCGATGCCTCGGATCCACCCGCCCATCCTCGCGAAGAGCGCCGGGCGGGGCCCGGCAGGCTCAGACGGCCCTAGAGGCCGGAGGCCGGCGCGCGGCGGGCGCGGCGGTAGACCGAGCTGCCGATGCCGGTCATCGCCAGCAGCACGGCGAGCGCGGACAGGGCGATGAACGGCCAGGGCGGCCGGTCCTCGCCCGG
>JAWVEV010000009.1:0-3734 GCA_033856535.1 Miltoncostaeaceae bacterium | reverse complement strand
TGACCGGGGGGAGGTGCCGGCGCGCGATACCTGGGAGATGGCGCGGTGACGCTCGTGACGCCCGAGATCGAGGGAGAGAACGGCTCCGGCGCGCGCGAGCGGATCGTCCGTGCCGCCTACGAGCTGTTCTGCCAGCACGGCGTGGCGTCCATCGGAGTGGAGCGGATCATCGCCGAGGCCGGGGTCCACAAGACCAGCCTCTACAAGCACTTCGCCTCGAAGGAGGACCTCGTCGTGGCCGTCCTGCGGCGCCGCGACGAGGTGTGGACACAGGGCTGGCTGCGCTCCGTGATCGAGCGCGAGGGAACGCCGGCCGAGCGCGTGTCCGCGATCTTCGACGCCTTCGACGAGTGGTTTCGCCGGGACGACTACGAAAGCTGCCTGTTCATCAACACCCTGCTCGAGAGCCACGACCGGCGCACGCCGGCCGGAGGGGCGGCGGCCGCCGGCCTCGCATCGATCAGGGAGCTGCTGGTGGGTTTCTGCGAGGAGCTGGATGTCCCAGATCCCCGGAGGTTCGCGGTCCAGCTCCAGATCCTCATGAGCGGGGCGATCGTCCAGGCCGCCTCCGGCGTGACCGACGCCGCCATGTTGGCGCGGCGGGTCGTCGAGGAGATGCTCGGGGAGGCCGGCGCCGCCTAGCCGCCCAGCGCGAGCGTCTGCTGGCCCGCGGCGGCCTCGGCGCGCTCGATCTCGAGAAGGCGGCGCTTGACCTCGATGCCGCCGGCGTAGCCGGTGAGGCTCCCGTTCGCGCCGATCACGCGGTGGCAGGGGATGAGGATCGAGACCGGATTGCGGCCGACCGCGCCCCCGACCTGGCGGGGATTGGCGTCGCCGCCGAGCCGCGCCGCGAGGGCGCCGTAGGTGGTGGTGCGGCCGTAGGGGATCTCGGCAAGGAGGTCCCAGACACGGCGCTGGAAGGTGTCGCCGCCGCGGGGCGCCACGGGGACGTCGAAGGTCTCGCGCTCGCCGGCGAGGTACTCCTCGAGCTGGGCGAGGACGCGGCCGAAGCCGGCGTCGACGCGCGGCCCGAGGGCGGCCCGGGCCGGCGGGTGCCAGTGCTTCGTGAAGTAGAGGCCGGTGATCGCCTCGCCGGCGCGGGCGACGGTGAGCTCCCCGAGCGCGGTGGCGGCGACCGTGTGGCAAATGGCGGGTGAGGTCATGCCAAGGAGACGGTAGCGCTGGCCGCGCCGTGAGATCGGGGGAATGCCGATTGGCACCCGCGACGCCATTTGGCGTCCGGGCCGCCAGTCGGCGCGGGCCGCGCCAACTGGCGCTCGGAGGTGGCGGAAGAGCGCCGCGGGTCGGCACGGCGGGCTACCGTCCGTCCATGACCGGACCCGAGCTGCTCCATCTCCGGGACGCGGGCGCGATCCCGAACTCCGGGCTCCCCGTGCTCGTCTCCCACGGCGTCGCGGGGCTGGAGACGACCGGATCGTGCGCCGAGCTCTTCGCCCGCAACGGGTGGCTCGGCTCGTGGGTGAACGGGATCTATCCCTTCCAGCACTTCCACTCGACGGCCCACGAGGTGCTCGGGATCGTGGCCGGCGCGGCCTCCGTGCAGCTCGGCGGCCCGGACGGCCCGGTCGTCGAGGTCGTCGCCGGAGACGTGCTCGTCCTGCCGGCGGGCACGGGCCACTGCAACCTCGGCCAGACGCCCGACCTGACCGTGGTGGGCCCCTACCCCGACGGGATGTGGTGCGACCTGCGCCGCGGCGACCCGGCGGAGCGCGAGGAGGTGCTCGCCAACATCGCGGCGATCCCACTGCCGAGCACCGACCCGATCTCCGGCGCCGCCGGTCCGCTGACCGAGGCCTGGACCGCCGGGAGCTGAGCCGCCGGCGCCGCGGAGCACCGGAAGCTTTCGGCCCGAGGGCCCCTCAATTCCTCCGGGGCCCCGCCGAATACCCGCTTGGACGCCGTCACCGAAGTTTCATTTGGGGTCGGAGTCCACGGCCCGCAGGGAGCGAGCCGTCTGTCCGGGACCACACCGCCCTTCAGGAGGAAGAGCATGTCCCTTCGCATCCAGAACAACGTCGAGGCCTTCAACGCGCACCGTCAGCTGGTCGGCTCCGCCGGTCAGATGGCCAAGTCGATGGAGCGCCTCAGCTCCGGTTACCGCATCAACCGCGCCGCCGACGACTCGGCGGGCCTGGCGATCAGCGAGAAGCTGCGCGCCCAGGTGGGCGGCCTCGGCCAGGCCCAGCGCAACGCGCAGGACGCGGTCTCGCTGGTTCAGACCGCCGAGGGCTCGATGAGCGAGGTGCACGCGATGCTTCAGCGCGTGCGCGACCTGGCCGTCCAGTTCAACAACGGCACCCTGTCGGGCACCGACAAGGCCGCCATCACCGGGGAGGTGGCTCAGCTCTGCAACGAGATCAGCCGCATCGCCTCGCAGACGAAGTTCAACGGGATCTCGCTGCTCTCCGGCGGCGGGGCGATCACCTTCCAGGTGGGCGCCGAGGACGGTCAGACCCTGTCCGTCAACGCCCGTCAGATGTTCGGCGCCGGCTCCACCTACGACGTCGACAGCGCGATCTTCAACTTCTCGGGCACGGTGACGCTGGCCTCGATCGACGCCACCATCAACAACGTGTCCACCGCCCGCGGTGACTTCGGCTCGGTCCAGAACCGGCTCGAGCACACCCTCAACAACCTGGCCAGCTACGAGGAGAACCTGAGCGCCTCCGAGAGCCGGATCCGGGACGTGGACATGGCCTCGGAGATGGTCAAGTTCACGAAGTACCAGATCCTCCAGCAGGCCGGCACGTCGATGCTGGCCCAGGCCAACAGCGCCCCGCAGTCGGTGCTGAGCCTCCTGCGGTAAGGCTTTTCGCAGGGCAAACAGAAGGTCACATATCGGGACGACGGGAACGGGTCGCCATGAGGCGGCCCGTTCTCTTTTCGGCGGCCGTTTGACGCCCCTCCGGCCGGGCCTCAGAGTGCGGGAGTGAGCCGCCCCTCCGCCGAGGCCGACCCGCGCCCCGGCGGCGACCGCATCGTGGCCGAGGCCGCCGCGATGCTGGGGAACCTGGACCCCGCGGTCACGCTCCAGGCCATCGCCGGCGCCGTGCGCCGCGCGCTCGGGGCGGATCGGGCCACCTGCTACGTCCACGAGCCCGGCCGGGCCGTGATCGCGGCCGTCTACACCACCGAGACGGACGCCGGGCGGCGCGCTCACCTCGAGGCCTGCGTGGGCGCCACCCGCGCCCAGATGCCCGTCTGGGACTACCTCCTCGACCAGCCCGAGCCCTTCCTCGCGGTGGAGGACCTGAGCGAGGTCGGCCGGATCGACCCACGCCTGGCCGGCGTCGCCGGCCGGGGGGCCTTCGTCGGCATACGGCTCGAGCACCCCTCGATCCGCGTCGACGGCGCGCCGGCGCTGCTCGGCACGATCTTCTGCAGCTGGGCCGCGCCCCGGCCGCTCACGGCCGGCGACCGGGCCGATGCCCGCGCCCTCGCGACCCTTGCCGCGCTGGCCCTGGCCAACGCCCGCCTCTACGGCGAGGCGGTCGCCCGGGCCGAGGAGAGCGCCGCCCTCGCCGCCGAGCAGGCGGCCCTGCGCCGGGTGGCCACCACCGCCGCCACGGCCGCGAGCCCCGAGCCGGTCTTCCACAGCGTCGCCAAGGAGGTGGCGGGCCTGCTCGGGGTCGACTGCGGCCTGGTGGCGCGCTTCGACCGCGAGCGGATCCTCGCGGTCGGCGCATTCGGCGCGCCGCCGGCGATGATGCGCG
>JAWVEV010000008.1:0-3201 GCA_033856535.1 Miltoncostaeaceae bacterium | reverse complement strand
CGCCCCGCCGTACGGCACGCCGACGATGGCCGTCTTCCAGCTCATCAGCATGGCCAGAGCGCGCACCTCGTCCAGGTCGACCTCCGGGTGGTAGCGGACGCCGCCCTTGTACGGGCCCCGCGCGCCGTTGTGCTGCACCCGGTAGCCGCTGAAGACATGGATCTCGTCGTCCTGCAGGCGGATCGGGATCTGCACCTGCACCTCGCGATAGGACGACCGCAGGACGCCGCGTACGTCGTCCGGCATCTCGAGGTGGTCGGCCGCCAGCTCGAAGTGGTGGTTGACGAGCTCGAAGCTGGAGAGGTCCGACTTCTCGCTGCCGCCCTCGTCGCGGTTCTGTTCCCGGGGAGACTTGTCGACTGTGGCCATGGCGGCGCATCCTGCCATGCTCCGGCGCATGGACGTCCTCCTCACCAAGCGCCAGGTCCTCTTCTACGAGTACGTCACCGAGGACATCGTCGAGCGGCGCGCCCCGCACCGCCCTTTCCACATCGCGCTGCTGCGCAAGTGGATGGACGAGGGCCGCATCCTCATGGGCGGCGCGCTCGGGGATCCGCCGACCGGCGCCCTGATCGTCTTCGCCGACGGCGGGGCGGAGGAGTTCGTCGAGAAGGACCCCTACGTCGTCAACGGCCTCGTCACCAGCTGGCGGGTGGAGGACTGGAACGTCGTGAGTTAGGGTCGGCCCTCTGGCCGGGCGGGTCGTTCTCGGGGTGCTCGCGTGGCTCGCGGCGCTCGCGGGCCCCGCGCCCGCTGCCTGGGAACGGGTGCCGGGAGAGCCGCCGTCCGTGCCCGCCAACAGCGCGCTGGGGGCGGGCGGGCTGGCGTTCGTCGAAGGTGTGCCGCACGTCCTGACGACGAGCTTCGTCACCAACGGTGCGCCCGAGCTGCGCGTCCGCCGCTGGGCGGCCGGGGAGTGGGCGGCGCTCGGGGGCGGGATCTCCTCGGGCGGGAACATCGTGACCCGCGCGATGACCGTGGTCGGCGGGCGTCCGTGGGCCGTGTGGAACGAGGACCGCGAGGACTCGATCTTCCAGGTGCACGTCGCGCGCTGGGACGGGTCGGACTGGGTCCGGGTGGGCGGCATCGTCAACCACGACCCCGATCAACCCACCAACGACGTGGCGATCGGCGTGGTGGCCGGGGTGCCGCACGTCCTGTGGAACGAGCGCGGGGTCAAGCTCGAGGCGCACGTGGCCCGCTGGGACGGCTCGGCGTGGGTGGAGCTCGGCTCGTCGGCCAGCGCACCCGACGCGGTCACGCGGCCCGGCGCCATCGTGGAGTTCGGCGGCCGCCCCTACGCCACCTGGACCGATCAGAACCCGGGCGGGGTGACGGGCTGGGCCGTGCGGGTGGCGCGCTGGACGGGCTCGGCCTGGGAGCCCGTGGGTGGGGCGGCGAACCCGCTGACCGAGCCGCGCGTGGACGAGCCGCTCCTGGTGGAGGTCGCCGGACGGCTGCACGCCGTCTGGCGCCAGTCCGAGCGGGCCTGGGTGGCGCGCCTGGAGGGCGGGAGCTGGCGGACCCTCGCGGAGCTCGGCGACGCGCCGGTGACGGCGGTGCGCGCGGCGGCCGTGCGCGGCGTCCTGGTCGTCTCGCGCGTGGAGAGCGGGGTGCTGCGGGTGGCGCGGCTGCGCGGCGACGCGACGGGCTTCGACGAGGTCGGCGCCCCGCTCAACGCCGACGGCACGCAGCGGGCGGGCGCCGGTCCGGTGGCCGGCCTCGACCGCGTGCCGTGGGTCGCCTGGGCCGAGCCGGTCGCGGGGGGCGGGTCGCGGCTGCAGCTGGCGCGGCTGCTGCCGGAGTTCGGGGAGCCCTCGGCGTCGGCGTCGGCCGACGGCGCGGTGCTGCGCGTGCCCGTGAACACGTTCGGAATGCCGATGGAGGTCCGTTTCGACTACGGCCGGTCGTCGCCGGACACCCGTGGCCCCACCGCGCTCGTCACCGGGAGCGAGCCGGCGTCGGCCACGCTCACCGGGCTGAGCTCCGCCGCGGACTACGTCTGGAGCGCGTCGTCCGGCGAGGTCTCCACGCCCGTCGCCCGCTTCCGCACGGCCGCGGCGCCCACCGCCACCGCGACGCCTTCGCCCACCCCGGCCCCCGCGAGCACGCCCGCCCCGGCCGCGACCGCGGAGCGCTCCGGGCCTCGCCGCAGCGCCGGCGATCGTGTGGCGCCCGACCGCGCAGTGCCGGCGATCTCGCCGCCTCGCACGCCGGCCGCCCTTCAGCCCTCCCGGCCGGCGCCACGCTCGCCCACGACCCCGGCGCCGGCGGGCACCCCGGCCCCGAGCTCGCCGAGCTTTCCCGGCCTCAGCCAGTCGCAGCGCCAGGTGGCCGTCACGGAGGAGGCGCCCCCGCAACGGCGCCCGCGCCTCGCCGCCTCCCTGCGCAGGCTCGACGACCTTCCCCTGTCGGCCGAGGACATCGCGCGCTCTCTCGGCATCGCGCTGCTCCTCGCCGCCCTCCTGGGCCTGCCGACGAAGCTCTTCAACGCCACCTGGAAGGCGAACCGGCTCGCCATGGCCGCGGCCTTCGCGCGCTGGACCCGATTCGTCGCCCCGCGGCGCGGCCGGCTCCTGCTCGGCCTGGCGCCCGTCTCCATGGCGATCAGCGCGATCATCATCGGCTTCCTCAACCCGGGCTTCCCGACGGCGCCGGGGTCCGGAGCGCTGGCTCTCGGCGCGTTCCTCGGGATCGGCGTGATCGTGTCGGCGCTCTACCTCGCCTGGCGCGCCTACCGCCGCCGCCACCTCCCCGGCGGCCGGGTCGCCTGGCACGTCTACCCCGGCCAGATCTCGTTCGCCGTCACCTGCGTCCTCGTCTCCCGCGCCGCCCACTTCGTGCCCGGCCTGATCATGGGCATGTCCGGCGACTACGAGGTCAAGAGCGACCTCGACACCGAGCGCCGCGGCCGCCTCATCTACTTCCTCATGCGCGGGGTCGCCATCACGGCCCTCGCCGCCTGGCTGCTCTCGATCCCCGTCGGCGACGCCGCCGCCGAACCGGACGCCGCCTTCGCCACGCTCGTCCTCGACGTCGTCCTCACGGTCGTCGCCGTGGCCGGCATGGAGTACCTCGTCTTCTCCGGGCTCCCGCTCGTCTTCCTCGACGGCCACGACCTCTGGACCTGGTCCAGGTCCCGCTGGGCCGCCGTCTGGGGAACCGCCCTGCTCTGGTTCTCCCTCGTCGTCCTCAACCCGG
>JAWVEV010000007.1:0-4829 GCA_033856535.1 Miltoncostaeaceae bacterium | reverse complement strand
CGACCGCGACCGCGCCTACCAGGCCCGGCGTCACTTGGCGGAGGTCGTTCTGGCGGCCCCCGCGCGGCCCGACTCCGACACCTTGCGGACCGCCGCCGCCGAGGGCCTCCTGGAGGCGCTCGAGGGGGCCCCGGCCGAGCCGGTCCTGCTCCACCTTCTCGGGGCGCTGCTCGACGAGCTCGGCGACGCCGACGCCGCCGAGGCCGCCTGGAGCGCCGCGCTGCGCCTCGACCCCGACGTGCCAGGCCTGCGCGTCGGCCTCCGCGGTCTCTTCGCCCGCGAGGCCGAGCGCCCCGACTGGGTCCTCGGCGCCGCGCATCCGCTCGCCGCGCGCGTCGCCGCCGTCGCAGCCGCGGCCCAGCCGGCCGAGGACCAGACGCTCTCGCTCTGCATGATCGTCAGGGACGAGGAGGAGATGCTCCCGGGCTGCCTCGAGGCGATCCGGCCCTTCGTCGACGAGATCGTGGTGGTCGACACCGGCTCGAGCGACCGGACCGTCGCGATCGCCGCGTCATTCGGCGCGCGGGTCGTGCACTTCCCGTGGAACGGCTCCTTCGCCGACGCGCGCAACGTGTCACTCGACGCCGCGACCGGCGACTGGGTCATGTACCTCGACGCCGACGAGCACCTGGTGCCCGAGGACGGACCGATGCTTCGCGAGCTCCTCGGGCGCACCTGGCGCGAGGGGTTCGAGCTCGTGGAGACCAACTTCACCGGCGCGCCCGGCTCCGGCCAGGCGGTGAACCACATGGCGCTGCGCATCTGGCGCAACCGACCCGAGTACCGCTTCGAGGGCCGCATCCACGAGCAGAAGACCGGCCGCATGCCCACCTACCTCGGCGAGCGCTTCGAGGCCACCGAGATCCGGGTGAAGCACTACGGCTACCTGAAGAGCCGCGTCGCCGACAAGGACAAGTCGCGGCGCAACCTGGAGCTGCTGGAGCGCGAGGCCGGCGAGAAGCCGACCGCCTTCACCGCCTTCAACCTGGGCTCGGAGTACCTCCTGGCCGGCGACCCCGTCCGCGCCCGCCGGCGTCTGGACGAAGCCTGGGAGACGGTCCGGCGCCAGCCGGACTGGCCCGAGCTCGGCTACGCGCCGATGCTCATCTCGCGCGTGGCGGGGGCGCGGCGCGAGGCGGGCGACATCGCCGCCGCCCGCGAAGCCGCGCTCGAGGGCCTAACCGCCTATCCGACCTTCACCGACCTGGTCTTCGAGCTCGCGCTCTGCGCCCGCGCCGCCGGCGAGACCGCCGAGGCCGAGGCGATCGCGACCCGCTGCCTCGAGCTCGGCGACGCCCCCGCCCGCCTGGCGCCGACCGTCGGCTGCGGCACCTTCCTGGCCCGCTGCCTGCTGGCCGAGATGGCCGCCGACAGCGGCCGCGCGGCCGAGGCCGAGGCCCACTACCGCCGCTCGCTGGCCGATCACCCCGACTTCGTCGGCCCGAGCCTCCCGCTCGCCAAGCTGCTGCTCGCCCGCGGCGCCCGCGCCGACGAGCTGGCCGACGCGATCCCGTCCGAGCCGCCGACCGCCGCCCTGCTGGCCGCCACCGCCTGCATCGAGGCCGGCAACGCCGCGGCGGCCGAGCACCTCTTCCGCGCCGTCCTGAGGCGCCAGCCCGAGAGCATCCCGGCGGCGGTCGGCCTGGTCGAGGCGCTGCTCTCCGAGCGCCGCTTCGCCGAGGCGGCGGCCGAGGCGGCCGCGCGCGCCGAGTCTCCCGCCCGCACGATCCTGGCCGGCCACCGCCTCTTCGCCCACGCCGCGGCAAATGACGCCACCGGGCTGGCCGCCGCCCTCGCCGCGGCGAATGACGCGGGCGTCGACGCGGCGGACCTGGCGCTCTACCGCTCCTGGGGGGGCGTCCTGGCGGGTGCGGACGCCGCCGGCCCGATCCCCGCCGAGGCCCTGCCGACCGCCGCGACCGCGCTCGAGGCGCTGTTGCGGGTGCAGGAGTTCGCGGCCTTCGAGGTGCTGCACGGGCTGTATGGCCGCATCGCCGCCGATCCCCGCGAGCGGCGCGAGCGGCTGGCGGGCATCTACCTGCGTCGCGGCTTCCTGGACTCGGCCGCCGAGGAGTGGATGGCCGTCGTCGCCGAGACCCCCGACGCCGCCGCCCTGGTGGGCCTGGCGCAGGTCGCGCTGGCCCAGGGCTGGCGCGAAGACGCCGCCCTCCTCGGGCGCCAGGCGCTCGAGCTCGACCCCGGCAACGACGCGGCCGAACGCCTCGTCGCCGCCGTCGAGCCGGCCCCGGTCGGGGCCTAGACACCCTGCCCGAGCGGCCGACCGCCCCCGGCCCGCGGCGACGCGGCGGCCGGATCGAGCCCGCGCGTCCGCGTTCGGCCCGCGCGGCCGGGGATCCATGGGGCCCTCAACTCCCCGAGGCGCCGGCCGATCACCCGGAGGGCCGGCACCACCACGAGCCACGCCGGCACCACGAGGAGTCAGAGATGGTCGACCGAACCCCCGGCATCGGGGCAGGACAGGTGAACGGCGCGCAGGGGGCGCCGGCGACGAGCCGGGCCACCGGGGTCGCCGGCGACCTGTTCGCGCGCGAGCTCGCCGCCGCCGCGCAGGCGCCGCCGGTCGATGGACCGCCCCCCGAGGTGATGGGGGCGCTCGACCGCGCGGCCGAGGTCCTCGGCGACCTCGACCGGCGCGGGATCAGCCTGCGTCTGACGGTCGACGAGGCCACCAACCGGGTGCGCATCCAGGTGCACGACGGCTCCGGCGCGCCCATGCGCGAGCTGTCGGCGGTCCGGGCGCTCGACGCGCTGGTCGGCGCCGGGGCGGACGCCCTCCTGGCCGAGGCGCGCTAGGTGGCCACCCCGCTCCAGAGCTTCGGCGGCATCGCGTCCGGCCTGGACACCGCCTCGATCATCGCCCAGCTCATCGCCGTGGAGCGAGCCCCCCAGACCCGCCTGGCGCAGAAGCAGCAGGTCGAGGAGGCGCGCGCCCAGGCGCTGCGCGACGTCAGCTCGCGGGTCGGGAACCTCTCGAGCGCGATCGCCAGCCTCGGCGACGCCGCCACCTGGGGCGACGTGCAGACGGTGGAATCGAGCGAGCCGAGCCGTCTCGGCGTGGCCCGGACCGCCGGCGCGGCGCCGGGCGCCTATCAGGTCGAGGTCTCCCAGCTCGCCCGCGCCAACCGTTGGGATCAGGCCGCCGGCCCGTCCGCCGCGGCCGCCGCGGACGTCATCCACATCACGATCGGCAGCGGCCAGTCGGCCGCGACCACCGACGTGGCGATCGGCGCCGCCGACACGCTCGCCACGATCGCCGGGAAGATCAACGCCACCAGCGGCACCCCGGTCTACGCCTCGGTGGTCGACGGCAAGATCGTGCTCGCCAACAAGAGCACCGGCACCGAGAAAGCCATCACCGCCGTCACGACGAATGACGCGTCGGGCCTGTCCTTCGGCGAGGCCCAGACCGCCAGGGACGCGCAGTTCACGGTCGACGGTACGGGCTACACGCGCGGCGGCAACGTCGTGTCCGACGTGCCCGCCCTCGCCGGCGTGACGCTCACGCTGAAGGGCCTGATCGCGCCGGAGGACCCGGCGACCGTGACGGTCGGTACGCCCGGGCCCGACACGGCCAAGATCCAGGCGAAGCTCCAGGAGTTCGTCACCCAGTACAACTCCACCGTCGAGTTCATCCGCGGCAAGCTCGACGAGAAGAAGGTGGCCACCCCGACGACCGCCGCCGATCGCGCCAAGGGCGTGCTGGCCGGCGACGCGGGCCTGGCCGGCCTGCTCTCCAAGCTGCGCCAGGCGGTCGGCGACGTCGTCGGCGGGCGGCCCGTCGATCTGCGCCAGCTCTCCCAGGCCGGGCTCTCGACCGGCAAGACGACCGGCTCCGGGAGCCTCAACCAGGACGCCGTCGCCGGGAAGTTGACCCTCGACGCGGCCAAGCTCGCCGAGCAGCTGACCGCCCGCTTCGACGACGTCAAGGCCCTCTTCACGAACGCGACCGGCGTCGCCGAGACCCAGGGCCTCCAGCAGCGGCTCAACGGGGTCGTCGCGCCGTGGGTCGCATCCGCCAGCGCCGCCCAGCCGGGCATCCTCTCGTCGCGAATCAGCGGCTCCGAGGCCATCGTCTCGTCGCTCAAGAGCCAGCAGGCCGCGTGGGACGACCGCCTCGAGCACCGCGAGCGCCAGCTGCGCGAGCAGTTCACCGCGCTCGAGACCGCGCTCGCCAAGGCGCAGTCCCAGGGGAGCTGGCTCACGGCGCAGCTCTCCAGCCTGGGCTAGCCGGCCCCGCCCCGCCGCCGCCCGCCAAACCCCCGACCACCTGCGAGGACCGATGAACCGCCACGCAAGCGCCGTCCGCCAGGCCTACGCCGAGTCGAGCATCATGACTGCGCCGCCCGAGCGCCTGGTGGTGATGCTCTACGACGGCGCGATCCGCTTCCTGATGCAGTCGGCAGAGGCCATGCGCGCCGGCGCCCGCGAGCGCTCCCGCGAGCGGATGCGCCGCGCCGAGGCGGTCATCGACGAGCTCAACCTGTCGCTCGACATGAAGTACGGCGAGATCCCGCAGCGTCTTCGCTCGCTGTACCTGTTCTGCAAGCGCCAGATCGTGATGGCCAACCTCGAGGGCGAGCCCGAGCACCTCGACCGCGTGGCCGAGCTGTTGGGCGACCTGCGCGACTCCTGGGCCCAGATCGCCGAGGGCGCCGCGGTCCCCGCTTCGGCATGAGCTACCGGCGCCTGGCGGAGCTCGACGCGCTCGAGCGGGAGCTGATCGAGGCCGGCAACTGGACCGAGCTCGCGGCCCTGGGCGAGGAGCGCTCGCTGGTGGTCGCCGGCCTGCCGCCCGTCCCGCCCCCCGA
>JAWVEV010000006.1:0-7604 GCA_033856535.1 Miltoncostaeaceae bacterium | reverse complement strand
GGGCCCTGCCCTCATGGCTGCGTTTCTACAATCACCAGCGACCCCACGCCGCCCTCAATCGCCAGACGCCGGCCGCCAGGCTGGCGTGGCTCCTGGCGGACAACGTCATGGCGCACCACACCTAGGGCGAGGTCAGGTCACCAGGGCGAGCAGGACGATGCCGACGGCGATCAGCCCGATCGCCAGCAGGCGCAGCGCCCCCGCCGACTCGCCCAGGAACGCGATCCCGACGAGGGCCGCCCCGATCGCCCCGATGCCGGTCCAGACCGCGTAGCCGGTCCCGACCGGGAGCGTCTTCAGCGCCCGCGCGAGCAGCACCATGCTGCCGACCGCGGCGACGCCGAAGACGGCGGCGGGCACGAGGCGCGAGAGGCCATCGGACCGCTTGAGGGCGACGGCCCAAACGACCTCGAGGAGCCCGGCCAAGACGAGAAGGATCCAGGCCAAGGAGCGAAAATCTAGGCCCCGGCGCAAGCCGGGGCCCGTTACCGCAGGCTCAGGTGGAGGCGCACCACGGTGCCGGCGGCGGTCGACCGCACCTGGACCAGGTCGCAGACCTCGTTGACCAGCCACATCCCGCGGCCGGAGCGCTGCCCGGCCGCCGGCCGCGCCCGCCCGACCAGGGGGTCCTCGAGCCGGCCGGCGTCCCGGATCTCGCAGACGAAGGCCCCGCGGTCGGCCCAGGCGGCCAGGGTCCCGCCGCCGCCCCCGTAGCGCACGCTGTTGGTGGCGAGCTCGCTCACGGCGAGCATCAGGTCCTCGGCGCGCCCGCCGGGCAGGCCGGCCTCGGCCGCCTGGGCGGCGACGGCCCGGCGCAGGCCCCCGATGCCCTCGGGGCCGAACCGGACGGCGGCGGCCGAGGGCGGCGGCGCCGGCAGGTCGCCGTCCACCGGCAGCCCGGCGGCCGGCGCCGCATAGCCTGCGCTGACGCCGCGCGCGCCGCCCTCGACCAGGGCCGGGTGCGAGCGCCGGGCCGCGTCGATCACCTCCTCCGGGAGGGCCGCGACGTCGTACGGGCAGATCAGGCGGAAGTCCCGGGCGCCCGCGAAGGCGAGGTTGATCAGCGACTCGTGGTGCTGGCACTCGACCAGCTCGTCCGGGCTGCGGCCGGCCCAGATCGGCTCGCCCACCCCGCGCAGCGGGCCGCTGCCGCCGCGCTCGGCCACGAAGTCGCGCCAGCGGCCGATGATGCGGGCCGGGTTGCGACCCATCCCGGCCATGTCGACGAGCACGAGGCCGTCGCCCTCGCCGTCGAGCGCGCCTCGCAGCGCGGTGAGCCGGTCGCCGGCCACCGCCACCATGGTCGGCTCGCCCGCCTCCAGCCCCTCGCGGACGAACGGCAGGACGCCCTCGAGGAACCCGTCCAGGCCGGCGTAGAGGAGCGCGTCGTGCTCGAACGGCATGGCGCCGGCCACGACATGTCGCGGCCCCTCGTGGTGGTGAGGCTGGGTCGAGTGGGTCAACGTCGTCGCCCCCGCCCCCGCCGAGGGGCGGCCAAGACGCAGGATTCTAAGCGTGGCCGCATCAGGCGTGCCAGGGCATCGCCCGACGCGCCCCGACTCGGGCCGCGGCCGGCGCCGCCCGTCGGGCCGGACGCCGCCCCGGCCGCGGCGCCGCTACAGTGGCCAGCCGATGCCGCCCGGGTTCCGCCCAAAGCCCCGCCGACGGGCCCTCAACGCCGGCCGCCTGGAGGCGGTCGCGGCGATCGCGGGCAGCCTCGTCGCCACGCGCGAGACCCTGCGCCGCGCCCAGCGGCGCCGGCGCGACGCCCGCCGCGGGTACGTCGTCCCGCCCGACATCCCCGTCGGCTCCGAGGAGTACCTGCGCGCGGTCGAGGCCGTCACCGGGGCGCCGGTCGCGCCCGGGAACCGGATCCAGACCCTCGTCAACGGCGACGAGGTCTTCCCCGTCCTGCTCGACACGATCCGGTCGGCCGAGCGGACCGTGAACCTGCTCACCTACATCTACTGGGCCGGCGAGATCGCCGAGGAGGTGGGCGACGCGCTGTGCGAGCGGGCGAGCGCCGGCGTCGAGTGCAACGTCCTCCTCGACGCCATCGGCGCCTCGCGCATCGACCGCCCGCTGATCGATCGCATGCAGGCCGCCGGGGTACGCGTCGAGTTCTTCCGGCCCGTGAAGCACATCACGATGGGCCGGGTGAACCACCGCACCCACCGCAAGGTGCTGGTGGTCGACGGCCGGGTGGCCATGACCGGCGGGGTCGGCATCGCCGACCAGTGGACCGGCGATGCCCAGGACCCCGAGCACTGGCGCGACAGCCACTTCCGGGTGGAGGGGCCGGTCGTGAACGGCCTCCACGCCGCGTTCGCCGAGAACTGGCTCGAGACCACCGGCGTCTACCTCGCCGGGGACCGCTGGCTGCCGCCGGTGGAGCCGTTCGAGGACGGCGCGCCGATGCAGGTGGTGCGCTCGACCGCCGGCCACGGGGCGACCGACGTCGAGACGCTCTTCTTCCTCGCGCTCCGCTCGGCCCGGATTTCGATCCGCCTGACCTCGGCGTACTTCGTGCCGCGGCCGGCCTTCGTCGAGGAGCTGACCCGGGCGGCCCGGCGCGGCGTGAGCACCCAGGTGCTGGTTCCCGGGCCCCATGCCGACAAGCGCCTGGTGCGCGCCGCCGGCTGCACCTGCTACCGGCCGCTGCTCGAGGCCGGCGTGCGGATCTTCGAGTACCAGCCGACGATGATGCACGCGAAGGCACTGGTGGTGGACGGCGCGTGGTCGGCCATCGGGTCGGTCAACTACGACGCCCGCTCGTTCGAGCTGAACGACGAGGTCGTCCTCTGCGTGCAGGACCGGGGCTTCGCCGAGGGTCTCGACGCGGTCTTCGCCGCCGACCTGGAGCGCTCGCGCGAGGTGGACCTGGAGGAGTGGGTGCGCCGGCCGGCCCTCCAGCGCGTCGAGGAGCACGTGAGCCGGATCCTGAAGGGTCAGGCTTAGGCCGAGCCGGATCTGCGCCGGATCCGCTGGCGCAATTTGCGGAAATCGGCATAGGATCGCGGCCCGTGACGCGAACTAAGAGAAATTGGCGACTTGCCGCCGGAGTCCTGCTCCTCGCCGGTGCGAGCTGGCCGGCGACCGCCGGCGCCGCGACGGACCTGGTGACGGTGCTCGGGGTCGGCTCCGACCAGAACACGGTCGCGACCGTCGACGTGCGGGCGCCGTCGGGGCAGCTCGCGAGCGTCCCCGTCACCGGGCTCGGCGCCGGCGAGGTGCTGCGCGGGATCGACTACCGCCCCGCCAACGGGATGCTCTACGGGGTGGCGACGGCCGGCGCCCTGGTCGCGACCTACACGATCGGGCCCACCACCGGCTCGGCGACCCCGGTCGGGAGCGTGACCGTCCCCGGCATCGAGACCGCGACCGAGTTCGGGATGAGCATCGACCCGATCGCCGACCGGATCCGGGTGATCACGAACGTCGCGGGCGACGGGATGGGCCCGAACGTCACCAACCTCCGCCTGGATCCGGCCACCGGCGCCCGGGCGGACGTCCCGATCGCCGATTTCGACCTGGACTTCACGGGAATGCCCGGCGCGAGCGCGCCGGCGGTCGCCATCGCGCACCACGTGTGGCCCGGCGCGACGGCGGCCACGACCTACGCGATCACGACCGGCGGCGACCGGCTGGCGCGCCTCGGCGGGACCAACGGATCCCCCAGCGCCTCGTCCGGCGTCCTGCAGCCGATCGGCGACCTCGGCGTGAGCGCGGGGACGTCGGCGGGCTTCGACATCGACCCGGCCACCGGCACCGGCTACGCGGTGCTCTCGGTCAACGGGCGCCCACGCACCTTCAGCGTCGACCTGGCCTCCGGCGCGGCGCGGCCCACGGCGCTCGACAACCGCGTCGGCGCGGCGGACGCGGAGATCGGCGGCCTGGCCATTCCGCCGCGGCCGGCCATCGCCTTCGCGCCCGGCGCGCCGGCGGCCGGCGAGGGCGACGCCGCGACCGTCACCCTGACCCGCACAGGCAGCCTGCTGCTGGCCTCCACCGTGCGCTGGGTGCTGCGCTCGGGCCCGACCAGCACCGCCGCCGGCGTGGACGCCGCCCCGGCGACGGGCGTCGCGGCGTTCGGCCCCGGACAGACCTCGACGACCTTCGCGGTGCCGACGGTCGAGGACGCCGCGGTCGAGGGCAACGAGACCATGGACCTTGAGCTGGTCGACGCGATCGGGGCCGACCTGGCCGCCGTCCCCAGCGTGACGACGCTGACGATCCTCGACGACGACGTCCCGCCGCCGACGCCGCGCGAGCCGCAGGGCGACGACGGGGCGGGCACGGCTCCGCTCGGCCTGCTGAGCCTGGGCGACCAGGCGATCGACCGCTCGCTCGCGGCCACGATCTCGTGCGACCAGGCCTGCCGGGGGACCCTCGTGCTGAAGCTCGGCAAGCGCACGCTGGCCACCAAGCGCGTGACGCTCGCCGGCGCCGGCCGGCGCCGGGTGACCCTGCGGCTCAGCAAAGCCGAGGTCGACCTGCTGCTCGCTCGGGCCCGCGGCCCGCGCTCCGCCCTCCTGCGCCTGGCCGGCGCGTTCGCCGACGCGGACGGCGTCAGCCGCGATGCGGTGGCGATCCGGCTCGGCTGAGCCCGCTCAGGCCACCACCACCTCCACGACGCGGGCCTGCACCGTGATCGGCGGGCCGGCGCCGCGCACCAGGTCGCCGTCGACGTTCAGCAGGCCCTCGCCGCCCCGCACCAGCTCGACCCGCTCGGCGCGGGCGCGCCGGACGCCCGGACGGTCCGCGATCCGGCCGCGGCGCAGGTCCAGCCCGTGCAGGGCGAGCCGCCAGCGCGGGCCGGCCGCGATCACGATCACGTCGAGCAGCCCGTCGGCCGGGTTCGCGGGCCCGGCGTCCGACCCGCCGCCGAAGGCGCCGGTGTTCGCGACGATCGCCTGCCAGGCCGGCCCGGCGAAGAGCTCCCGCCCGTCGCACGACACCGTCAGTTGCAGGGGTCGTGCGCGAAGCGCCGCCAGGATCGCGCCGGCCGGGTAGCCGAGCGGGCCGAGGAGGGGCTTGAGGCCGGACGCACGGCGCAGGGCCGGCACGCTCAGGCCGGCCGCCGCGGCGTTCAGGAACGGGCGGGCCGTCGTGTGGCCGAGGTCGACCCGGCGCGTCCTCCGGCCCGTCGCGGCGATCCGCGCGGCCGCGTCCAGGTCGCGCGGGATCCCCATGCTGCGGGCGAAGTCGTTCGCGGTGCCGGAGGGCACCACGGCCAGCGGGACGCCGGCCTCCGCGGCGATCGCGGCCACCTTGGCGACCGTGCCGTCGCCGCTCGCCACCACGATCCGGTCGGGCCCCCACTCCGTCGCGCGATCCGGCTCGTCGACCGGGAAGGCCTCGACCGTCGCCCCATGCCGGCGCAGGGCCGCGAGGACCTCCCCCGAGGTGTCGCTCCGGCCCGAGCCGGGGTTCGCCAGCAGCGCGATCCGCACGAGCCCGTGATGGCACGCGCGGGCCGGGCTCAAACGCAGGGGGCGACGGGCGAGACCTTGACGGCGCCCGGCGCGGCGCGGAGGATGCTGGCCCTTCCTCCGGCGCGGAGGCCGCCTTGGAGACGACGACCCTGCGCACCCCCGGGCTGCTCGGCTGCACCCTGGAGCTGCCGGCTCAACTCGAGGCGCTCGGACGCGTGCGCGACGCCGTCATGGCCTTCGACTCGGGCCTGCCCGAGCAAGCGCAGGGCGACCTGGTGCTGCTGGCCACCGAGCTCTTCACCAACGCGGTGCGTCATTCGGGCGCCACGGCACGGGACCGGATCTGGCTGCGCCTGGAGCGCCGGCCCGGCTCGGCGCGGATCGAGGTGACCGACCCCGGCCCGGGGTTCATCCCCAACGCGCGCACGCCGGGAGCCCGTCAGGTGTCGGGCCGCGGGATGTTCCTGCTCGACCAGCTCGCCGACCGCTGGGGCGTCGGCCACGACGGCGGCTTCCTGGTCTGGGGCGAGCTCTGGACCGCCGACGGCCGCACCCGCCACCGCCGGCTGCCGCCGCGGATGCTGCCGGTGGGCGCCGTGCGCCCGGGCCGCGACGCCGCGTCCCTCGAGGACGCCGCGCCGGACATCCCGGGCCCCGAGGAGGTCCGGGTGCTGCCCGACGACGCGCTCAAGGACCTGGTGAACGCGCTCGCCGGAGAGGAGGCCGAGGTCTCGGCGCGCCGGCGCCAGCTGCACCGCGAGATCGACGCCCTGCGCTTCGAGCTGGCGCGCCGGCTGGACAGCGACCGCGACGAGGACCGGGTCCTGCAGGAGGAAGATCTCGAGGCCCTGCAGCGACTGCTCGACGGCCGCATGCCGAGCCTCCCGGCGGCGGCCGGCTAGCGCCTCCCCGAGCGGGTGGGCGAGCTCGCCCCCTGCATCCTCGGGTCGTGCGTCGGGTCGGCGAACGGCGTCGGGCAGCCCGCGTCGACGGCCTCGGGGCGCAGCTCGTAGTGCCAGGCCTCGTTGCCGTAGGTCTGGCAGAGCCCGTAGCCCGCGCCGTGCCGGGACAGCCACGCCGCGGCATCGGTCCCCAGGTCGACCGCGTCCCCCGAGACGTGCGCGGAAGTGGTGGGGGTGGCCACCCAGCGGGCGGCCTCGCGCTCCGAGCCGTACTTCGCGACCGCCTCGTCGAGGAGGCGTTCCTGGTACGCCGGCGACCGCCAGCCGCTGTCGACGACGAACCGGACGCCGTCGTCCGCGGCGTAGGCCGCGGCGCGGCGCAGCGCATCGAGGAGCGCCGGATCGAGGTTGGCGACCCCCGGGACCCACTCGTCGAAGACCGTCGCCCCCTCGGGGACGGCGCCGCCGGCCGATCCGAAGGCCGCTCCGCCGGCGCCAGACGGGGCGGCGGGCGGGGCGGCGGGCGGCGGGGCGGCCGTCGATGCCGACGGCGCGGGCGACGACGTGAACGCCGTCGCGTCCGATGATGCCGGCCACCCGTGGGCGACGGCCGCGGCGATCGCGGCGATGACGACGAGCATGCCCGCGAGGAGGCCCCAGGGGCTCCGGCGGGTCGACGGTCGTGCGGGTTCGCTGTAGGCCATGCCGCCAGTGAAGGCGGCGCCCTGTTGCCAGCACGTAAGCGGTTCTCGATACGCCCGCGATATGCGCCGGCGCTACTCTCGGCACGTGCGCGTGTTGATCGTCGAGGACGAGCCGTATCTGGCGGAGGCCATCCGGGACGGCCTGCGCCTGGAGGCGATCGCTGCCGACGTCGCGGGCGACGGCGACACCGCGCTCGACCTGCTGAGCCTCACCGCCTACGACATCGCCGTCCTCGACCGCGACGTCCCCGGACCGACCGGCGACGAGATCGCCGAGCGCATCGTCGCCTCCGGCAGCGGCCTGCCGATCCTCATGCTCACCGCCGCCGACCGTCTCGACGACAAGGCCTCCGGGTTCGAGCTCGGCGCCGACGACTACCTCACGAAGCCGTTCGAGCTCCGGGAGCTCGTCCTCCGGCTCAGGGCGCTCGACCGGCGGCGCGGGCACAACCGGCCGCCGGTGCGCGAGATCGCGGGCCTGCGGCTGGATCCGTTCCGCCGCGAGGTCTTCCGCGACGGCCGCCACGTCGCGCTGACCCGGAAGCAGTTCGCCGTGCTCGAGG
>JAWVEV010000005.1:0-6192 GCA_033856535.1 Miltoncostaeaceae bacterium | reverse complement strand
GCCGCGCAATTGAGGCTGGCGGCGCCAATTGCGCGGCCCAAGAATCTCCGGAGCTCAGTCTCCGTTGCGAAGGAAGACGACCCCGCAGGCCGTCGTCACCGCCCCGACGGCGAGCACCTCACCGCCCATCCAGGCATCGGCGTGATCCGTCCCGAGCAGCAGGAGGCCGAGGAGCAGAAGCGCGAGCCCGACCAGGAGGAACTGGCCGGGCGTCGACAGCCTCCCCACCGCGCGGCCCCCCAACCCAGCCTCGCCGGCGCCTACCCCTCGGCCCCGATCGGCTGGCGCACCACCGGGTTGCGCGCCGCGCCGGCCTCGTCCAGCCGCCGGACCGGCGTCGTGTACGGGGCGTTCCGGGCGATCTCCGGGTCCTCGGCGGCCTCGCGCAGGATCGCCCCGATCGCGTCGGCGAACCCGTCGAGGGTCTCCTTGGTCTCGGTCTCCGTCGGCTCGATCAGCAGGGCCTCCTCCACCAGCAGCGGGAAGTACACCGTGGGCGGGTGGTAGCCGAAGTCGAGCAGCCGCTTGGCGAGGTCGAGGGTGCGGATCCCGAGGGCCTTCTTCATCGGCGCGCCCGAGAGCACGAACTCGTGCATCGCCGGCTCGTCGAAGGCCGGCGGCAGGTGCTCGCCGATCCCCGGCTCGCGCAGACGCGCCAGCAGGTACGCCGCGTTCAGCACCGCGATCTCGGAGGCCTCGCGCAGGCCCTCGGCGCCCAGCGAGCAGATGTAGGCGTACGAGCGCACGAACACGCCGAAGTTGCCGTGGAAGCCCCGCAGGCGCCCGATGCTCTTCGGCCGGTCGTAGTCCAGGTCGTAGAACGCCCGCCCGTCCTCGCCGTCGCGGCGCACCACCTGCGGCACCAGCAGGTACGGGGCGATGCGGTCCGAGACCGCGATCGGGCCGGCGCCCGGCCCGCCGCCGCCGTGCGGCTGAGTGAAGCTCTTGTGGAGGTTGAAGTGCACGATGTCGAAGCCCATGTCGCCCGGCCTCGACCTCCCCATGATGGCGTTGAGGTTCGCCCCGTCGTAGTACGTCACCGCGCCGCAGTCGTGGACGATGCGGGTGATCTCCTCGATGTTCGGGTCGAAGAGCCCCAGCGTGTTGGGGTTGGTGAGCATCAGGCAGGCGACGCGGTCGTCGGCCTTGGCCCGGAGGTCGTCCAGGTCGACGCCGCCGCGCGGGCTGGTCCCGACCTTCACCACCTCGTAGCCGGCCATCGTCACCGTGGCCGGGTTGGTGCCGTGCGCCGTGTCCGGCGTGAGCACCGTCATCCGCCGGTCATCGCCGCGGTCCTCGTGGTAGGCCCGAGCCAGCAGCACGCCGGCCAGCTCGCCATGGGAGCCGGCGCTCGGCTGCAGCGACACGTGCGGCAGCCCGGCCACCTCGCCGAGCGCCTCCTGCAGCCGGTACATCAGCTCGAGCGCGCCCTGGGCCCGCTCGGGGGTCTGGTTCGGGTGAAGGCGAGCGTTGCCCGGCAGCGCCGCCACCCGCTCGTGCAGCTTCGGGTTGTGCTTCATCGTGCACGAGCCGAGCGGGTAGAAGCCGGTGTCGAGGTCGAAGTTGCGCTTGCTGAGCCGGTTGAAGTGCCGGACGATCTCGGGCTCGGAGACCTCGGGCAGCTCGGCAGGCGCCTCGCGGCGCAGCCCCGGCGGCACCAGCTCGTCGAGCAGCCGCTCGGGCACGACGAGCGCGGGCGGGCTGAAGGCCCGCCGGCCCGGCTTGCTCCTCTCGTAGATCGTCGTCGCGACCTCGCGCTGCTGCGGGCTCTCGCGGGTGACGCTCATCGGGACGCCCTCCCGGCCGGCGCCGCCGTTCGCTCGGCGGCCACCGCCCGCTCCAGCACCTCGGCCAGGCGGTCGATGTCCGCCCGCGAGCGCTGCTCGGTGATCGCCACCAGCAGGCCGTCGGCGAGGTCGGGGTCGTCGCGGCCGAGCCAGTAGCCGGGGTTGACGCCCTCGGCCTGGCAGCGGCGGATGACCGCCTCGACCGGCGCGTCCAGCGCCAGCGCGAACTCGCGCACCACCGGCTGGTCGTGCAGGGCGCGCACGCCCGGCACCGCGGAGAGGGTCGACCGGGCGTAATCGGTGCGCCGCAGCATCAGCTCGCCCAGCTCCACGAGCCCGCGCTTGCCGAGCCAGGAGAGGTAGATGAGCCCGGCCAGCGCGTTCAGCACCTGCGCCGTGCAGATGTTCGACGTGGCCTTCTCGCGCCGGATGTGCTGCTCGCGGGTCTGGAGCGTGAGCACCCAGCCGCGCCGGCCGTCGACGTCGCGCGTCTCGCCGGCGATGCGGCCCGGCACCCGGCGGATCTGCTCGAGGGTGGTGGCGAAGAAGCCGAACGAGGGCCCGCCGAAGTCGAGCCGGTTGCCGAGCGACTGCCCCTCCCCGACCGCCACGTCCACGCCGAGCTCGCCCGGCGGGCGCAGGATCCCGAGGGGGATCGGGTCGCAGGCGCACACCGTCAGCGCCCCGTGGGCCTTCGCGGCCGCCGCCAGCGGCGCCAGGTCCTCCACCGAGCCGAGGAAGTTCGGCTGCTGCAGGAACACGGCGGAGGTGTCCGGGCCGACGTGCTCGGCGAGGTCGGCCGGGTCGGTGATCCCGTCGCGCAGCGGGACCTCGATCACGCGCGTGCCGTAGCCGACCGAGAGCGTGCGGAGCGTCTCGCGGCTGTGCGGGTGCAGGCCGGCGGAGACGACGAACTCGCTGCGGGCGTTCGCCAGCCGCGCCAGGTAGCCGGCCGCGCCGACCGCCGACGGGCCCTCGTACAGCGACGCGTTGCTCACCGGCATGCCGGTGAGCTCGCAGATCGCGGTCTGGAACTCGAACATCACCTGCAGCCCGCCCTGGGAGATCTCGGGCTGGTACGGCGTGTACGGGGTCAGGAACTCGGAGCGCAGGATGATCGACTCGACCAGCGCCGGCACGTAGTGGTCGTACATCCCGGCGCCGAGGAAGGTGATCTCGTCGTCGGCGCTGGTGTTCCTGGAGGCCAGCTCGCGCAGGTGGGCGTACACCGCCTGCTCGGGCATCCCCGGCGGCAGGTCCAGCTCCCGCCCAAGCCGGACCGCCTCGGGCAGGCCGGCGAAGAGCTCGTCGATCGAGTCGACGCCGATGGCCGCGAGCATCTCGCGACGGTCGTCGTCGGTGAGGGAGGTGTACGTGCTCACAGGGTCGTCAGGTACTCACGGTAGGCGTCCGCATCCATGAGCGCCTCGACCTCGGCCGGATCGCTGAGCCGCACCCGGATGAGCCACCCCTCGCCGTAGGGATCCTTGTTCACCAGCTCCGGCGCGTCGGACACCCCGGCGTTCACCGCCGTCACCTCCCCGCTCGCCGGCGCGAAGATGTCCGAGACGGCCTTGACCGACTCGAGCTCGCCGTAGGAGGAGCCGCCGCTCACCTGGGCGCCCACCTCGGGCGGGTCGTAGTAGACGACCTCGCCCAGGGCGTCCTGGGCGTACCAGGTGATCCCGAACACGGCCTCGTCGCCCTCGAGACGCACCCAGTCGTGCTCGGGGTGGTAGCGCAGGTCGGCGGGGTAGCTCTCGTCGGCCATCGTTCTCCTAGGCGGATCGTGGGGACGCCGTCACCAGCGGGCGCCGGGCGGTGCGCGCGGTCTTCGCCTTGCCCCGCACGTCGATCGCGAGCTCGGTGTCGGGCGCGGCGAGGTCGCGTTCGACGTACGCCATGCCGATGCCCTGGTCGAGCACCGGCGACAGGGTGCCGCTGGTCACGACGCCGACGCGCCGGCCGTCGTGCAGCACCTCGTGGCCCGGCCGGGGGATCCCCGGCTCGGTCAGGGCGAACATGGTCAGGCGCTCGGCGGTGCCCTCCTGCGCCTGGCGCGCGAGGGTCTCGTATCCGGCGAAGCCCCCGCCCGCGAGGTCGCAGGCCCACTTCAGGCCGGCCTCGATCGGGGTGCGCTCGCGCGTGAGCTCCTGGCCGTAGAGCGGGTAGCCCATCTCCAGGCGCAGCGTGTCGCGCGCCACCAGGCCGGCCGGCGTCGGCGGCTCGGGCCCGGCCAGCAGCGCGTCCCAGACCACGGGCGCGGCGTCCCAGGGGCAGAGGATCTCGACGCCGGCCTCGCCGGTGTAGCCGGTCCGCGCGATCAGCGCGGGGGCGCCGGCGACGGTGTCCTCGGCGATCTCGAAGTACTCGAGCTCGAAGGGGGCCGGGCTGCCGGCGAGCGGGCGCAGCGCCTCCTCCCAGCGCGGGCCCTGCAGCGCCAGCATCGCGACCTCGACCGTGCGGTCGGCCAGCGTCACCCCGGCCGGCAGTCGCTCGGCCAGCCGCTCGGCGCAGGCGCCGACGTTCGAGGCGTTGACGACGAGCAGGTAGCGGTCGGGCAGCGCATAGACGATCAGGTCGTCGATGATCCCGCCGTCGTCCTGCAGGATCAGCGTGTACTGGCCCTGCCCCGGGCCGAGCGCCGTGACGTCGTTGGTGAGCGCCCGCTGGACGTACTCGCGTGCGCCGGGGCCGGTCAGCTCCAGCTGGCCCATGTGGGACACGTCGAACAGGCCGGAGGTCGAGCGCACCGCGAGATGCTCGCCCTTGGCCCCCCCGTAGAAGAGCGGCATGTCCCAGCCCGCGAAGGCCCCCATCCGGGCTCCCAGCGCCGTGTGACGGTCGTGCAGGGAGGTCAGGGCCAGGGGGGGCGACGCCATCGCCAAAACGCTAGCACCGCCCCCCGCCGGCCGACCCGCGGGGACACGCCGGTCCTCCGCAACGTGCGGCCCGGGGAGGCGCCCCCGACGGCCGGCGGGCGTCGTTGACGATCGCGGCGCCGAGGACGACCATCCGTCCGAGAGCTCGCATGTAGAGTGGGAACCGGAATCCCGGTTCCGGGGCGAACGGGACGGGCGCGAGCCAGGAGGACCGTGGTGACACCGACCGACGTCCGCGACGTCCGCGCCGCGCATCTCGGGGCGACCCTGCGCGCCGATGCCCGCCGCAACCGCGCACGGGTGCTCGACGCCGCCCGCGCCGCCTTCGCCGAGCGCGGCCTCGAGGCCCAGATGGACGAGATCGCGCGGGCCGCCGGCGTCGGGGTGGGCACGGTCTACCGCCACTTCGAGACCAAGGAGGCGCTGCTCGAGGCGGTGGCGCTGGAGCCGCTCGGCGAGCTGATCGAGCGATGTCGCGCCGCCCTCGAGGAGGAGGACGCCGGCGCCGCGCTCGAGTCCTTCCTGCGCTGGTCGGTCGAGAAGCAGGTCAACGACCGCTGCATCGCCGAGTCGAGCCTTGGCTCGGTCGCCTCGAGCCCCACCCTGGTCGACGCCCGCGCCGAGCTCGGCGCCGCGGCGGCCGAGCTGCTGGCGAAGGCCCAGGCGGCCGGGGCGGTCCGGGCCGACCTGGTGATGGAGGACCTGCCGATGCTCGTGTTCGGGATCGGCGCGGTCCAGCGGGTCGACCCGTGCATGCCGGTCACCACCTGGCGGCGGCACCTGGAGATCGTGCTGGACGGCATCCGCGCCCCGGGCACCGCTTCCCTTCCCCCGTTCGAGCCGCTGCCGGGGGCGCCCGCCTCCTAGGCGCGGATGGTGACCGGGACCCCCGGTCGGACCACGCGCAGCAGGCGCACCGCGTCCTCGTTGCGCAGCCGGACGCAGCCGTGGCTCGCCCGCGTGCCGACCAGCTGCGGCAGGCTCGTGCCGTGGAAGGCCACCCGGCCGTCGCCCCCGGCGAACTCGTTCAGCGTCTCGGAGTAGCCGGTCAGCGCGAAGACCACCGGCCCGAGGAAGGCGCCGGGCTCGTTCGTACGGATCAGTTCCGCCACCGCGAAGCGCCCGTTGGGTGTCGGCGTGGCCGGCTTGCCGATCGCGACCGGCGCGCGCAGGACCGCTCGCCCGGACCGGAAGAGCGTCAGCCGGCGGTCGCTCTGGTCGATCGTGATGCGCAGGCGGGTGCGCCGGAAGCGCAGGGCGTCCGCGGGCACCCAGCCCTGCGTCCCGTTCGGCCGCACCGGAAGCAGGACGCGGGCCCAGAGCCGCCCGCCGCGGCCCTTCGCCCGCCGAACGGCGCCGACGGCCAGCACGGTCCTCCCGCCGTCGATGGGCGCGATCGGGCCGACGACCGAGATGGGCTTCGCGCGGCCGTCGGGGGCCGCGCGGGCGACGACCGGCGCGAGCACGTCGGCCGTCCAGGACTCCTTGCCGGTCGGCGGGCCCACGGCCCCGCCGGCCGGCGC
>JAWVEV010000004.1:0-3631 GCA_033856535.1 Miltoncostaeaceae bacterium | reverse complement strand
AGGACCGGCGGGCGCGACGATCTCGCTCACCGGCTGTCCGAGGGCGTGCGAGCGCTCGAAGCCGAAGATGCGCTCCGCGGCGGCGTTGACCCCGACGACGCGCGCATCCTCGTCCAAGGTGATGATCGCGTCCGGTGCGCTCTCCAGGACGGCGTCGCACAGTGACGTCATCGGGGGCGGATCGCCTGCTGGGCCCTGGTGAAGCTCGATAACTTCCCCCCAACGCAGGCGGCCTTTCGGCCGCATTCCCCGATCAGGCTACCGACCCGCCGGGGCCGGATCGCCGGGTCGGCAGAGGCTGGCGCGTATGCGCGCCCGGTCAGAAGAGGTAGTCCGCGATCGCGCGGCCGGGGCCGGTTCCGCCCGGCCGCGACGTCTGGCATAGGCTGAGCGCATCCGGCACCAGCATCACTACACGATCGATGAGGCGCGAGACCTCCGCGGATGGGTGGCGGTGCGCGTGAAGGCGGCGCGGTCGGCGCTCGACGCTCTTCGCACCCGCGAGGCGCGTGGGGCCATGGCCGCCCTGGATCCGAACGGCGGCGGCGGGTGGCCCGGGCGTGACGTCGCGTCGGCGACCCTGGGTCTCCAGCGTGCGGTGGCCGACCTGCACGCGGCGGACATCGTCGTGCGCGACGTCGTTCGGGGGCTGGTCGACTTCCCGGCGGTCCGGGACGGCGAGGAGGTCTACCTCTGCTGGCTCGTCGACGAGCCCGAGATCGGCTGGTGGCACGACCTCGATTCCGGCTTCGGCGGACGGCAGTCGCTCGGCGACTAGCCCAGGCGCGTGTGCGGGCCGGCCGCCCCGAGCGCCGAAGCGCCGGTCGACCGGCCCGAACGCATCGCCGCAGGGCCTGACGCCGGCGCGACGCGACCCGGAGCGGTTCTAGTACCCGAGGCGGTCCAGGACGTCGCCGCCACCGCGCTTCTCGGGCGGCGGCTCGTCGCCCTTCTTGCGCCGCGAGGACTTGTCGCCGGCGACGACGATGCGGATCTGCGCGCCGACACGGCCGTCCTGGGCCTTCTCGAGCTCCGCGCGCGATACGCGATCGGAGCTCCGCGCGCGATCGGCGACACGCTGGGCGCGCTGCTCGTCGCGACGACGGGCGTTGCGGACCTCGGCCTGGCGCTCGGCGGCCTCCTCCTTGGAGAGCGTCATGGCCCAGAGCTCCTCGATCTGCGCCATGGAGATCTGCTGAGCGGCGATCGCCTTCCCGAGGCGCCCGGCTCCGAGCGAGCCCGCGGCGATGTTGCGCGCACGGATCCGCCAGTCCCCGTCCTCGGCGACGAGCCTCGAGAGGTCCTGGCGCTCCTTGTCGGCGAGCAGGCCGAACGCATCGCGCAGGGCGCGGCGCTCCCCCATGACGTCGCGGACGGCCTCGGCAGCCCCGCGGAGCTCCTGAAACGGCAGCGGCCCCTTCTCGCGCGGCTGCCGTGGCTGGCGATCACGCGGAGGACGCTGCTCGCGGTCACGTCGCGGCCGGCGCGGGCCCTTGCGGCGCGCCTCGCCCTGTGCGCCCTTGCCGGGCTCGCGGGCACCTGGGGCAGCCGGCTGGTCGGGCGCGCTCTCGGGCGCCTGCGCAGCGGCGGCCGGCTGGTCGGGCGCGGTCTGGGGCGCCTGCGCGGCGGTGGGCGACTGGTCTGTCCCGGCCGCGGTGCGGTCCGGCGCGGGCGGTGCGGCGGACGGCTGGTCCGACCCGGCGTCGGGTGCGGCGGGCTGTGCGGTGGCGAGGTCCTCGGCGCTCGCCGAGGGCCGGGCCGCGTCTCCCGCGGCCTGTGGCGGTGTCGCGGCCTCGTCCGTGGGGGCGGGGACGCTCGCGCCCTGCGCATCCGCCCACTCGGTCACCGGCCTGTCAGGTTCCGGCCGGGCCGTTGCGGGCGGGGCCGCTGCAGGCTGGGCCGCTGCCGGCGCCGGCTCGGCGGCGGCTGAGGGCGCCGTCGTCGCAACCTCCTCAGGCGCTGCGTGCCCGGCGGCGCGGGCCGGCGCGCTCGGCGCGGGCTCGGCCGCGGCGGGACCGCTGGGTGTGGGCTCGGCGGGCGGCTCGCTCGGCGCAGGCTCCGCGTGCATGGGCTCGTCCGCCGTCGGCTGGGCCGGTGTCGTCTCGGTCGCGGCCGGCGCGGTTGCGGCCGGCTCCGTGGCTGTGGGCTCCGGGGGCGCCGGTGCGGCGCTCGCCGGATCGTCGAAGAGGGGATCGTCCGTCGTCGGCGGCGACGGGGTCGCTGCCGCCTCGGCGAGCGGGGGCTCGGCGCGGAGCCGTGCATCGGCGCTCGCGGCCGGCGCCACGTCGATGGGGGCCGCCGGCGGCTGCGCCGATGCGGCAGCCGGGGGACTGTCGGGGGCCACAGCTGCTGCCGGCGGCTCGCTCGCCGTGGGCTCGCCGGCCGGTGATTCCGCAGCGACCGACCCCGCCATCGGGTCGTGGACGGGAGGTTCCGTGGCGATCGGCTCGCGTGCGGCCGCCTCGCCGGCCGGGGGTCGCCCGGCAACGGGCTGCCCGGCGATCGGCTCATGGGCCGGCGGTTGCGCGGCGATCGGCTCCCTTGCGGCGGGCGGCTCGTCGGCCGCAGGCTGCGCGGCGACAGGCTCAGCGGGCGGCTCGTCGGCCGCGGGCTGCGCGGCCGCCGCGGGCGGCTCATCGCCGCGCTCCGCCGGCGCGTCTACGGCCGGCGGCTGCTCGGCCTCTGCGGCCTCGCCGACCGGTGTGGTCGCATCGCTCACCGTCGCCTCCTCGGGCGGGGCTTCGTTGGCGGCCGCGTCGGTGGCGGCGGGATCGGGCTTTGTGGTGTCGTCAGCCATGCCTCGGCAGGTTGTACACCCACGGGCGTCGTTATGCCGCGTCGTTACCCTCGACCGACCGTGACCGACGTCCATCGCCCCGCGACAACCGACGAGGAGCTTCTCGGAAGCCAGGTCCCCACGGTCGCCACCGAGCGCACCGAGGGCGAGCGCCTGGCGCGCATCGGCGGCGAGCTCGAGCGCGGATTCAAAGCGCTCGGGCACATCACGCGCGGGGTGTCCGTGTTCGGCTCGGCGCGGATCCCGCCGGGCCATCCGGAGTACAAGCTCGCGCGCGAGGTCGGCCGCAAGCTGGGACAGGCCGGCTTCGCTGTCATCACCGGCGGCGGGCCCGGGATCATGGAGGCCGCCAATCGCGGCGCCCACGAGGTGGGCGCGTGCTCCGTGGGCCTGAACATCGAGCTGCCCTTCGAGCAGGGCCCGAACGCTTACCAGGACGTCGCGCTGACGTTCCACTTCTTCTTCACGCGCAAGGTCATGTTCGTCCGCTACGCGAACGCGTTCGTCGTCTTTCCGGGCGGGTTCGGAACGCTCGACGAGTTGTTCGAGGCACTCGTGCTCATCCAGACGCGCAAGATCCGCTCCTTCCCGGTGGTGCTGGTCGGGACCGCGTGGTGGTCGGGACTGATCGGCTGGATGCGCGAGCGGATGGTGGGAGAAGGGATGATCTCGCCGGGCGACATCGACCTGGTGCACTGCACGGACGATCCGGACGAGGTCGTCGCGATCGTCGCGGCCGGCGCCGAGCGCCAGGGCCGCTGAGAGGGCTTGAGCACAGGTGACCGACTGGATCGACGCGCACGCCGAGGGCATCGCCGCCCGAGCGCCGCGGGA
>JAWVEV010000003.1:0-19601 GCA_033856535.1 Miltoncostaeaceae bacterium | reverse complement strand
GCACCGCGAACTTGCCGGGGACCGCGTCGCCGGGCGGCGGCTGGATCGAGAACGGAATCCACGCCCCCGACTCGTCACCGGCGGGGCTCGCGTTGTACTCCGCGAGCGTGGGCCGCTCAGGGTCGATGCCGGAGAGCGCGTCGACGTGGTCCCAGAAAAAGGTCCACTCGCCGTTGTCGGTCGCCCAGGTGATGTTCGAGACCGCCGGCGCGGTCCGGTCCAGCTGCAGCGTCCCGAGGGTGAGAGGAGATCCCTCAACGCCGGGAACGACGACCCGCACCTGGTGGCGCCCCTCGAGATCGCCGACCGGAAGGCCCGGAGGCGGAGGGAAGTTCGGCCCCGATATCAACGGAGCCGGTGCGACGAACCGCGGCTCCCACGTGCCGGACGCCGATCCGTCCGCCGCGGTGTTGACCTCCACCGTCGCCGTGGTCGGCAGGCCGAGGCCGAACTCGGTCTGCGTCCAGAAGACGCCGGCGGTCGGTGAGGAACTCCAGCCCTCCGGAGTCAATCCGCCATCGGAGATCGATGGCGCACCCAGGCCCACCGCGGGGGCGATCCCGCCTCCAAGCACCGCGACGAGCGTCGCGATGGCGGCCCGGTGTCTCATACCGGCGTCAACGTACTACCCCACCGTCACGGTCATCTGCTTCGAGACCGCCGGCAGCAGCGGCCACCCGCCCTCCTCCTCGACGGCCACCCGGACCGGGATTGTCAGACCGCTCAGCTTGAAGTCCCACGGGATCGAGAACGACCCGTCGGGCCGCGTGCGCGCGTTCACCATCGGACGCCAGATGTTGCGGCCGGGATCGACCCACTCGAGCGTGATGCCCTTCGACCGCGCGCCGACCCGGCTGGGGGCCGGGAAGATGCGCCCGGAGAAGGTCACCGATTCGCCCGGGGCGGGGCTGAGGTCGGAGGCTCGGACCTCGATCCGCGGCGTCACTACGACCCGCAGCGCGGTCTGGGGCCGGATCGGGAAGAGCTCCCCGCCCGACGGGACGCCCACCCGCACGACGCCGCCCGCGTCGGGGCGCACGCGGATCCGGAAGCTGCCGTCCGCCGCGGTCCTGCCGCGGCCGACCACCCGGCCGCCCGGCCCGCGCGCCTCGACCTCGGCGCCGCGGACCGACCCGCCCGTCGCCTCGCGCAGGCGCCCGGTCACGGTGACGGACTCGCCGAACCGCACCCGCTTCACCAGGACGTCGCGGCCGCGCTTTCGCTCGACGCGCGCGCCCGATGCCTGCATCGTGAGGCGGGCATCAGCGAGGCCGTCGAAGGGATCCACCGCCGCACTTCCGGCGCCGAGCGGAGCCGAGCCAACCCGCACGCCGCCACTCAGGGTCGCGATCGTGATGTTGCCGCCCGCGTCGCAGGCCACCACCCGGAGGCGGTACGCGCCAGATGCGAGGCCGTCGACCGGAAGCCGGACCGACTGCGGTCCCGCACCGAGCCGCGCGGCGGCTATCTCGCGCCACTCGTTCTCGGTCCCAGGGCCGTTCACCTGGACGGCCGTCTCACAGGCGCCGAAGCCCCCCGAGACATCGGTCTGCCGCCACGCGACCCGGCCGTCGCGCAACTTCAGGTCGGCGATGGTCGGGCCGGTGTGATCGAGCTCGGCGGTCCTGATGGCGACGTTGCCCGCGCGATCGACCACGGCGAGGCGCACGGAAACCATGCCCTCGGGCAGATGGCTCACGTCGACGGTCATGCTCCCGTTGCCCTCGTCCGCGGGCTGACTCTCGAGCGTCCGCCACTTGTCGCCCTCGCGCCGCTGCACCGCGGCCGTCGCGACGCCGGCGAGCGGATCGTTGGCGATCCAGGAGACCGTGAACTGCCCCGGCCGCGTCGTCGTGAAGGCCGGCGGATCGAGCTGCGGCGGCGTCGTGTCGACGAGGATCTCGCCGAACGCCCGCCCGTAGAGCGCCTTGCCGTACGGGCCGCCGTTGTGGGTGGTGACCAGGATCGCGTGCCGTCCGTCGGGGACGCCCTTGATCTGGACGCTCGCGACGTGGCGACCCGATGGGAGCCGCAGGGTCGTGAGCGGCACCCAGGTCCCGGTACGAAGACCTTCGTCCGCCGTGTTGACCTGCACGATCGTCGGACCGAGGCCGATCAGCGGCGCGAGATTGTCGGCAACCGTCAGCGGCAGCGCGAGGCGCGAGACCGGCCCACGCGGCAGGGGGCCCAATTCGACGACGGGCGGGCTCGAGTCGACGAGTACCCGCATCGCCGCCTCCGCCACCTGGACGTTGCCGGCCTCGTCGACCGCCCGGACGCGCCACGCGTGGGAGCCCGGAACCAGCGCGGTCAGGTCGACGTCCTCGAGCGCGGACGTCCCGCCCGAGACGGATCCGGCCGGGTACCACGGCCCCGACGGAGACCCATCGGCGGCGCCGTTCACCTCGATGGTGATCTCCCGCACGCCGCTGAGAGCGTCGCCGTTGGAGAAGCCGAACGTGGCGTGCCCCGGCTCGGGATAGATCACGCCCTGAGGCTGAACTGCGGGCGGCGTGCGATCGATGTGGAGCTCTGGTCCGGCCGCTGCGCCCGCGGACGTCCCGTCGCCATCGGCTTGCACCGTGACCTGGTGAACACCGTCGGACAGGCCCGCGATCGCCGCCGGCACCTGTTGCCGCCCCTCGCCGGGGTAGCCGCCCCACACCTCGGCGCCGTCGAGAAGGACGTGCTGCTTCGCGATCCCGTCGCCGCCGAGGTTGTCGGTGACCGTCCACGCGATGTCGGCCGATGCGGCGCCGACCCAGCCGGAGGGCCCCTGAACGTCGCTGACGACCGGAGGAGCCAGGTCCCGAACAACCGCTCGGGGGTTGGCGATCACGTACCGGCGCTCGCCCTCAACCGCGCTCGCGGTCTGGCGCAGGGCGAGGCTCGCCACGCAGGTGCCCGGAGGCAGCGGAACCTTGACCTCGACCGGCTTCACCGACATGGCGAGGTCACCGGCGACCCAGACCGGCGTCCCGCCCGCCCGGACCTCGCTCGCCAGGTTGCTGGACGGGTTGTCGCGCCGTGCCGTCCACCCCAGCGACGCCAGCTCCGTGCCGGGCACGTCGCACGCCCAATGGGCGCGCCACTTCTGCCCCTCGGCGACATGCTGCGCCGGCGCGACGATCACGTGGGCCGTGCCGGCGGGAACGTCCACGAACGGCGCCGAGGCGGCGGCGCCCGTCGGCGGCCGGAGGTAGAGGTTGCCCTCGACGGCGGCCGCGGACCCGCCGAGTGGACCGGCGACCGCGAGCATCGCGGCAATGGTGGCGGCCCTGCGCGCGCGGCGCGCGGGACGGGTGGAGGTTCGGGCACGCATGGACCGGTGGCTCCTCTCAGGGTCCGAACTCGAGGGCGATCTGCGCCGCCGTGGGCGACGGCGGGGGCACGTAGGCGGGGGTCGGCGACGGCGTCGCGGCCGGCGTCGAGGGCTTCGGGGCCGGCGGGGTCGCGGGCCGGCGAGCGGCGAAGGTCGCGCGCACCGGCCGCACTCCGGCGCGGGCGCCGCGCGCGGCCGAGGACTCCAGGCGGGTCGCGGTGGAGGACGGCGCGGTGACCGGGGGCGTCGCGGTCCCGATGGCCTGCGCCACAATCGGCGCCGGGGCCGGCGGCGCCGGCCGAACCGCGTCGACGACGTACGGCGCCCCGGCGACGCCGGCGATCGCGACCGCCGCGGTGCCCGCGCCGACCTTGGCCAGCGCGGCGCCCGGCAGCTCCATTGCGAACTGGACGACCTGTCCCATGCGCACGGTCATGCCGGTGGACAGGCGCTCCCAGTACGCGAGCGCCGGGCTCGGGTCCGGCGTGGCCTGCAGCGCCTGCGACCCGACCAGCGCGACCGGCACCAGCGCGGCGAGCCACTCGCGCGACTCGCGCCGGCTGCGCATGAGCGCCCGGCACGGGTGGCAGTGGCGCAGGTGGCGGCGCACGGAGCGGGTCTCGGCGGCGTCGGCCTCCCCCGCCGCGACGCGGTCGATCACCGGCAGCAGCCCGGCGCAGACGTCGCCCGCCTCGAGGCCGACCTCCCACTGGTGGAGGTTCCGCCGCCCCTCGAGGACCGAGCGCTCGATCTTGCGCGTCGAGTAGCCGGTCAGCTCGCCGATGCGCGCGTAGCTGGCGCCGGCGCTCTGGAGCATCAGGCAGACGCGCTGGGCCTCGGTGAGGCCTCCGAGCGCGTCCTGCATCGCCCGGTAGCGGTCGCGCCACTCGACGACGGCGTCGGGCCCGATCCCGCCCTCGGCGACCTCGGCGAACGCCGAGGCGACGTCGTCCTCGAGCGCCGGGCCCTCGCGCCGGCGGGCGCGCGCCACGGCGATGGCCTCGTGCTTGAGGACCGTGTGGAGCCACGACAGGAAGGGCCGCGGGTCGGTGACCGGCGCCTTGGTCAGCGCGATCTCCATCGCCCGTTGGTAGGCGTCCTCGGCGTCGGGCAGCGACCGCGTGTAGCGGGCGGCGAACCTGATCAGCCCGGGCGCCGCGGCCATCGCGCCGCAGACCGCGCGACGACGGTCGTCATCGCTGGGCACGTGGGCCCCGAGGTGGCCTTCTCCAAACCCTCCAGAAACGCTCATCGCCGTTTCGGCCTTGGGTCGAGGGGACGTGATCCTGCCCCGCGTAGAGGCCGCCGGTCGGGTGGATCCGCTCCCCGCGAGAACAGTCCGAACGGCTAGAGAGCACGCAATTTGCGAACGTTTTTGGCGGGGCGGGCGGGGTAGGCTCCCCCGATGCCGCCCCACGTCCACACCCACCGCTTCCGCGTCGTCATGGCCGAGGTCGACGCGAGCCAGATCCACTTCACGGCGATCTTCCGCTGGATGGACCGCGGCATGAGCGAGTGGCTCGCGGCGATCGGCCGGCCCTTCACCTACGTCCTGTCCGACGGGCCCGGGCTCCCCATCGTGGACGCGCGCTGCCGCTTCCTCGGGCGGATCATGCTCGACGACGAGCTGACCCTGAGCACCTATGTCGCCGGGGTCGGGAACACCTCGTTCCGCACCCGGCACGACTTCGCGCGCGGGGACGAGATCGTCGCCGCCGGCGAGCTCGTGCACGTCTGCGTCGACCGGCCCACGCGGACGCCCGTGCCGGTGCCGGACTGGATCCGCGAGCACGAGGTCGCGGATCCACCTGTGCCGGACGCCGGCTGAGAGCCGTGCGCCCCTCGTCACATCCGCGCCTGGATCGGCGCGCCGCCCGCCCGCGACCCTGGGCGCTCGCGACGCGACGAGGAGGCGGTGATGGAGCCGAGGTACTACGCGTGGATCGTCCCGGGCCGGCTGGCGGTGTCCGAGCGCCCCGGCCGCGGAGGGCGCAGCCACCGGCGCGAGTTGCGCGAGGCCGAGCAGGCCTGGTGGCGGGATCAGGGGGTGACCGGGATCGTCTCGGGCATGCGCTCCCGGCACGGCCTGGTCGAGTATGCGCTCGCCGGCTTCCGGGTGCGCTGGCACCCGCTGGCCGAGCCCGCCCAGGCGCGGGCCGAGCTGCCGCGCCTGGTGGCCTCGGTGCGAGCGATGCTCGAGGAGGCCCCGGGCGCCGTGCTGGTGCACTGCGACCGGCCGGGCGAGTGGCTGACCGGCGCCGACGCGGCGTTGCGGCTGGCCTCGGGGCTGGCGCGCGACCCGGCCGAGGCGCTGGCCCAGGCGGCGTCCGACGGGCTCCCGGTGGGGCCGCTGGCGGCCGTCCTGGTGGGCGGGATCGCGGCCGGGGGCGCCGGTGAGGATCTCCCGGCCTCGGCGTCGGAGGCGGCGTGACCGCCCGGACGGGACGGGCGCCGGGCGCCCCCTGGTGCTCGCGGACGGGCGGCTGCTGCGCCGGCGCCAGACCGGCGTGGCGACCTACATCCGCGAGCTGAGGACCGAGATGGGCGCGGCGCCGGCCGGCGGGCTCGAGGTGGACTGGTCGCTCGGGCTCCCGAGCCTGCCGCGCCGGAACCGGCTCACCAGCGTCGGCAACCTGGCCCTGGAGCTCTTCTGGCTCCACGTCCGGCTGCCGTGGCTGGCCTGGCGCCGGGGCGCCGCGCTGGTGCACGCGCCCATGAACTGGGCGCCGCGCTGGTGCCCCTGCCCGGTGGTGGTCACGGTGCAGGACCTCTCGTTCGAGCGGCTGCCGGGGGCCTATCCGGCGGGCTTCCGGCTCTACGCGCGCCTGTTCGCGCGGGCGTCCGCCCGGCGCGCGCGGCTGGTGATCGTCTCCTCGGAGGCGACCGGGCGCGACGTCCAGGAGCTCTACGGCGTGCCGCGCGAGCGGATCCGGGTCGTGCCGCTGGGGGTGCACCACGACCCCGACCCGGCGCCGGAGGCTCCGCGCGAGCCCTTCGTGCTGAGCGTGGGAGTGCTCGACGCGCGCAAGCGGATCGCGGCCCTGGTGGAGGGCCACCACCAGTACCTCTTGGCGGCGCCGCCCGAGCCGACGCCCTGCCGCCTGGTGGTGGTCGGAGGCGGCGGGGGCGACGAGGAGGCCGTGCGGCGGGCGGTCCGCGAGGGCTGCGAGATCGCCGGCTTCGTGCCGCCCGAGCGCCTCACCGAGCTGTACCGGCTGGCGACGCTGCTCGTGTACCCCTCCGCCCACGAGGGCTTCGGCCTGCCCGTGGTGGAGGCGATGGCCCACGGCTGCCCGGTGCTCGTGGCCCGCAACTCGTCGCTGGTCGAGGTGGGCGGCGACGTGGCGCTCTACCTCGACGACGCGACCCCCGAGGGGATCGCCGCGGCGCTGACCGACGCGCTGTCCGATCGCGAGGCCCTGCGCGAGCGCGGCGAGGCGAGCCGCGCGCATGCCGCGCGCTACAGCTGGGCCCGCACGGCCGAGGAGACGATGGCGGTCTACCGGGAGGCGATCGGGGCGTGAGGGGGCGACGCGGCCCCGGGTGGCGCCGGCTGGTGGCCCACAGCTACCGGATCGGCGTCCGCGGGCTGGTCCGCGCTGCCCTTCGCGACCGGCGCCACCTGCGCCAGGCCCTCTACCGGATCCTCGTGCCGCTGGAGCCCTGGCGGTACCACGAGCTCGGGGTCGCGGCCGATCAGACCTTCTCCGGCCGCTGCCTGGACGTCGGCAGTCCGAAGCTGCTCGCCAGCCTGCTCCGCCGCGAGGGCTCCGGCGACTGGGTCGCGATCGACCTGCTCGAGGAGGAGATCGCGCTCTGGCGGGCGCTCGACCCGGCCCTCGACCTGCGCGTGGCCGACGCCCGGCGGCTGCCCTTCGGCGACGGGGAGTTCGACGCCGCCGTGTCCATCTCGGTGATCGAGCACGTCCCCGACGAGGACGGCGTGCCCGGCGACGCCCGCGCGATGGCCGAGCTCTGGCGCGTCCTGCGCCCCGGCGGCGTCCTCCACCTGACCACCAACGTGGCGGCCCGCCCGCGCGACGTCCTCACCGCGGCGCCGGTCTACGGCGCCGCGAGCCCTGCCGTGGGCGACGCGGCCTTCTTCGAGCGCCAATACGACGACGCGGCCCTCGCGGAGCGGCTTCTCGGCCTGCCCTGGGAGGAGCTCGGGCGCGGCCACGTCCGCGAGCGGACGCCGATCCACCGGCGCTTCTTCGGGGCGCGGCCGCTCTCGTTTCTCGCCGGCGGGCTGCTCGCGCTGGTCTGCCCGCGGAACTTCGCGCCGATCGCGGGGCCGGCGGCGCTGCGTGAGGACGAGCACGGGGTCGTGACGCTCCGCCTGCGAAAGCCCGCCGATACGGCATGATCGGACCGGCCGCGCTGTGCCGGCCGACGGACCCGAGTACGATCGCGCGGCGAGGACGTGGCCCGGCGACGTCGAGGCGCGATGGCGTGAGGTGGGCAACGGGAGGACACGGGTGACGCGAGGTCCCGAGGGGGCCCTCCACGGCGGTCCCGGCGGGTGTTCCGGGGCGCCCCGGCCCGACCGGGCGCCGCGCCGACGCTACGCTGAGGGCATGCACGCCCCCGTCACGGGGGTCGCGCGGCTGTGACCACGCGCCCCACAGAGGGGCCGCCGTCTCGCCCGGCGGGGTCGTCCACCTCCTCCCGGCCGGTCCGCCGCGACGCCCGCTTCGCCCCGCTCATCTCCCGCGCCGCCGGCGGCGCGGCGCTCCGCCGTGCCCTCTCGGTGGCGGCGCTGGTGACGATCGACGTCACCGCGGTGTTCCTCGGGATCTACGCCGCGCTGGCCGCCAAGCTCGCGGTTCAGGGCGTCCCGGTCGACTCGGGGGCGATCTGGGCGGTCGAGCAGAAGGCGCTCCCGCTCGCGGCCACCATCCTGATCGTGATGATGGCCAAGAACCGCCTCTACGGCACGCGCGAGCAGCGCGGCGGGGCGGCGCGGGTGCTGTCCTCGGTGACGCTGAGCACGCTCATCGTCCTCGCGGTGGTGCTGGTCGCCGGCTGGCGGTTCAACTCGTACTACATCTTCTACGCGTCGGGCTTCACGATCGCCGCGGCGATCCTCGCGCTGCGGACCAGCTACGACAGCGTGACCGCCCTGGTGCTCGACGCGATCCGGTTCGAGCGCCGCGCGCTGCTCGTCGGGGCCCCCCAGCTGGTGCGGTCGGTCGCCGAGAGCCTCCAGCGCTCGCGCAGCCGCCAGGGCGTGCCCTACCGGGTCGTCGGCGAGCACGAGCTGACACCGGGGATCGGGCGCGAGGACGCCACCGGGGAGGCCGGCGAGCTGCGGCGCATGTTGGATCCGGCCGAGGTCGACGAGGTGATCCTCACCGGGTCCACCAGCGACGACGTGCCGGTGCTGGAGCTGCTCGAGGTCTGCCGCAGCCGCGGCCTGCCGGTGCGCCTGGCCCCCACCACGGCCGAGCTGCTGTCGCACTCGGTGCAGGTGGTCCCCGCGCCGGGCCTGCCGCTGTTCGACCTGCGACCGCCGGTGCTCGGGGGCACCACGTTCCTGGTCAAGCGGCTGTTCGACGTGGTGATGGCGATCGCGCTCATGATCCTGCTGTCGCCCGTGCTCGCCGTGGCGGCGGCGCTGATCTGGCTCGAGGACCGCGGCCCCGTGATCCACCGCAGCCGGCGCGTGGGCGTGGAGGAGAGCGAGTTCACCTGCATCAAGCTACGGACGATGCGCCCCGACGCCGAGGCCGAGCAGCTCGTGCTGGAGACGAGCAACGAGGCCGACGGGGCGCTCTTCAAGATCCGCCAGGACCCGCGGATCACCCGGGTGGGGCGGCTGCTGCGGCGCTTCTCGATCGACGAGCTGCCCCAGCTCTGGAACGTGCTGCGCGGCGAGATGTCGCTGGTGGGCCCCCGGCCGCTGCCGCTGCGCGACTTCCAGCTCCTCGACGACCTCCACAAGAAGCGCTACCTGGTGCTCCCCGGCATGACCGGGCTCTGGCAGGTGAGCGGCCGCGCGGACCTCTCGTTCAACGACCTGGTCCGGCTCGACTTCTATTACGTCGAGACCTGGTCGATCTGGCTCGACCTGACGATCCTCGCCCGGACCATCCCGGTGGTGCTCTCGCGCAAGGGCGCCTATTGATCCACCCCCCGGGCGCCGGCGGCCCCGCCGAGCCGGATCCCGACGAGCTGCTGCTGCAGCTCCGCCGCGCCGCGGGCGAGCCGCCGCTCCCCCCGTTGCGCCTGGCCGATCCGACCCCCTCCGCCCGCCGCGGGCCGTCCGGCGGCCTGGTGGGCACCGCGCGCCGCACCGTGCTGCGGCTGATCGCGCCGGCCCTGGCCGACCTGCTGGTGCAGCTGGAGCGCGACCGCGCGCGGGCCCGGGCCGAGCTGGACGCTCTGCGCAAGCGGGTCGAGGAGCTGGAGCGCGCCCGGACGACCAGGTGAAGGTCGCGTTCGTGGTGCCGCGCTACGGCGGCGAGGTGGCCGGCGGCGCGGAGGCGCTCTGCCGGAGCACCGCGCGGGCGCTGGCGGGCGCCGGCGACGAGGTGACGGTCTACACCACGACCGCCCGCGACTCCCCCGGCTTCGAGGACCACTACGCGGCCGGCGCCGAGGACGAGGGCGGCGTCCGGGTGCTGCGCTTCCCCGCCGAGCGGCCCGATCCCGCCCTCGCGGCGGCGCTGCTGCGCCGGCTGTCGGTCGGCGCGGGCGGGCCCGACGAGGAGGCGGCCTGGAGCCGGGCGCAAGGGCCGGTCTCGCGCCCGCTGCTGGCCGCACTGGCGCAGGCGCCGCGCCGGCACGAGGTGGTGGCCGTGTGGACCTACCTCTCCGCCACGAGCCACCTCGGGATGCCGCTGGTGGCCGACCGGGCGGTGCTGGCGCCGATGGCCCACGACGAGCCGATGGTGCGCTTCGGCGTCACCCGCGGGCTGACCCGGATGGCCGCCGGGTTCGCCTTCCTCACGCCCGAGGAGCGGCGGCTGGTGGACGAGGCCCACGGGATCGGCGGCCGGCCCGAGGCGGTGGTCGGCGCCGGCCTGGACCCGGCCCCCGACGGCGCCGCCGCGCGGGCGCGCCGGGACGGCGGCGTCCCCCGGCGCTTCGCGCTCTATCTCGGCCGGGTCGACGCCGCCAAGGGGATCGATGCACTGGTGCGCGCCCACTCCCGCTACCGGGACGCCGGCGGGCCGCTGGGCCTGGTGATGGCCGGACGGACCGTCGCCGGCACGCGCCTTCCGCGCTGGGTCGTCGCCACCGGCTTCGTCTCGCCCGAGCGCCGCGCCGACCTGCTCGCGGCGGCGGAGGTCGTGGTGCTCCCCTCGCCCCACGAGAGCCTGTCGCTGGCGGCGCTCGAGGCCTGGGCGGCCGGCCGGCCCACGCTCGCGATCGCGCGGTCCGAGGTGCTCGCCGGCCAGACGGCCCGCTCCGGGGGCGGGCTGCTCTACACCGACGCGATCTCCTACCGTCGCCAGCTCTCGCGCTTGGCGAGCGACCCGGAGCTGCGCGAGCTCCTCGGCGGCGCGGGCCGGCGCTTCGCCGCAGCGCTCGACTGGCCGGCCTGCGCCCGGCGCTGGCGGGCGCTGCTGGCGCAGGTGCGCCGGCCCCTCTCCCGCTGACCCCGCGGGCTTTGCGCGGCGGGACGGCCTCGGCATGATGGGCCGCCTGGTGCGCCGCCGCCTCCTCATCGCGGCCGGCCTGGCGACGTGGCTCGCCGGCGCCGGGGCCGCCGCCGCCCAGGTCCCCGTGGCCCCCGACCGCCCGGCCGGCGCGGTGTTCGACTGGAGCCACGAGCTCAACCAGAACGAGCTTCCGATCTGGGATCCCGACCACGCGCCGGCCATCCCGCCGCGCCGCTGGTACCGCACCATCGACGGCATCCTGCGCGCCGCGGGCGACAACGGCCTCTGGTTCACCGGCGTCAGCGCGCTGCCCTTCCCGCCCCTCCCGCTCCATCCGCGGGAGCCGGTCGGCTGGCGCACCCACGCCCGCTTCTCGCGCGCCTTCACCGAGACCGGCCTGAAGTGGGACGTGAACCTCGAGGTGTGGCCGGCGCGGCACGCCCTGGATCACGGCGCCCCGGTGAACAACCCGCGCACCGAGGCCCACACCCGGCGCCTCTCGCTGCTCCACCCCGCCTACCGGCGCGAGGCGCTCAAGGAGATCCGGCGCCTGGTGCCACGCTTCCGCGGCCGCCCCTACGTGCACGCCTACACCGGCTCCGACGAGCCGATGGTCTTCCTGCCGACCGGCCGCAGGGCCGCCGCCTCGGCCTTCGCCAAGAAGCAGACGAGGGAGGTGCGGCGCGACTTCGGCTGGGCCCCGCCGCGCTGGGACGCCCCGCGCACGACCGACCCGCGCGAGGGCCTGCGCTGGCTGGCCTGGTCGCGGTACGTCGGGGACCGACTCTTCGACATGAAGGCCGAGCAGACGGCCCTGATCCGCCGGCTGGACCCGAAGGCCGTCGTGATCCCCAACGACTTCGGCTTCATCGACGGGCTGATGCCCTGGGACTACACCCGGCTCGCCGGCTTCGCGGACGAGGTCGAGGCCGACCCCTACGTCTCCTTCGCTGAGAAGGGCCGCGCCGGCCGCGGCCGCTACAACCCCGGCTTCGGCGCGAAGCTCCTCTCGGACCTGACCGGCAAGCCGGTGCGGATCGTCGTCCAGGCCTTCCCCTACGCCGGCTACCGCCCCCGCTCGGGCGACCTCTGGACCTGGGCCGCGCAGGCGCTGCGCGCCGGCGCCACCGAGCTCAGCTTCTTCGCCTCGCAGAACCCGCGCTTCACCGACCGGCCGATCTACCGGACGATGCTCGGCATCGCGCGGAGCCTGCGCGGGACCCGCCTGCCGGCGGCGCCGACCGATCCGGCCCAGCTGGTGCTCTACGCCACCGCCAGCGAGGGCCAGGCCCAGCCGCACCGCGCCGGCGGCGCGCGCTACCGCTCGAGCGCGGACGAGCTCTACACGCTGTACTCGCTGCTCGGCGAGCTGAACGGCGGCGCCTTCAGCTTCGACGCCGACGCCCGCCTGGCGCGCGAGCCCGACCGCCTGGCGCGCGCCCGCACGATCTGGCTGCCGCGCGCCGACACGCTCGACCGGCCGGTCGCCGAGGCCCTGCGCGCCTGGGTCGAGGCCGGCGGCACGCTGGTGGTGACCGACCCCGACGCCTTCACCCGGGCCCCCGACGCCTCCTCGCTCGCCGACGTCCGCGAGGCGCTGATCGGCGCCCCGCTCGGCGAGGGGCGCGACGGCGGCCCGCTGCTGGTCGCGCCCTCGGCCCTCGCCGCCGGCGAGCCCGCCGAGACCCTGGTGCTGCCGGTCGCGACGGACGGCGCCCGGCCCTTCGCCTCGGTCCCGGCCGGCGCGAGAGTCGTCGCCGCGTTCCGCGACGGCGCCCCCGCGGCGATCCTTCGCCCGGTCGGCGCCGGCCGCGTGCTCGCCTTCGCCAGCGAGACCTTGGCGCCCTCGGCCGCCGCCCGGCCCGCCGACCTCGCCCGCTTCGTCGGGATGGTGCACCGCTGGGCCGGCGGGGTCACCGGCGACCCGGCCTGGACCTACCGCATCCCGGGCGATCCCGATCCGACCCGGCCACCGTGGCGCGGCGCGGCCGAGTCGGTCGCGATCCCCTCGGGGTAATCACTTCCGGAGGGGCGGCTCCAGGTCCTCCGGGGTGATCGAGCCGCGCATGAAGGCCTCGCCGGTGAGCCCGCTCTCGAGCGTGGCGATCAGGTCGTTGGTCCGCCGCACCGCCGCCTGGGCGATGCGCTGGTTGATGCGGAGCTGGTTGATGCTCAGCTCCACCTGCCCGCTGCCCCCGCCGCCGGCGACGATCGGGGTGGTGCTGGGCGGGCTGGGCTCGCCCTGCACCCGGGCCCGCGCAATCGTGAGGCCGTCGGCCAGGTTGCGCGCCGTGATCGAGCCGTCGACCAGGTCGCCGCCGGTGAGGTTCCCGTCCATCCGCCGCGTGAGCCCGTTGGCCCGCCGGACCGCGGCCTGGGAGATGCGCTGGCTGATCAGGAGCTGGCGCGCCTCGAGCTTCACGCCGGCCGCGTCGCCCTCGCCCCGCCGCCCCGACAGGCGCAGCTTGCGCACCGGGTCGAACGGCTTCGACTCGACGCCGGTGAACACGCCCGAGGTGGTGATGTCGCCGCCGAACACCTCCGGGCCGAGTGCGCCGGAGCGGATGTCCTCGCCCGAGAGCGTCCGGTCGAGCTTGGCCTGCACCGCGTTGGCGCGGCGCACCGCGGCCTGCGAGATCCGCTGGTTGATCAGCAGCTGGCGCGCCGAAAGCGTGAAGCGCGTCTGGGCCGGCCGCAGCTGCGGGTGCAGCGGCGTCCGGGCCGCCAGCCGGCTGAAGACCGCGTAGCTCGGCTTGGGCGTGAAGTCCTCGTTGAGCAGCCCGCCGGGCCAGAAGACGTTGTCGCGCAGGTTGAACCAGACGATCGCCGGGATGCGCCCGGAGCGGACGATCGGCAGCCGCATGATCTGGTTCAGGTAGGCCGCCTGCTGCTGGGGCGTGACCTTCACGTCGCGGAACTCGGTGGCCGCGGTCGTGTAGCCGGCCTCGGTGATGTAGAGGGCCTTCCCGCGGGTGCGCGGGACGCGGTCGAGCGCGTCGAGGAAGCTCCCGAGGTTCGACCAGGACGGGATCACGATCGTCTGCTTGTTCGGCGGCCGGCTTGGATAGACGTGCTGCGAGTAGGCGTCGAACGGCGCCCCGGTCCTCACGACGCCCTTCACCCAGTCCTCGGCCGAGGTGCGGTTCTCGGCCGTCGAGCTGGTGGGCCCGCCGACGCCGGCGATCACCACCGCGTCCTTGTTGACCCGCTTGATGCGCGGGTACGCATCCCGCAGCATCCGCCCGTAGTTGACGAGCCCGATCCGGCGCCCGCCGCGGCTCTGGGGCGAGAAGAACGCACCCAGGTTCGGCTCGTTCCAGATCTCGAAGTGGCGGATCTCGGGCAGCGGCGCGGTCGCTCCCGGGGGGGTGTAGCTCCCGGAGTAGCGCCGGGCCACGGCCTCCATGAAGCGGCCGAAGTGGACCGCGTTCGGCGCCGAGGGGTTCACCTCGGTGCCCTCGGGGATCGGCCGGCCGTTGGCCGCCCAGGGCGGCGCGGAGTAGACGGTCACGATCGGGACGATCCCGTCCTCGCCCAGTGCGCGCATGATCGCGTCGATGCGGCTCCAGTCGTAGGCCGGATCGGCCGGGTCGGCCGCCTCGGCCGGCTGGGTGTGGGCCACCAGCGACCAGAGGATGTCGAAGCGGGTCGCCTTGGCGTGCACCTCGGCGACGCGGTCGGCCTCCGCCTGGATCGTCTCGACCGGCGACGAGCTGAGGCGGTCGTTCTGCACCGCCAGGGTCGCCGACGCTCCCCATGCCGCCGGCGCCGCGCCGAGCGCGGCGACCGCCGTGATCAGCGCTGCAGGAGCGGCGGCGCGGTGGGCGCGTCGAGCGAGTCGCAACGGCAAGAGTCCAATCCCTTCGTCGGCGGCGGCACCCGGGCAGTATCCCTGAGGGGGCCGTCGGACAAAGTCGGCCGGGCGAGCCCCGACCGCCGACCGCGCGCACTGGCCTCCGCGAGCCGATTCCCTAGCATCTCCGCCGCGCCCGGAACGTGTCGGCGACTCAGCGAGGAGCATGCCCATCCTTCGTCCCCGGATCCTTCGGATCGTCCTGGCGGCTGCCCTGGTGGCCGTCATCGCCCTGCTCGCGATGGCCTGCGCGGAGGAGCCCAACGGCGGCGGCGACCCGGTCGGTCCCGCCGTCGCCCTCCAGGACGACTTCCTCCCGGTCGTCCCGCTCGACCAGATCCCGCAGCGGCTCGACCTGATCAAGGAGACCGGCGCCAGCACGACCCGGGTGGACATCTTCTGGTGGGCGACGGCCCCCGAGGAGCCCGAGCATCCGCGCGACCCGAACGACCCGGCCTACAACTGGAAGCGGGCCGACGCGATCCTGACCGGGCTCGCCGACCGCGGCATCACGCCGATCGTCTCGGTCTACTCCACCCCGCCCTGGGCGGCCGGCGGCCGGGGCCCCGAGGACCCGGCGAGCCCGGTCAACACGGCGCCCCCCGACCCCGAGGCGTTCGCGGACTTCATGTTCGCGCTGGCCACCCGGTACAGCGGCGACTTCGAGGATGCCGACGGGGACACGCTCCCGCAGCAGCTCCACTGGGAGCTCTGGAACGAGCCGAACCTGAACGGCTTCCTCTCCCGCCCGGATGAGGACGACCCGCAGAGCGTGATCGACCGCTACGCCGAGATGGTCAAGGCGGCCTACCCGGCGATCAAGAAGGTCAACGCCAACTCGGTCGTGATCGCCGGCGCGGCCGGCCCGCGCGGCACCACCGGCCGGGGCGGGGTGGGCGCCCTCCCCTGGCTCATCGGCCTGAAGAAACGCCACATCCCGCTGGACGCCTACTCGCAGCACCTCTACCCCTCGGCCGGGCCGCTGGTCGAGACCGACGCCATCCCGAGCTGGAGCAGCATCCCGCGCTTCCTGCAGGAGCTGAACGGCTTCAAGGAGGGCCTGCCGCTCTACATCACCGAGGCCGGCTACACGACCCAGAAGACCGAGTTCCGCGACGCGTCGGCCAGGGTCACCGAGGCCGAGCAGGCCCGCTACCTGAGCCAGATGTGGAACCTGCCGCAGGTGCAGACCAGCCGGGTCCAGGCGATCGTCTGGTTCAACTTCCAGGACAACGTGAACTGGCCGGCGGGGCTGCTGCGGGCGGACGGAAGCCACAAGCCGAGTTACGACGCGTTCCACAAGATCGCGGAGGAGCGCGCCACCGCGACGATCTTCTGATCCGGCTCCCGTCCGGGGGGACCGCCGCGGGTTTCGACCGGCGATCCCCCGGGTAGGCCGCGGGCACGCCGGACGGACAGCCCGGCCGTCCCGATCCCGCGACCCCCGTGGAGCCATGTACGAGCTCTCCCGCGCCCTGTACCGCGAGCTTCGTCCACTGCTGGCGGTGGACCCGCGCTCGCCCGGCCGCGTGGAGCGGCTCCTGCTCGAGTCCTGCGAGCAGACCCTCGAGGGCATCGCCGGCGGCCTGCACTACTTCCCCTCCGCCGCGGCGCACCTCTTCGCCGACATCCGCTTCCTGTTCCCGGTCCGGGATCAGATCAAGGCGCGCGCGATCATCGGGGTCCGCGTCGGCAAGGCCCAGGAGGAGCTCGGCGAGGCGCAGGCGCTCGAGGGGCTGAACGGCCGGCGCCGCTGCCTGGCGCTCACGGCCCAGGGAGCGCCCTGCCGTCGCGAGGCCCAGCACAGCTCGCGCTACTGCAGCTCGCACCGCCACATGGAGGGGGACGCGGCGGTGCCGCGGTTCCGCCGCCGGGCCGCGATGAGGGCCGCCGCGCAGCCCGTGGCATGATCCGCCCGTGACGGCCGGGCCGCCGCCGTGATCGGCGCGGCCCCGACGGAAGGGACCGGATGGCGCGCTCCTCCCGCGGCGGCGAGGGCAGGGTGAACGACGACTGGATCGAGCGGCGGGCCTGGACCGGCTGGGGCGACCCGGCCGCGGTCGTCGAGCACGCCCCGGGCGCCGGCGCCAAGCTGCGCGCCGTCGCCGGCCGGCCGGCCGGGGCGTACCGCGTGCCGGCCATCGTGGGCCTGATCCCCGACGAGGACGGCGGCCCGCTCCGCGTCGAGATCGCCGGCTACGACGTGGGGCGCCTCGCGCCAGGCGCCGGGCCGAACAGCGGCCCGCGGGCGGTCTGTGGGCTCCTCGACGCCGGCGAGGACGGGGAGCCTCGCCTGCGGCTCTGGCTCGACCGGCGGATGTCCGACGGCCACGCGGTGACCGTCTCCCACCAGCGCGAGGCCATCACCTAGACCGCCCGGCGGGCGCCGCCGCTCAATCCAGTGGCGCCGCGCCCACGTACCGGGCCCGGGGGCGGATGAGGGTGCCGGCGGCGGCGGCCGTCTGGACCACCGAGACCACCCACCGGGACGGGCAGCAGGGCGGTCTGCCCCTGACCGTCGAGCAGGGCATCCGGATCTACGAGCTGCAGTGCGCATTCACCGGCGACAGCGGGGCGCTGCGGCAGGCCGAGTTCTTCGTCTACCGGGAGGCCGACCGGCGGATGCTGCTCGGCGCGCTCGAGCGGTACGCCGACGGCGCCCCCGTCGAGCCGACCACCTGGATCCGCGCGAGCGCGAAGGACGCCGCGCTCGTCGCCGGCATCGGCGTCCGCGAGACCGGGATGCTCGCCTCGGCGAGCGATTACCCTACGAGGCGATGGGCGAGGCGGTCCCCGCGAAGTACCCGCTGTACGGGCGCGACGCCCACCGGACCCGCGCCGGCATCCACGCCGACGGACTGAACACGTTCTGGTGGATGTACGCGCCGTTCGACGTGCCGAAGCTTGTCGGCCGGCCGCTGGAGCTGAGCTTCACCAAGGACTCCGGGATCGCCGGGCTGATCTTCCCCGGCGTGCGCCAGCACACCGGGCGCACGCCGGGGAAGGACGACCCGCTGCTGCGCGCCGTGCACGACGAGCTGCGGGAGTTCGACGAGGGCCGCCAGACCGCGGTCGAGTGGGAGGCGATCGCCGAGCGGCTGACGCCGCGGGCGGCGTGACGGCGGTGACGTTCGGCACCTCGCCGCATCCCGCGCCGGCCTCGCCCGCCGAGCGCGAACGGATCCTGAGCGCCCCGCGGTTCGGCGAGTCGTTCAGCGACCACATGGCGCTCGTCGACTGGACGCGCGACCGAGGCTGGTTCGACCCTCGCGTCGTGCCGCTCGGTCCGATCCCCGCGCACCCCGCGACCGGCGTGCTCCACTACGCCCAGCAGGTCTTCGAGGGCCTGAAGGTGTACCGGCACCCCGATGGCTCCCTTCACGCGTTCCGACCGGAGCTCAACGCGCGGCGGCTCCGGCGGTCGGCGCGGCGGCTCGCGCTCCCCGAGCTCCCGGAGGACCTGTTCCTGGCGTCCGTGGACGCGCTGGTCGGCGCGGACGCGGCCTGGGTGCCCGGGACTCCGGGACACAGCCTGTACCTGCGCCCCTTCGTGATGGCGTCGGAGACCTTCCTCGGCGTGCGCGCGACGGACGAGGCGCGCTACTGCGTCATCGCCAGCCCGGCCGGCTCGTACTTCCCCGGCGCCGGCGACGGCGTCTCGCTGTGGTTGTCGACGACGTACTCGCGCGCGGGGCGGGGAGGCACCGGCGCCGCGAAATGCGGCGGCAACTACGCGTCTTCGCTCGCCGCACAGCAGGAGGCGTGCGAGCGCGGCTGCGACCAGGCCCTGTTCACCGACGCCGCGACGAGCGGCTGGGTGGAGGAGGCCGGCAGCATGAACATCTTCTTCGCCTTCGCCGACGGCACCCTGGTCACTCCGCCCGCGAACGGGACGATCCTCGAAGGGGTGACCCGCGCGAGCGTGCTCGAGCTGGCCGCGGATCTGGGCCATCCGGTCGACGAGCGGCCGATCAGCGTGCGGGAGTGGGCCGACGCCGCCGAGGCCGGCGACCTCGTCGAGGTGTTCGCCACCGGCACCGCGGCCGTCATCACGCCGATCGCACGCCTGGTCGGCGCCGACGTGCTGGTGACGACCCCGGTCACCGGGTTGGGCCCCGTGGCCGCCCGGTTGCACCGGGAGCTGACCGGGATCCAGTACGGGACCATGCCCGACCGGTTCGGGTGGATGCGGCCGGTCGCGCCGGGCACCGGGGGTCGCCCGCGACTCTCAGCCCGTCAGGAAATCACCCGTTCGGAGTGAGGCCAGGCGCCCGCGGAGCGGGATGCCCACCCCCTTCCCGGGCCGGATCTCGGCGCGGTCCTGCACGTGCACGTGGACGTGGGGCTCGGAGGAGTTGCCCGAGTTGCCGGCCCGGCCGAGCACCTGGCCGCGCGCCACGCGCTGGCCGACGCGCACCCGGACCGTGCCGGAGCGCATGTGGGCGAGCAGGGCGTGCTCGCCGCGGCCCAAGCGGATGACGACGTGGTTGCCGGCCGCGTGCCGGGTGTCGGTCTGCACCTGGGGGCGGTTGTCGCGCAGGCCGTCGACGGCGGCCACCACGGTGCCCCTCGCCGGCGCCAGCACCGGGCGGTTCCAGGCCCAGTAGTCCGGGTTCCGGGCGCCGTCGCCGCGATGGGTGCCGCGCCCGCGCCAGATCGCGAAGTCGTAGGCGTGCCGCTGGTCGGGCACGCCGGCGTGGTGGTTGCCGAGGGCCGGCCGCGGCGCCTCGAGCGCCCACCAGCGGCCGCGGAACGGCGGGGTCAGGAGCGCCCGGGTCGGGCGGCCGGCCCGCGGGGGGGGGGGGGGCGCGACCGCCGG
>JAWVEV010000002.1:0-3555 GCA_033856535.1 Miltoncostaeaceae bacterium | reverse complement strand
ACCTTCTGGCCGGCGTCCTTGAGCTGCCTGCGGCGCCCGTCGAGCGTCGTGACGGCGAGGGTGCGGAACGACGTCGCGGTCGGGATCTCGCGCGACTCGTCCATGTAGCGCGCGAGCATCGCCGCGGCGCCCTTCATGAGCTCGCCGCGCGGAGCGGCCTCGACCTCGCCGTTGGCGGCCGCCAGCACGTCCGCCTTGGAGATCCGGCCGGCGGGCCCGCTGCCCTGGACCCTCCCGAGGTCGACGCCGTGGGCGGCCGCGGCGCGCCTGGCCACGGGGGACGCCTTGGCGCCGTCCGGCGCTGCCGGGGCGGCGGGGGTCTCGACGTCGCCCGCGGGGCGGGCGGGAGCGCCGGCCTCGGGCGCGGGCGTCGCCTTCACGGCGCCGCCCTGCATGCGCGCGATCACCTGGCCGACGGTCACGGTGTCGCCGACGCCGGCGAGGATCTGCGTGATCGTGCCGGTCGCGGGCGACGGCATCTCGGCGTCCACCTTGTCGGTGGAGATCTCGACGAGCGTCTCGTCGGCGGCGATCGTCTCGCCGGGCTGCTTGTGCCACTCGAGGATCACGCCCTCGCGGACCGACTCGCCCATCGCGGGCATCGTGATGTCGATCGTCTTCTCGGCGGCGGCCGGCTCATCGGCGGGCGGGGCCGGAGCATCCGCGACCGCGCTGTTCGCCGGTCCCGCGCCGTTGCCGTCGGAGGCCTCGCGCGGAGCGTCCCCGTCGGTCGACAGCTCGATCTCGGCGAGCACGGCGCCGACGCTGACGGTGTCGCCCTCGGCCGCGTGGATCTTGACGATCGTGCCGGTGGCGGGTGAGGGCACCTCGGCGTCCACCTTGTCGGTGCTGATCTCGACGATCGTCTCGTCCTGAGAGATCGTCTCGCCTTCCTTCTTGTGCCATTCCAGGACGGTGCCCTCGCTGACCGAGTCACCCATCACCGGCATGACGACTTCAACCGTCGTGGTTTGCGCCATCGGACCGCTCTAGACCATACCGCGGGAAGCCCTGGATCTACGGCGATCCTCGTGCACGAACGCGGCGGTGCCTGCAAAGGGCCCCACGCCGCCCACGATGATGACCATCGCGCCGAGCCACAGCGGGATGATCCGGGCGCGAACGGCGTGCAGGCACAGCAGCGACATCCCGATCCAGCCGAGGCCGTGGATCCAGCCGAGGACGTGCTCGGCGCCGTGCGCGCCCGGGATGAGCCAGGCGGCCAGCAGCCCGCAATACGCACCGGAGTGCAGGAAGGACAGCGCCTCCAGGCGCCTGAAGGTGATCACGCGAGCAGCTGCCCGACGCGCCGCAGCTCGGGGGCGGCCTCGTCCGGCCACGCGTCCGGATCCCTCGGCCACCACGCGTGGAGGTCGTGCTCGTGGTCGGGGCTCACCTCGGCGCCCTCGGGCAGCCACGCCTGGCCGACCAGCATGACCAGCCGGTTGGGAAGCGAGACGAGCGCCTCGACCGCCAGCCGGTCGGGCTGCACGCTCCACTCCTCCTCGAGCTCCCGCGACAGCGTGTGGACCGGATCCTCGCCGACCTCAACCGCGCCGGCGGCGCCCAGCGCCCAGCGCCCCGCCCACGTGGCTAGCCAGGGGGCGCGCCGGCCCGCCAGCCAGCGGCCCTCCGCGTCGCGCACGATGCACAGGACGCTCAGCGAGCCGGAGGCGTCGTGCTCCACGAGCCGCAGCGACCAGCGCACCGGCTGCAGCTCGAGCTCCAGCCTGCCGTCGCCGGAGTCGAAGCTCGCCAGCCGCGCGGCGAGGCCGTCGTGCGCCGGCGAGCCGCGGTCCTGGAGCTCGGCGATCGCCCGGTCGGCGGCCAGCTCCTTCTCGGCCGGCGGCTCGAAGCGCTCGTCGCTCCAGCGGGCGACGACCTGGTCTGGCGACCATGGTCCGCGGGCGAGCAGGCCTGGCTCGAAGGGCACGGCCGGAGGATAGGCTCCGGCGGTGCCGCGGCGACGCAACGTGTGGGGCTGGGGCTACGAGGACCAGCCGCTCGCCGCCGACACCGCGCCTCACCTCGCCGGGCATCTCGGGTTCGGTTCGGCGGAGCTCGAGCGGCCGGCCGAGCCGCGCCTGGCCGAGCCCCGGATCGAGGTCCCGTTCGGCTCGGCGGACCCCTACAAGCGTGCGCTGCATGCGCACGGGCGCTCGTACTCCGACGTCGTGCGCGGCTTTCGCGGGGAGTTCCGGCATCCGCCTGACGCGGTGGTGCGGCCCCGTGACGAGGACGAACTGCGGCGGGCGCTCGCGTGGTGTGCGGAGAACGGCTGCGCGGCGATCCCGTACGGCGGTGGCACGAGCGTCGTGGGCGGGGTGGACGCCCGGCCGGGCCCCGGGCATGCCGGCGCGGTCTCGATCGACCTGTCGGCGCTCGACCGGGTCCTGGAGGTCGATCCGGTCTCGCGCGCCGCGCGCATCCAGGCGGGAGCGACCGGGCCGCGCCTCGAGGAGCAACTCGGCGCGCACGGGCTCACGCTCCGGTTCTATCCCCAGTCGTTCGAGCTCTCCACGCTGGGCGGCTGGATCGCGACGCGCGCGGGCGGCCACTTCGCCACCGGCCCGACCCACATCGACGACCTCGTGGAGTCGATCCGCGCCATCACGGTCGGAGGAGAGGCGTGGGAGTCGCGGCGCCTTCCCGCCTCGGGCGCCGGTCCCTCGCCGGACCGCCTGCTGCTCGGCTCGGAGGGCACGCTGGCGGTCATCACGGAGGCGTGGGTCCGGGTACGGCCGCGGCCGGGGCGCCGGAGGGGCGCCACCGTGAGCTTCGACGGCTTCGCGACCGGCGCGACCGCCCTGCGGGAGATCGTCCAGGCCGGCCTCGAGCCCGCGAACTGCCGGCTGATCGATCCGGCGGAGGCGGCGCTGACCTTCGCGGGCGATGGCACCCGGGCGCTGCTCGTCCTCGGCTTCGAGGAGGCGGGCGTCGCCCACTACGACGAGGCCGCGGCGATCTGCGAGGCGCACGGCGGCGCCGTCGAGGAGAAGGGAGGCGGCTCCGGCGCGTGGCGGGAGGCGTTCCTGCGGGCGCCCTACCTGCGCGACACCTTCGTGGCCATGGGCGTGCTCAGCGAGACCTTCGAGACGGCGGTCACGTGGGAGCGCCTGGGCGACCTCGTCGAGCAGGTGACGGCCGCCACGCGCGACGCGCTCGGGGAGGGTCACGTCAGCTGCCGGATCACGCACGCGTACCCGGACGGCGCGGCGCCCTACTTCACGGTCCTCGCGCCGGCCCCCCGTGGCGAGGAGGTCGCCCGGTGGGCCGCCGTCAAGCAGGCCGCCACCGACGCCATCCTGGCCGCCGGCGGCACGATCACGCACCACCACGCCGTCGGCCGCGACCACCGGCCCTGGTACGACCGGCAGCGGCCGGAGCCCTTCGCGGCCGCGCTGCGGGCGGCCAAGGACGCCCTCGATCCGGCCCGGATCCTCAATCCCGGCGTCCTGGTGGGAGAATGCGCCCCGTGAGCGTCGACAAGTCCGCGAAGAACATGCAGGCGGTGTGCCAGGCCAAGGAGGTCCACGACAAGACCTGCCCGTTCGG
>JAWVEV010000001.1:0-10179 GCA_033856535.1 Miltoncostaeaceae bacterium | reverse complement strand
GCGATCAGGGTGCGCGGATGGAGCCGGGCGAACGCGTGCGGCAGGCCCTCCCGCCGGCCCAGCGCCAGCGCCAGACGGCCCGCCGAGGAGAAGACCATCGCCATCAGCGCGAGCAGCACCGCGACGGCCGAGACGCCGACGGCCGCGCGCAGCAGGTCGACGGCGGCGCCGGGAAGCGGCCCCTCGAAGGCATCGGTCAGCGCGGCGAGCGGGGAGGCGACCCAGCCGTCGATGCCCGGCCCCGAGCGCGGCGCGCCGGCCTGCACCGCGAGCGCGGCCAGGGCCACCTGCATCCCCAGGACCGCGGCGAGCCCGGCCAGGAGGGTGCGCGTGAGCCCGGCGCCGGGCTTGCGCGCCTCGCCCGAGAGGCTCGCCACGGTCTCGAGGCCGACGAACGCCAGCACCGCCATCGGCAGCGCGAACGCGACGTCGGCCCAGCTCCATCCGGGGCCGGCGACGTCGAGGTCGCCGCGGGCGAGCAGGACCAACCCGATGCCGACGACCGCCAGGTGCACGGTCACGGCGACCGCCGCGAGCACGACGGCGACGCGGTAGAGCCGGGCGCGCCGAACCAGGCGGACGGCGCCGACCGCCAGGATCGCGGCGGCGGCGACCGCCGCCCGCGCGACGTGCCCGGGGGGGTCGGCGCCGGCGACGGCCCACATGTAGGCCGGGAGCACCGTGGCCGCCAGGCCGAGCAGCAGCAGTTGGTCGAGGAGCACCAGCCAGCCGGCGGCGAAGCCCGCGGCGTCGCCGAAGGCCCGGCGGACGAACGCCGACGAGCCGCCCGGCTCGGCGGCGAGGGCCACACCCTCGCCGTAGCTCAGCGCCACGACCACCATCACCAGGCCGACGGCCAGCACCACCCAGGGAGCCGCGCCGCCGGCGCCCGCCGCGAGCGCGCCGACCGCCAGGAACGGCGCGGCGCCGGCGCCGCCGTAGGCGAGCGCGGCCAGGTGGGGCGAGCCCAGGTGCCGCTCCAGGCCGAGGCGCTTCGCGGTCACGAGCGCTTCCGGGCCAGGTAGGCCCGGCCTCCGCCGAGGCCGGCCAGCAGGAGCCCCAGGATCACGCCGATGGCGTTGCCGAGCGCGATGCCCTGGATGGCGATCACGACCCCGATCACGGCGATCAGGGAGCCGAGCGCGACCGTCGCCTTGACCCGGTTCATGCGGCGGCCCCCTTGGCGGCGGCGCCCCGGGCCGCGACCAGGACCCGGCAGGGGCTCTCGCGCAGCACCGTGTCGACGGTCTTGCCGAAGACCTCGCGCCGGCCGGAGGCGCGGCGGGCCGCGCCGATCACGACCAGGTCGGCGTCCTGGCGCGCGGCCTCCAGGGCGATCGCGTCGCCGGCGCGGCGGGCCCGGATCAGGCGGGGGGTGGCGCGCACGCCGTAGGACTCGACGAGCGCGCGGGCGTCGTCGAGCAGCCGCCCGGCCTCGCGCACGAGCTCGGGCCGGCGGACGTCGAGCGGCAGCTCGAGCGGCACCTCGAGCACGGTCACGATCACCAGGCGCGCGCCGCGGCGGGCGCCGGCCAGGCGGACCGCCGCCAGCAGGGCCTCCTCGCTGGCGCCCGATCGCACCACCGGCACGACGATCGCGCGGTAATCGAGCTCGAGCGAGGGGCCGAGCACCAGGGCGGGGGCCCGGGCCGTGCGCCGCAGGGGCATCGCGAGCGAGCGCCGGTAGATCGCGTAGCAGACGAGCCCGAAGGCCAGCCAGCCGAGGCCCACCCAGCGCGTGAGCGGCTCCTGGACCAGCACCACCACGAAGGCCGCGCCGGTTCCGAGGCCGCCCAGCACCGCGAAGAGCGGCCAGTCGATCCCGCCGAGGCGCAGGTTCGGCCGGGCGCGATAGACCGGCTCCTCCTCCCGCCGGCGGATCCGCAGCGCGACGATCGACGCGTGGGCGATCGTGAACGAGAGCATCGCCCCGAACGCGTACATCGTCCCGAGGAAGTTGGTCTGGCCCGGCAGCATCACCGCGACCGCGGCGACGCCGGCGAAGACCACCAGCGAGAGCCAGGGCGTGCGGAAGCGCGGGTGCAGTCGCCGGAAGCGCTCGGGCAGCTGGCGGTAGCCGGCCATCGCGTAGGTGATGCGCGAGGCGCCGATCACGCCGGCGTTGGCGGCGATGAGCAGGATCGTCGCCGCCAGCACCCCGACGTAGATCCCGAGGATGTGGTGGAAGGCGCCGGAGAGGCCGAGGTTCTCGACCACGCCGAGCACCGGGTCGTTGGCGTAGCCGCCGTTCTCGGGCCCGACGCCCAGCAGCGTGGTCCGCTCCCCGTTGATCTCGACCACCGGCAGCGCCGAGAGCGCGATGGCCGGCAGCGTGAAGTAGATCGCGAAGACCGCGATCGCCACCACCCGGATCGAGCGCGGGATGTCGCGCAGCGGGTCGCGCGTCTCCTCGGCCAGGTTCGAGATCGTCTCGATCCCGGTGTAGGCGATCATCCCGACCGGGATCGCGAGCAGGAACTGGCCCCAGGTGGGCGTCACGCCGAAGTCGACGTTGTCGGCCAGGATCCCCGGATCGAGGATCAGGATCGCGCCGAGGATCACCAGCAGCACCTGGGTGGCGAAGTCGATGACGCCCAGGATGATGTTGAGCTTCGCCGCCTCCTGGACGCCGACGATGTTCACGGCGACCAGCAGGACCACGACGGCCGACCCGACGACGACGTCCCAGGGCGGCTCCTTGAGCGGCTCCCAGAAGATCGACAGGTAGTGCGGCACGAAGAACGCCGAGATGGCGATCGTGATGATGTAGTTGAGCATCTGGGCCCAGGCCGCCCCGAAGCTCACGAGCTCGTTGAAGGCGTGCCGGGCGAAGCTCGACGAGCCGCCGGCCTCCGGGAAGCGGACCGTCCCCTCGGCGTAGGTGGCCGCCGTCGCCGCGAAGATCAGGCCGGCGATCACGAACACGAGCGGCGTCAGGCCCAGCGCGAACGCGGCCGTGACCCCGAGCGCGTAGTAGATCGACGAGCCCACGTTGCCGTAGGCGGTGGCCGACAGCGCGGGGGCGCCGAGGACCCGCTCGAGGCCGTCGGAGTGTCGGCGGCGGCGCGGCGGCACCTAGCGCCCCGCGCCGCGCACGCGATGGATATGGAACTCGAGGCGCATCGGCCTCCCGCGCCTCACGGGCGCTCGCCGGGCAGGCTCCGTCACGGTCGGCGGCGCGGGCGGCGCTGACGCCGCGCGCGGCCGTGTGACGTCGAGCCTAGCGAGCCGGCGGGCGCGCTCCCGGGATGCCGTACTCGCGCCAGCGCCGGTCCACCGTCGCGCGCACGTCGTCGCTCATGCGCAGCTCCTCGGGCCACGGGCGCACGACGCCCTCCCCCGGCCACTTGCGGGTGGCGTCGAAGCCGACCTTGCTGCCGTAGGCGAAGTAGGGGGCGGCGTGGTCCAGGGCGTCCACCGGGCCCTCGGTGACCAGCATGTCGCGGCCGGCGTCGACGTTCGAGAACGCCTGAAAGGCGACCTCGGAGAGGTTCTGCACGTCCACGTCATGGTCCACCACGACGACGCAGCGGCTCAGCGACAGCAGCCCGAGGCCCCAGATCGCGTTCATCAGCTTCTTGGCGTGGCCCGGGTAGCGCTTCTTCACCGAGACGATCGCGCAGTTGTGGAAGACGCCCTCCAGCGGGAGGTTCATGTCGACCAGCTCCGGCACGGTCATGCGGATGAGCGGCAGGAAGATGCGCTCGGTGGCCTTCCCGAGCCAGAAGTCCTCCATGGGCGGCTTGCCGACGATCGTGGTCGCGTAGATCGCGTCCTTGCGCATCGACATGCCGGTGAGATGAAAGGCCGGGTAGTCGTCGACCGGCGTGTAGAAGCCGGTGTGGTCGCCGAAGGGGCCCTCCGGGCGCAGGTCCGACGCGTCGACGTAGCCCTCGAGCACGATCTCGGCGCTCGCCGGCACCTCGACGTCGACCGTGCGGCACCTGACCATCTCCACGCTGCGCCCGCGCAGGAAGCCGGCGAAGACCATCTCGTCGAGGTGCGGCGGCAGCGGCGCGGTCGCGCTGTAGGTGGTGGCCGGGTCGGTGCCGAGCGCGACCGCCACCGGCACCCGGCCGGCCGAGTCGCGCAGGTGGGCCGCGCCGTCCTTGTGGATCTGCCAGTGCATCAGGGCGGTGCGCTTGTCGACCTTCTGGATGCGGTACATGCCGCAGTTGCGCACGCCGGTGACCGGGTCCTTGCTGAAGACCAGCGGCAGCGTCACGAACGGCCCGCCGTCCTTCGGCCAGCAGGTGAGGATCGGCAGCCGGTCGAGGTCCGGCTCGTCGAGCCAGACCTCCTGGCAGGGCCCCTCGCGCACGGCCTTGGGCGAGAAGGAGGCCAGCTCGCGCAGCTTGCCGAGCGCCTTGACCTTGGCCACGACGCCATGCGGCGGCTGAAGGTCGAGCAGGTCCTGGATGCGGTCGCCCAGCTCGTCGAGCGTGTCGCAGCGCAGGCCCATGGTCATGCGGCGCTCGCTGCCGAACTGGTTGATCAGCAGCCGGTGCTCGCTGCCGGCCGGGTTGGTGAACAGCAGCGCCGGCCCGCCGGCCTTGGTGACCCGGTCGGTGATCTCGGTGATCTCCAGGTGCGGGTCGACCCGCGCGGAGACGCGGGTGAGCTCGCCGGCCTTCTCGAGGCGCGCGATCCAGTCGCGCAGGTCCAGGCTCACGGGGCCAGCGCCGCCTCGAGGCCGGGGGTCGGCGGCAGCGCGCCGGCGATCGCCGCGAGCGGTCCGACGTCGTCGGCCTCGCGCAGCGCGGCCTTGGCCGCGAGGAACGCCGCCAGATCGGCCTCCGAGCGGGGCCCGGCCGAGGCGGCGATCGCGGCCGCCGTGGCGCGCCAGAGCGGCGCGAGCGCGTCGGTGCGCCCGCGCGCCGCCAGCCCGGCGCCGAGCGAGATCAGGTCCGAGAGCGCCTCGATCACGACGAGGTCGCCGGCGTCGGCCACCCGCACCAGGCCGTGGGCGTAGCAGTAGTCGCCGGCCAGCACCTGGCGGCCGCGCTCGGCCAGTTCCAGCTGGCGCGGGCGGCCGTGGTGCAGCAGGAAGCCCTCGAGGATCAGGTCCATCCCCTCCGCCTGCTCGGGCGAGAGCGGCGGGCTCAGGAAGGGCGCGAGCAGGAGCGGGGCGGCCGGCTCGCGGAGGCTGTCGGCGAGGGCCGGCTCGGCGGCGAGGGCGTCCCTCATGCGAGCGCCCGCGCGAGCGCCTCGCGCGTGTCGGCCAGGGTGGTCGCGTCGTGCGCCAGGCCGGTGAACCAGGCCTCGAACTGGGAGGGCGGCGGGTAGACGCCGGCGGCCAGCAGGCCGCGCGCGAACGCGCCGTAGGCGGCCGTGTCGCAGGCGGTGGCGCCGGCGTAGTCGGTCACCGGGTCCGCGGTGAAGAAGGGCGTGAGCATGGAGCCGACCCGGTTGATCGTGACCGGCGCGCCGCTCTCGCGGATGGCCGTCTCGAGCGCGGCGCCCGACTCCTCGAGCCGCTCGTAGACGCCCTCGGCCGCGAGCTCGCCCAGCACCGCCAGCCCGGCGGCCGTGGCCAGCGGGTTCCCCGAGAGCGTCCCGGCCTGGTAGCAGGGGCCCTCCGGCGCGAGCTCGGCCATGACCGAGCGCGGGCCGCCGAAGGCGCCGACCGGGAGGCCGCCGCCGATGACCTTGCCGAAGGCCGTCAGGTCGGCCCGGACCCCGTACCTGGCCTGCGCGCCGCCGTAGCCGACGCGGAAGCCGGTGACGACCTCGTCCAGGATCAGCAGCGCGCCGGTCCGGTCGCAGGCGGCCCGCAGGCCGGCCAGGTAGCCCGGCGCGGCCTCGACCACGCCCATGTTGGCGGCGACCGGCTCCAGGATGATCGCGGCGGCGCCCTCGAGCGCGGCCTCGGCGGCGGCCAGGTCGTTGTAGGGCACCAGGCGGGTGAGCGCGGCGGCGGCGGCCGGCACGCCCGGACTGGTCGGCACGCCCAGCGTGGTGGCGCCGCTGCCGGCCTCGACGAGCAGGCTGTCGATCGCCCCGTGGTACCCGCCGGCCGTCTTCACGATCGGGTCGCGACCGGTGGCGGCGCGGGCGAGCCGCAGCGCGCCCATGATCGCCTCGCTGCCCGAGGAGGTCATGCGCAGTTGCTCGACCGAGGGCACCGCCGCGCTGACGGTCTCCGCGAAGCGGATCTCGCGCTCGGTGGGCGCGCCGTAGGACGTGCCCAGCGGCAGGGCCCGCTCGAGCGCCGCCAGCACCGGCGGAGCGGCGTGGCCGAGGATGGCCGGGCCCCAGGTGGCGAGGTAGTCGACGTAGCGGGTGCCGTCCTCGTCCCAGACGTGCGCGCCCTGCGCCCGCGCGATGAAGAGCGGGTGGTCGCGGCCGATCGAGCGCATGGCCCGCACCGGCGAGTTCACGCCGCCGACCAGGACCCGCCGCGCCCGGGCGTGGAGCTCGGCGCTGCGCCCGTCGGGGGCCGTCGAGGCGGGCTCGGCTACCCCTGCCACCGGGGCAGCGGCGCGCCGGCGAGGGCCAGGGCCTCCCACTCGGCGTAGTCCGGCGTGAAGTACATCAGCCGGATCTTCTTGAACTCGAAGGTCGAGTAGAGGATCGCCCGCCGGTCGGCCTCGGTGACGCCGGTCTCCTGCGCGATCGCCTCGATGGTCTCCTCGCAGGCCTCCTTCGAGCGCGCGTGGACCATCGTGAAGATGTTGTACGGCCAGTCGGGGTAGGTCGGCCGGCGGTAGCAGTGCGACACCGCCTTGAAGGCGGCCATCTGCGGACCGAGGGTCTCGAGCTCGGACTCGGGCACCTGCCAGACGGCCATGCCGTTGGCGCCGAAGCCGGCCTTGCGATGGTTCAGCACCGCGGCGAAGCGGCGCATGTAGGCGCGGTCGACGAAGACGCGGGCCTGGGCGAGCAGCTCGTCGGGGTCGATGCCGGCCTCGGCGGCCCACGCGTCGAAGGGGTGGGGCTCGACCGGCAGGTCGCGCTGGAGGACCGCGATCGAGGCCTTGTCGGCGTCGGTCGGCAGCACGCCGTCGCCGCGCTTGGGGGGCGGCTTGGGCGCCTCCTCCTTGGCGTCGTTGGCGCGGGTGCCGCTCATGTCGAGCTGGACGTTGATCTTGTAGAGCTTCAGCGTCGGCAGCAGGCGCATCGACTCCGCCCGGGTCTCCTCCGCCAGCCGTTCCATGGTCTCCTCGAGAGTGAGCTTGGCGTCGGGCGCGACGGCGAGCGTGTACCAGAGGTTGAACGCGTGGGTGCGCCGGTAGTTGTGGCTCACGCCGGGGTGGCCGCCGATGACCTTGGCGGCGTCGAAGAGCCGCTCGGCCGGGTAGCGGGCCGCCACCAGGCTGCTCTCGTAGCCGAGCGCCCGGGTGTCGAAGATCGCCGAGATCTGGCGGATGATCGCCGCGTCCTTCAGCCGGCGGATGCGCTCGAGGACCTCGTCCTCGGTCATCCCGATCCGGGTGCCCACCTCGGCGAAGGGCCGGCGCTCGAGCGCGAGGCCCGCCTGGAGCGCGTCGAGCAGCTCCCGGTCGGCCTCGTCGGGCCGGTGGGTGAGGCGGGCGGGGGCGGCGCTACTACTCAATTGGCCTCCTCGGCCAACCAAGCGGCGGCGGCCTCGGCGTAGTAGGTGATGATCAGGTCGGCCCCGGCGCGGGCGATGCCGGTGAGGGTCTCCATCGCCGCGCGGCGCTCGTCGACCCAGCCGCGCTCGGCGGCGGCGGCCAGCATCGAGTACTCGCCGCTCACGTGGTAGGCGGCGAGGGGGACGTCCACGACCTCGCGCACCCGGGCGATCACGTCGAGGTAGGTCGCGGCGGGCTTCACCATGACCATGTCCGCGCCCTCGCCGACGTCCTGCAGGGCCTCGCGGACCGCCTCGCGCGCGTTGGCCGGATCCATCTGGTAGCCGCGCCGGTCGCCGAAGCCGGGCGCCGAGCCGGCGGCCTCGCGGAACGGCCCGTAGAAGGCGGAGGCGTACTTGGCCGCGTAGGAGAGGATCCCGACCCCCTCGTGGCCCTCGGCGTCGAGCGCCGCGCGGATCGCCCCGACCCGTCCGTCCATCATGTCGCTGGGGGCGACGATGTCGGCGCCGGCCTCGGCGTGGCTCACCGCCGTGCGGGCGATCAGCTCCAGGCTGAGGTCGTTGTGGACCTCGCCGTCGACCACCACGCCGCAGTGGCCGTGGTCGGTGTAGCCGCAGAGGCAGACGTCGGTGATCACGGCGATCTCGGGGACCGCGTCCTTGATCGCGGCGATCGCGGTCTGGACCACGCCGCCGGACGCGTACGCGCCGCTGCCGGCCTCGTCCTTCTCGCCGGTCACGCCGAAGAGCAGGATCGCCGGGATGCCGAGGTCGCGCGCCCGGCGGGCGGCGTCGACCAGGCGGTCGGGCGACAGGCGCGCCCGGCCCGGCAGGGCGGCGATGGGCTCGACCACGTCGCGGCCGGCCACCGCGAAATGGGCGGCGATCAGCATGTCCGGCGAGAGGCGCGTCTCGCGCGCCATCCGGCGGATGGCCTCGCTGGCCCGCAGCCGCCGGGGGCGCACCTGAGGGAAGCGCCCCGCGTCCGAAGCGGATGCCCTGGTCCTCTCGATCACGCGGTCATGGTACTCCGAGCCCCGTGCCGGCCCGCCGTCAGGTGACCCGGCGGGGGAGGCCGTCCATCACGAGTCGGCCGGGGAGAAAGCTGCCGGCGCGGCGGAGGCGAACGCGACCGGGAGCGCGTGGACCGCTTCCGGGTCGTGGGTCGGCGCGCGGCGCCGGGGGCGCGCGTCGGCCGCCTCATGCGTGTGGACCAGGCACATGGCTCGTCTCCGCCGCTCCTTGGGTACGCCTCGGACGGCGGATTCACCTTCCCGACTGCTCGCGGACCCGCCGGCGATGAGTTCCGGAGATGATCCGAGTCCCTGTGTGCACATGCCCCGACCCCCGACCCCGACCCTGAGGAGCGTCCCACGATGACCGTCGTCATCACCGCCTTCGAGCGGTCGCCCGATGGCGGCATGGGCCTGGCGCGCGACACGCGCGTCCGCTGGGCCCTCGAGGAGGTGGGCCAGCCCTACGAGGTTCGCCTCGTCTCGTTCCGCGCGAAGAGGGAGCCCGCGCATCTGCGCCTGCATCCCTTCGGCCTGATCCCGACCTACGAGGAGGGCGATCTCGTCCTGTTCGAGAGCGGCGCGATCGTCGTCCACATCGCCGAGCGCCATGCGGGCCTGTTCCCGGACGATGCCGATGCCCGGGCGCGGGCGATCACCTGGATGTTCGCCGCGCTCAGCACCGTGGAGCCGCCGATCCTCGAGCTCGTGACCGCCAGGTTCGCCGAGGGCGACAAGCCCTGGGCCGACGAGCGCCTGCCCCTGGTCAAGGACCGCATACGCGAGCGACTGGTCCAGCTTTCCGCCCGCCTGGGCGACGCCGACTGGCTCGACGGGGCGTTCAGCGCGGGCGATCTCATGATGGTGTCGGTGCTGCTCAGGCTGAGGCCGTCGGGCCTGCTGGACGAGTTTCCGAGACTGGCCGCCTATGTCGCCCGCGGCGAGGCGCGGCCGGCATACGAGCGCGCCTTCGCCGCCCAATGGGCGATCAACGCCGGCGATCCGCAGGCCGGCTGACGCGTTCGGCATGCCGAGCAAGCCCTCGGAACGGTTCGTGTGGGCGGCGGACGTCCTGGCGCTCGATCCGGCCGATCGTGTGCTGGAGGTCGGCTGCGGGCACGGCGTGCTCGTGTCGCTGGCCTGCGAGCGGCTGACGAGCGGCCGGATCACCGCGATCGATCGCTCGACGAAGATGATCGAGATGGCCGCGCGGCGGAATCGCGAGCACATCGCCGCGGGCAGGGCGGTGCTGAAGACGGCCGCGCTCGAGGAGGCGGACCTCGGGGACGAGCGATTCGACAAGGTCGTCGCGTTCAACGTCGCGCCCTTCTGGCTTCAGCCGAAGGAGGCGCTGGCGACCGCTGGGCGGCATCTCGCCCCCGGCGGAGCGGTCCACATCTTCTGGGACGCCCGCCACACCCGGTCCGGCCGAGCTCCCGACCTGGCGGATCAACTGAGCGAGAGGATCCGGCTGGCCGAGTTCTCGGTGGATCAGGTGCTGGTCGAGAACCTGCGCCCGGCTTACGCGGCCTGCGTGATCGGGCGCCCCTCAGCGCCGACGGTGTAGCCGCTCCTGGCCCGGGTGCGAGCTACCGGAGGTCGCCCGCGCCG